>NZ_JAMXAX010000049.1 GCF_023913775.1 Acidovorax facilis
CCCCCTATGCGGAGACCAGCTTCCAATGGGACCGGTGGGTTGACGGATGGCCTGCGTTGGCGGGCGAAGTGGCGAACCAGATGTGGTGCTTTGGTTCGACGCGCATGTTCATGGAGCGCGCAGCGGAATTTGAGGGGTGGCATTTGTCGCAGGACATCGTGTGGGAGAAGCACAACGGCTCGAACGCTTTTGCGGACCGGTTTCGGAGGATCCATGAACTGGCCCTGCACTTCTACCGGGGCAACTGGCGGGACATCTACAAGGAACCCCAGTTCAGTCACGAGGCCACGGCCCGATCCCTGCGCCGCAAGAGCCGCCCCACGCAATGGGGCGGCATGGGGACCAGCAGCTACACCAGCGAAGACGGCGGGCCGAAGCTCATGGAGAGCGTCATCTATGCGCGCAGCTGCCACGGCTACGCGGTCAACGAGACGCAGAAGCCCGAGGCCATCGTGGCCCCGCTCATCCAGTACAGCGTGCCGCCAGGCGGACTGGTGGTGGATTGCTTCGCAGGAAGCGGAACCACCCTGGCAGTGGCCCGCAAGACAGGGCGGCGCTCCATCGGCATCGAGCTTCGCGAGGATCAATGCCAGCGCATCGTGGAGCGGCTGTCACAACGCGAATTGCCTGACGCTTGAACGTCGGTGACGGCTGGCGTGAGTCGCTTGGGGCGCTGTGCCGCAACCGCTGCGCTACGGTGAGGCGGACCGGCGCCGGGGGCCATGAATCCTTTCTGTACAGGATCACCCCCACGGCGGCCTTGTATCTGCCGTGAATCCTGGCTCGGGCACGGCGGTGCTGCACTTCGTTTGCGCTGCCTCGGGCTTCTTCGCCGCAACCGTCCGGCCCAACAAATTTCCCCTCCGCTGCGCGGATTCCTCGCGCGGCAAATTTCTCGGGCCTCCCGATCCTTCGCTGCGCTGCGGCCCCTGTGCTTCGCTGCGGGATGCGGCGCGCCCGACCCTCGCCCATCGGATCACGCCAAGGCCGCGATGGGCGCGACCTGGACAACCTCGAAAGGACTTCATCATGGCCAACATCGGCACCTTCACCACACAGAACGGCAGCTACACCGGCACGGTTCGCACCCTGACGCTCAACGTCAAGGTCCGGCTTGTGCCCAGCGACAAGGCAAGCGAGAACGCCCCGGACTACCGCGTCGTCGCCGGCAACGGGCTGGAGATCGGCGCGGCGTGGAAGAAACTCAGCAAGGCGGAGCGCCCCTACCTGTCCGTGACCCTGGACGATCCATCCTTCCCTGCCACCCTTTATGCCCGCCTGGTCGAAGGCGAGGATGGCGCGCACAACCTGATCTGGTCGCGCAGCAAGGGCGACTGACGTCGCCCTCGGCGCCCCGCTCAGCGGGGCGCTTTTGTCTCATTGCTTTGGAGAGGAGGGTGGTGCGTGAGTTGTTTCGCCCTGTAGTACGGAAATACGAGAAAGCGTTCATCCGTCTTTGCGGATGGGCGCATTGTTGGATCAGTGTATTTGCTGTTTTGCAGGTTTCCTTAGATCCGTAGAGATGGGTTCACGGGATTGGGGTTGTCTGTAAAAGTGTCTTGTTTGTTTTACGGAGTTGAGCGTCTCCGGCCTGGCCGGACCGCGCTGGCGTGCTGTGCACCGAGCCGCCGGTGGCGTCTCGTCCCTACGGGCTTTCATCGCTGACGCCTTCGCCCCGGCGGTGCTGCGCGCTGCGCTTGCCTCCTGGGGATCGACTTGCGGCCCATCCCCGCCGCGCCGGGCTTGGCGCCCCCTTCGATACCGCCGAACCGGCTCGCCGGATCGGCAGGGAGGGCTGCGTCTCCGATGACCGACTTGTTTGGCGGGCGGGGCTGGCTTGCTGTTCCCTTCACCGTATCACGCCGTCGGGTAGCAGCGGCGCATTGCTGCGCCGCCGCCCCCTAAGAACCGGACGTGCGAGTCACCCCGCATCCGGCTCAAGCCATTCTTCAGCACCATGGGGTGGCACCGAACAATCTGACGGAACGTTTCGCGGCTCGACGACGAGCCAGATACGCAGTCCATTCCGGGTCGAACGGATGGGCGGCCCCTGGAACCTTGACATGGCGAGTGACGGGTATCGTCATCGCCCGGAAGAGTTGAAGGCCGACAGTTGTGCCGTCGGCCGAGCCCTTCGTCGCAAAGGCCCAGGACCGTGATCCTCTTACCCGGAAGTAGCGCCTGATGACCCATCGTGCCCCTTTGGCGGGATGCCTGCGCAGAGCCCACCTCCAGAGCATGCGCCAGATGTGATCGTCGATTCGTGAGAAGGTCGCCTTCGCCGCCGCGTGGCGGTGATACATGGCCCAGCCGCGGATCACCGGGTTGAGTTGCCGTATCACCGCCGCCTGCGTAGCGCTCGCGTTTTCCTTGATGATGTCCCTGACCTTGTCCAGCAGCGACTTGATGCTCTTCTTCGCTGGTTTGGTCAGGCACTGGCGACCGTACTTGCGCACGTTCTGACCCAGGAAGTCGAACCCTTGCTCGATATGCGTGATCCGGGTCTTTTCCTCCGCCAGTTCCAGCCCACGCTCCGCCATGAACCGACGGATTGCAGGCAGAACCTGGGATTCGAGCACGTCCTTCGACGTGCCGGAGACCACGAAGTCATCGGCATAGCGGATGACGTTGAGCTTGGCTCTGCGGCGTGCGCGCTCCGATCCACCGGCACTCGCATGCACTGCCGCCTCCAAGCCATCCAAGGCCATGTTCGCGATCACGGGCGAGATGACGCCCCCTTGGGGCGTGCCCGCCCGCGTCTCGAACAAGGATCCCTCATCGACGTAGCCAGCCTCCAGCCATTTGCGCAGGACCGCCTTGTCCATCGGTATGTGCTCCAGCAACCAGGAGTGACTGAAGTTGTCGAAACAACCTCGGATGTCACCCTCCAGAATCCATTGCGCCGACGTGCGGCGTGACAGGACCGTGAAGCACTGTTCGATGGCATCGGCGGCCGCGCGTTCCGGCCGAAAGCCATAGGAGTTCGGGTCCGCCCGTGTCTCCGCGATGGGTTCCAGGGCGAGCTTCCACAAGGCCTGCATCGCCCGGCACCGCATACATGGAATTCCCAGCGGACGCCTCTTTCCATTGCTCTTGGGGATGTAGACCCGCCTCAGCGGCATCGGGCGGTAGCCACGATGCCTCAGCGACAGCATCCCCTTCCATCTGGCCGCCGGGGTCAGCCAGACTCTCCCGTCCACCCCCGGCGTTCTCTTGCCCCTGTTTTCCGTCACTCGCTTGACGGCAAGCAACTTGCCGCTGTGCGAGCGGGTCAGCAGTCGCTGCAAGGCTTTCGCCTTGCCCCACCTGCCTTCCCGAACTGCCTTGGCGATACGCATCTGAAGCCGCTTCACCTCTGCCTCGATCTGGTTCCAGTTCGCCTGGTCCCACATCTGTGCAGCGGGCGAGGACGCACCAGCATCCGGCACCTTCGTGTCGTCCGCCGTCATCTGCTTTTCCTCGTACAACGATTGGTCAAGATTCTCTCGCCATGAATGACCGCGCGGAAGTCTGCCCGCTTTCGCGTCGGGCGATGTCGCAGCCCGTATCCCGTCCATTACAGCCGGGCATTCGCTTTCTCCGCATTCCTCTACCCACCACACCAACAGCGTTCCTCACGGTTCGCCTGCCGTTGCCGGCAGCGTGATGGGCTTACCCTGTTCCGCATGAATTTCCGGATGGTGCGGACCCGTCCTGTGCGCCGGCGGCATTGGTGTCCATGATGGTCCAGAGAACAAAGGACCATGCCTTGCCGCGTACCTTTTGGTTCGAGCCTGTCAGCACGTTTGGCTCGATAGACATTACGACGCGTTGGCGGACGTTCACATGCGTTGGTCGTACCCATCCATCCCTTGCTCCTCTCCGCCTTCATGCTGGCAGATTCCGCCTTGCCTCGCGGCTCGGCGTACCGGATAAACCGGCGGCTACTTTGTCCCCGGAGCTTCACACCGAGCCGTTGCCAGCTCCGCATGTCCGGGTAGGGAACGGCTGATGGAACAGCCGGTTTCATCAGGTCATATCTACCTCCGTGAAACAGAAATTCAAGCGACTTGCAGGTCGCACGTTCTCGCCGTCAAGGTCTGCGCGTGCGGTGCACGCTGGCGTCCTGGCGGCCGTCTGCGAACCGTGACGGCTGCGCTGCGCCGTGCTGCTTCCGGTCTCGGGCAATCCCGCCCTGATTCCTTCCAAGGAGAAGACCATGACGAAGCTCATCACGGACGAACAACGCGCGCAACTGCTGGCGAATGGCCGGCAATCCCTCGAACAAGACAACTTCGATCCCGCTCCGGTGGTCAAGCTGTTCACCCCGGACGCCGGGGCGACCTGGCTGCTGACCGAGATGGACCCCGACGATCACGACCATGTGTTTGGGCTGTGCGACCTGGGTATGGGCTATCCCGAGTTGGGCTGGGTCAGCCTGGCAGAACTCGCGACCGTGCGCGGCCGACTGGGGCTTCCAGTGGAACGGGACCTGCATTTCACTCCGCAGAAGCGGCTGAGTGCCTACGCGAATGAGGCGCGGCTTGCGGGGCGGATTGTGGTGTAGCAGTCATGGGCGCCGCTTCGGCGGTGCCCTTTGCGGTGACATGGGCGGTTGCTTTGGTGCTTGGTTCTGGACAAACGCGTTCGCAATGAGGGCCCGCTAAATGCCTGCAGTGGCTAATAGAGCGGATGGGCGAACCTCAAGCGCCTCGGCGATCTTGCTCAGGTTGATCACTGCCACGTTGTGCTCGCCTCTTTCGATCCCACCCATGTAGGACCTGTCAATACCAGCGAGGTCAGCCAATGCTTCCTGAGAAATATTTCGCGTGGCACGCGTACGTCGGATCGCATCGCCTAGCGCGATGAGGATCGGGTCTTTTGCGAAAGACGGAGACGGTTTGGCCACAGCCGCCACTGTCTTTGGTGACGGGAAATAAAACCACGGGATAAGATACCCATACTGGAGAGATTTCGAAGTCCATCACTGAATACCGCTGGATTCACTTGCCATCCGAGAACGGCCACACAACCCTTAAAGCGGGGTGCCAGTTGAATTTTTCGGGCTCTGTATTAGGATGTAACGCGCCCATACGACCACAATGACATTTATTACAAACGAGCAGCAAAGCTTGATGCAGGCCAATGACGCTGCGCGTGCGCGTGGTGAGGCATTGGATCCTCTGCCGGTCGTCAAGCTCTACACGTTGGATGCTGGGGCCGTGTGGCTGCTGACGGAGCTGGATGCCGATGGAGATCGAGCGTTCGGGCTGTGCGATGCTGGCACTGGGAGTCCGGAGCTTGGGCATGTCAGCCTCTCTGCCCTTGAAGGTGTGCGGGGGCCGCGCGGCATGCGCATCGTGGCCGATCCGCATTTCAAGCCGCGCCAGACGCTCTCGGGCTACCTGGCCGAGGCGCAGCGCGACGGCTCGATCAACGACTGACTGACACAATCGTTTCAGCATCGCTCGGCACGCGAGGTGGCCTCGCCGTAAAGGCGACTCTGTAACTCTCCTTGTGTGGCAGGTTCCTCCTTCCACAGGAGGATTCCGTGACCCAACCCAACCCCGAAGACCTTCCCCGCGCGCCGTGGGGTGTGTCAGCCGCCTATCTCTACGTGCTGGACCTTGACGATCCAGCCCTCGCTTGGGAGTACCTTCGTCGCCACCCCAGCTACCGCGCGGATTGGACTCGTCGCAAGCGCGTGGTGTCTTTTGCCCGCTGGGGGTTGCGATGTCGCCGAAGACCCCGAGCAGGATGGACGGCTTGTTCACCCGTTATGGCTGTCGTCCTCTGACGGACTGTTGCACGTGCGCGCAGTGCATGCATACGGTGCTGCGACCCGCCGGTTCGATCTGTGGCGCATCCCTGGCCGCAAGCGCCTGGCAATGGACGGGCACGACCTGACGATCACCGCAGATCTCAGCGCGCTGCGCATGCGCTTGTCGCTCTCAGGCACTCTGGAGGATGGCGGCGCCTATGTGGGCGCCGTGCCGCTGACTCCAGGGCTTCGCAGTCAGCTCGACGGGTACCGAGAACAGGCACAGGCCCTGGAAGGTCATGCGCTTCAGATCTCGCACGTGCGGTCGGCCACCCGTTCCGCTTTGCTGCACCTGCGCGCCCTGCAGGCGCTCGATGCTTCGATAGCGGGCGCCTCTCACCGCGACATCGCCCAGGCCCTGTTCGGCCTTGAAGCCGTCGTCCTGCGCTGGCACGAGGATGGAGAACTCCGCGCGCAGGTGCGTCATCTGCTGCGGCGCGCCGAATCGTTTATGAATGGCGGGTATCTTTCTCTGGCGGGTGTGCTGGATCCCGCTGCAAAGCCCCCCGGAGACGAACCGGTGCGCTGAATCTCTCCCTGCCTGGATCGGGCCCGATTTCCGAGACTGCTTCCATCGGGTCGCGAATGGTTTGCGGCCTATCGACAGCGATGGAGTCCGTCATGGCCGTTGGCAGTTCTTTCCCTTCCCGCACAGCCGCAGCGGCTGCGCTCCAGCCCCCTTTGGGGGCTGCCCCCGCAGCTTCTGCAAACCCTGAGTTTCTGACCACCGAAGAAGCGGGGGCCTTTCTGCGACTTTCACCGCGCACCTTGGAGAAGCAGCGCGTTCTCGGTGGCGGCCCGCGCTTCCGGAAGTTCGGCGCACGGGTGGTCTATGCGGCCACCGACCTGCGTGCCTGGGCCGATGGCCGTGCCTACGGCATGACCTCGGACCCCGGCTACGTGCAGCGTGACTCCGTCCGTTGATTGGCTCGGACGAGGTGGCACCACAGATGTCAAAGCGCCCGAAGAACGCGAACAGCTGTCGCTGTTCCGCGCGTTGCCGGGCAGCGACATGGCGCTGCGCGACGCGCAGGACCTGATGGCCTATCCGTTCTTCTCGCTGGCCAAGTCGCCGCGCATTGTGCCGATCCGATTTGAAGCGGGCGGAATTTCTCTCACGGTCGAGGGCGTACCCGAGCACGGCATCGCCACCATCTGGGATGCCGACGTGCTGATCTGGGCTGCGAGCCAGATCATCCAGGCCAAGAAGGAAGGCATTGCGCCTTCGCGCCTGATGGTGGCCACGCCCTACGAGATCCTGCGCTTTGCGCAACGGGGAACCGGCCGCAGCGACTATCTGGCGCTGCGCGCCGCGCTGGACCGGTTGCAGTCCACCACCGTCGCCACGACGTTGCGCCAGCGCGAGCGCCCGAACGGCGCCATGCGCGTGCACCGCTTCTCCTGGATCAACGAATGGAAAGAGTACGTCCAGCCAGCTGGGCGTTCCGACGGCATCGAACTCATTCTGGCCGACTGGTTCTTTACCGGCGTGATGGACGAGGGGCTGGTGCTCACGCTCGATCCGACGTACTTCCGGCTTTCAGGGGGGATTGAGCGCTGGCTGTATCGGCTGGTACGCAAGCACGGTGGCCGGCAACAGGCGGGATGGCGCTTCGACATGCGCCACCTGCACCTGAAGTCGGGCAGCCTGCAGCGGCCCTCCGACTTCGCCATCCAGGTGCGCCACCTGGCTCGGCGCCAGGCGCTGCCAGGTTACTGGCTGTCCATTGAGCGCAGTGGCGGCACCGAGTGGCTGGTTTTTCTGCCCGATCCGGACAACCGACCCCGGAGCGACTTGTCCACAGATTCTGTTGAAGAAGCTGTGGATGGCTTGGGGACGGGATCGGTGGATCGCCCGCACGACCCTCGGGGTATCACCCGCAGAAGTATCGGTGGATCGCCCGCACCGATCGACCGGAAAGCCATGCCCAGTAACGGTTTGGGCACTCCCTAAACAACTAAAGGGATACATAAATGGAAGTCACGCGCGCGCGAACAGGAGCTGCTCAAAATTTGAGCAATGGTTCTGCGATGGCAAATCAGGCGGGTCCAGAACCCCAAAACTTTCCAGCAGGAAAGCAAGGCAATCGCCCTGGCAAAGTGATAGCCCTGCTCAACCAGAAAGGCGGGGCAGGCAAGACCACACTCGCCACGCACTTGGCGGGCGAACTGGCCTTGCAAGGTAGCCGCGTCACGCTGCTCGATGCCGATCCGCAGGGCTCCGCCCTGGATTGGGCGCAGCGGCGCCTCCAGAGCGGCCAGGAGCGGCTTTACGGGGTGTTCGGGCTGGCCAGGGACTCCTTGCACCAGGAAGCGCCGCAGATCGCCCTGCAGGCGGATTTCGTGGTCATTGACGGACCGCCAAGGGTCGCAGCGCTGGCGCGATCCGCGCTGTTGGCCGCTGACCTGGTACTCATTCCGGTGCAGCCGAGCGCCTACGATGTGTGGGCCAGCCATGAGATGGTGCAGCTCATCACAGAGGCCCGGGTGTTCCGGCCACAGCTGCGCGCGGCTTTCGTGATCAACCGGCGCGTGGTCGGCACGGTGATCGGGCGCGAAGCGCGTGCAGCGCTAGCGGACCAACCGTTTGCTGCCCTGGAGACAGAGGTCTCGCAGCGCATTGTGTTCGCCGACAGCGTGGCCGCAGGACGGCTGGCCTGCGAAGCGGCGCCGCAATGTGCGGCCGCACGCGAGATCGTGGCGCTCGCGCAGGCCGTGCGGGAGGTTCTGCGATGACGGCACTCCCTCCAATAGTGACGCCGCACCGGGTGCCGATCGGACGCAGGCCCGGGGCAGATCCTGCATCAACCTGGGTGCGGCAGGCGAACGCGCCTGAGATACCGGCCAAGGCATCCATCTACACCGCACGGCTCACCATCGATGTGACACCGGCGCTGCGCGGGCGCATCAAGGTTGTAGCGTTCCGGCGCGGCATCACAGCCGCGGACATGCTGCGCGAGCTGTTGGAGCGCGAGTACCCGGAGGACGGGGCATGATGGCGCCGGAATCCCATTTTGCGTCAACTATCCAGCAGGCGTCGCTGCAGAAGATGGTGCCGCAGCGTCCCACCCGTATGCGGGTGTCGCTTGCTTTAGTTGAGGACCGGGTCAACATCTGGCTGCGGTTTGGTCAGCCGACGGTGGAGATCGTGCTGGATCGCTGGCGGCGTGCGGCGATGTTCATGCCGGGCACCGTTTGCTGTCGTGTGAAGTGGATCGGCAATATCTCTGGCACGGCGCTCTGGCAGCTCCTGGTGATGCAGGCGCCGACACCTTTTGAAGACGCGCAGCGCGTAGCGGGTGTGCTGCCGGGCGCGCGCATACTGCTGCGTGCCGATGGCGAGATGCAGGTCAAGGCGGTGCTTGCGGCCATTGATGCCGTTGAGGCGCTGGGTATCGATCCCTGCACTGTGGCTGCCAGCTACTGGCGCAAGGTGGGCTATCGGCTTGGTGCAGGCTTGCCGCTGCCGGTCTACACCGCCGAGCGGCACGCGGCGCACCTGGCGCGTGGAGGCAGGGAATGACGCAGCCTGCTGTACCGCTTCCCATGCTGCTGGCCGGCATGGCGACCGCCGTGGCCCTCTTGGTTGGGCCGATGCTGGTGCCAAGGGAGCCTCGGTTCATCTACAACCCGAGCGCCAGCGTGGCGCCCGGCTGGTACCACATTGAACGCATAGAGCGCGCGGACTCCCTGCATGTGGGCAGCACCGTGCTGGTCCGGCTTTCTGCCGATGTGGCCGCGCTGGCGGCACAGCGCGGGTACCTGCCCATCGGGGTGCCGATCCTCAAGCGTGTCGGCGCATTGGCGCCGCAATCGGTGTGCGTGCGCGAGCAGACGGTGCGCATCGACGACGCCGTGGTGGCCAGCGTGCCGCTGCAGGATGGCATGGTCCGCCCGTTGCAAGCCTGGGGACAGTGCCGGGTTCTTGTAGAGGGGGAGGTGTTCCTGTTGAGCGATACCCATCCGGCGTCGTTCGATAGCCGGTACTTTGGGCCTGTCCAGGTGTCGGCCGTACTCGGCATTGCGCACCCGGTATGGACCTGGAGTGCACCATGAAGCATCCTTTACGGCGCCAACGGGTGGCAATGGACGCGGCACTCGCACCGCAGTCGGCGGTGCAGTGTGGAGGCCGTGAGCCCGCAACATTTGCGCCGCTGCTCGGGCCGCCCTGGTGGTGTCATGGTGGGTGCGCAAGACCGGCGGCGGGTGGGAGTCGGGAGCCAATATGGGATACGCAGACGGAGGGCAAGATAAAAGGGCCGGCACGCATGTGCCCGCCAAGCCAGTCTGCACGTGGGTTGGGCACGGCACCAGGCCGGGCGCATGCAGTGCCGTGCCGGGGCAGGATCCGGCCCGCAGCGGGTGCTTGGCGCGTGCCGTTCCCGATCCCTTGCGCCCAGGCGCGCTGGAGTGGGCTCCATGGCCGCGCGTAAGGTCGGACCGGAGGAGGGGCGGTTCAGAGTCCGGCCGGGCGCGCCGAAGTCGCGTCCTGGACCACGGTCGCCGCGCCTGATCAGCCAGGTGCTGAAGGAGGTTTCCAGGGCCGGGGCCAAGGCGTCGGGGAAGCAGGGCATGCGTCCTGCATCCACGTTTGGCCGGGGGCGCGTGGCGGCTGGCATCGCGGGCCAGGGGCTGGGTAGGAACGCACGGCGTGTGGTCATCAAGTCACGCTTTGTCGTGCTCAAGAAAGTGGGCGCTCGATCGGTTTCTACCCACCTGCGGTACATCGAACGCGACGGCACGACCCGCGATGGACGGAAGGGGCAGGCCTACGGAGCGGACACGGACACTGCGGATCTGCAGGCGTTCGAGGAGCGGGGCCAAGGGGACCGCCACCAGTTCCGCTTCATCGTGTCGGTGGAGGATGCCGGGGAGCTTGAAGACCTGCGCGATTACACGCGCACGCTGATGGCGCGCATGGCCGTCGATCTGGAAACCCGCCTGGACTGGGTGGCCATAGACCACTGGGATACGGACAACCCGCACACCCATGTCGTGCTGCGCGGGCGTTCGGGCGAGGGCAGGGGAGCGGACCTGGTCATCGCGCCCGACTACATGGCCCATGGGATGCGCCAGCGTGCCTGCGAGCTGGCCACGGAATGGCTGGGGCCGCGCACCGAACTGGAGATGGGGCAGAGCCAGCAGCGCGAAGTGGACCAGCAGCGATGGACAGGGCTGGATCGGCAACTGCAGCGCCAGGCTGTGGCGGATGTTGTGGACCTGACGGAGACTCCCGGCCGTATCCCTGTGCCCCTGGGAACGCAGCGCCTCAACCTGCTGCGCGCCCGGCTGCAGCGCCTTGAAGCCATGGCATTGGCCGAGCGCCTTGATGCCCACCGGTGGCGCCTTGTGCCGCGGATGGAGCAGACGCTCGTGGCCATGGGGGAGCGCGGCGACATCCTGCGTACCATGCACCGGGCGATGAAGGGAGAACTGCGGGAACTGGTGACCGATGCGCGGGTGGATGTACCCGTGGTGGGGCGCATTGTGGCTAGGGGGCTGGATGGCGAACTGCACGATAAACCCTACCTGGTTGTCGATGGCATTGATGGCCGGGCGCACTACCTCCGGCTGCAGGCAAGCACCGATCTGGCTGAGCTGCCGGTCGGGGGCATCGTTGAAGGCAAACCGCAGGCGCTGGAGCGTGCTGTGGATCGCACGATCCTTGGTTTGGCCTCGGAAGGGATCTACGCCACGGCCCATCATCGCGTGCAACTCCTACAGGCAGGCGATCAGGATCCAAAGGCAACGATCGAAGTCCATGTGCGGAGGTTGGAAGCACTGCGTCGCAAGGGAATTGTGGAACGCATGTCCGATGGCGTCTGGGCCATTCCATCGAACCTACTGCAGAGGGTCCGGCAACAGGGGGCGCAGAAGGAGGCCAGGCATGCCGTCGAACTGCGCTCGCACCTGCCCCTGGAGAAGCAGATCCAGGCCGTGGGATCTACCTGGTTGGACCGGGCGCTGGTGGTGAGCGGCTTGCCCCAGCCAGTAGCTCAAGGGTTCGGGGCGCAGGTGCAGGAGGCGATGCCGCGGCGTGTGGATTTTTTGGTGGGGGAGGGGTTGGCCGAGCGCCGGGGGCAGCGCGTTGTTCTCGCCCGCAACCTGTTGGCGACCTTGCGGGATCGTGAGCTGGCGGTGGTGGGGCAAAAGCTGCAGCAGGAGACCGGAAAGACGTGGCGGCTGGTGCGGGATGGCGAGACCATCAAAGGTGTCTACCGCGTGTCTATTCAGCTGGCCAGTGGACGGTTTGCGATGCTGGACGATGGGATGGGGTTTAGCCTTGTGCCTTGGAGCCCTGTGATTGAGCGGCAACTTGGTAAGCAGCTTCGTGCTGTGTCGAAGGGGGGCTTGGTGAACTGGGAGTTTGGAGTGTCCCGTGGTGTTTCGTGATGGTGAAGAATTGTCACCGTCGAATCAAGCAAGCTCGGCGGTTCTGTATTTGCCAGACCAATTAACGGCCAACTTTAAGACGTTCGATATCAAATCGATGTCGCAATTTGAGTCGCACACCGAATGTGTATTGCCCTCGAAGGGCCGAATCTTCGCTAAACACAAGCAGCTGACCATGCTGCTCTGTCTCGTTACCTTGGCTTGAAGTTTGCTAACTGTGACTCGCGCAGATAGCTGCGCGTCAAGCTCAACGCCAATTTTCAGGCGTTGCCCACAAGAGAAGACAAGAACCCCGACTGCGCCGATGTGTTGCTGGACATGCGATCAATGGGACCGCGCGGGATCGTTCACGTCTCTCGTACACAAGGAGCAAACCAGCATGAAAGCACTCGTATACGGCGGCCCTGGCAAGAAGTCCGTCATGGACGTACCGAAACCGGAGGTTGAGAACGCCACGGACGCGGTGGTCAAGATCCTTCACACCACGATCTGCGGCACCGACCTGCACATTCTCAAAGGCGATGTGCCCACTTGTCAGCCAGGGACCGTGCTGGGGCATGAGGGGGTGGGGGTGATTGAGTCCCTGGGCTCCGCCGTGTCGAACTTCAAGGTGGGCGACCACGTGCTGATCTCCTGCATCAGCAGTTGTGGGCGCTGCGAATATTGCCGCCGCAGCATGTATTCGCATTGCACGTCTGGTGGCTGGTTATTGGGTCACACCATCCATGGGACCCAGGCTGAGTACGTTCGCGTACCTCATGCCGACACCAGCATGTACCCGGTGCCTCAAGGCGCCGATGAAGCGTCGCTGGTCATGTTGAGCGACATCCTGCCCACCGGCTTCGAGTGTGGCGTGCTCAACGGCAAGGTGGCACCAGGTAGCACTGTGGCCATTGTGGGTGCCGGCCCGGTGGGGCTGGCGGCCTTGCTGACGGCGCAGTTCTATTCGCCGGCACGCATCATCATGGTGGATCTCGACGATGGCCGCCTGGAAATGGCCACCCGATTCGGCGCCACCGACGTGGTGAACAGCGGTCGTGAGTCGGCCGCCGAGGCGGTGAAACGCTTGACGGAGGGTGTGGGCGTGGATACCGCGATCGAGGCAGTGGGCATTCCTGCAACCTTTGGCATTTGCCAGGAGATCGTGGCGCCGGGAGGTGTGATCGCAAACGTGGGCGTGCACGGCAGCAAGGTCGACCTGCACCTCGAAACGCTCTGGATGCAGAACATCTCCATCACCACCCGACTGGTCGACACGCAGACCACATCGATGCTGCTCAAAACCGTGGTGGCCAAGAAGCTTGACCCCTCGGGTCTGATCACCCACCGCTTCACCCTGAACCAGATGATGGAGGCTTACGACACCTTCGCCAGAGCGGCCCAGACCAAGGCGCTCAAGGTGGTGATTTCCGCGGGATGAGGTCGTTGCGATCATGAGTTGATCGTCCGATAATCGAACGCCGCCCGACCGATTCCGGGTCGGACGGCCCCAGGTGATCTGACCCGGGGGCAGGCTGCCATACGCATGCATGGCAGTGTGGCTCTCGGGCTTTTGTGCTTGGAGCGAATATTGCTTCGAGGGTTGTCCGGCGCTTTGAGCAGCCAGCCTGGGCGAACCGGCAAGAAAACACAAGCGCGACCACAGCGCAGGAGACAAGCATGCCCAATGCAGAACAGATGTTCTCGCGGCCCGAGAACGACCGGCGCGTGATGCTGGCCTGGGAACGATTCCAGCAGGATCCATCGGCCGACCCCAGTGGCCTGCGTTCGTTGATCGACGATTCTTGGCGCCGCTGTCAGTTCGCCAGCGTGGATCCGGGGCAGTTGCAGGCGCCCATCACCATTTCGGGCGGCAAGCTCTACCAGTTGCGCGACCAATGTGCAGAGTTGCTGGGCGCCAGCACGCCAGTGATGGCGCAAGCGCGCACCTTTCTTTCCGAGACCGGTACGGTGATGGTGTTGACCGACACCCATGGCACCGTGCTGAGCATGGAGGGTGACCCGCGCACGCTGGGCGCGGCAGAAAGCGTGCACCTACTCGCTGGCGCAAACTGGAGCGAAGGCGCCTCCGGAACCAACGCGATTGGTACCACGCTGTCGGTTGGGCAACCGGTGCAGATCCACTCGGCCGAACACTATTGCGAGGGCATCAAGCGTTGGTCATGCTCGGCCACCGTGATCCGGGACTCGCTGGATGGGACGCCGCTGGGTTCGATTGATGTCTCGGGGCTCACGGGCTCGTACAGCCGACACACCCTGGCGCTGGTGGTGTCCACCGCTGCGCGCATCGAAAGCCGGCTGGCACAGACGGAGCTGGACCTGCGCTACAGCCTGCTGGAGGCCTGCGTGCACCTGATGAACGATCAGAACAGCGATGGCGTCATCTTGTTTGACCGTCGGGGTCGAGCGATCAAGGCCAACCACCAGGCCGCCGAGATGCTGATCGAACTGGAGCGTGCCAACATTGGTCTCTCCGGTTTGCGCCTGCCCGACATCCGCATCACCGGTGACGACCAGTCGCTGGTGCTGCCGCAGTGGGCGCAGCGCGACCATTTGGAGCCGGTGCTGGTCGAGGGCAAGCAGGTCGGCGCCTTGTTGACGATGCCCAATCGGCAACGGACAAAAAGTGTATTTGTCTCGCTGCCGTCGATGTCGATCGAGGACCTGGACACGTCGTTTGAGCGGGTGGTTGGTGTATCGGCCGCCATCCGGAGCACGGTCTCTCGGGCGCGCCAGTTGGCCAAGTCGCGGGTCTCTGTGCTGCTGACCGGGGAGACCGGCGTCGGCAAGGAGGTTTTCGCACGCGGTATTCATGAAGCCCATTCGAACCCCGGTGCGCCGTTCGTGGCGCTCAACTGTGGTAGTTTTTCGCGCGAGCTGCTGAGCAGCGAGCTGTTCGGTCACGCCGAGGGTTCGTTCACCGGTGCCAAGCGTGGCGGCATGATCGGCAAGATCGAAGCCGCCAATGGCGGCACCTTGTTTCTCGACGAGATCGGTGAGATGCCGATGGATCTGCAGCCCAACTTCTTGCGTGTACTTGAGGAAGGCGAGGTGTACCGTCTGGGTGAGAACAAGCCTCGAAAGGTTAGTTTCCGCCTGGTCGCAGCGACCCACCGGGACTTGCGCAAGGAAATCCGCGATGGCAACTTCCGCATGGACCTGTTCTACCGCATCGCGGTGACCAGCATCCACATTCCGCCGTTGCGTGAACGTCAGGAAGACATTCCACTGCTCTTCCAGCACTACGTCAAACAGCTGTCAAAGCAGCACGGGCTGGGCGTGAAGGAGGTGAGACCCGGCGTCATGAATGCCTTGCAACGGTATGGGTGGCCGGGCAATGTGCGCGAGTTCCGCAACGCAGTTGAGAGCATGTTGCTGACTGCGCCTGGCTCTGTGATCACCGAAGGAGATCTGCCCCCGGAGCTCCTGCACATGGCACACGTGGCAGCGCAGCCCTCCGCGATCGATGGCGACTCGCATGCGCGCGATCTGACACGCCTGGAAGCCGCCGAGCGGGAAGCCTTGGTTGACGCGATGCGCCAGTGTCTGGGCAACCTGACGGCAGTGGCGCGGCACTTGGGCATTGCCAAGAGCACCGTGTACCTAAAGCTCAAGCGATTCGGACTTGAATCTCTTGTGGACGAACTGCGCGCCCAGTCCGCCTTGTCCTGAACATGAAACGATCGCGCGCTTAGAACGGCTGATTCTTCATCCCCCAAAAGCCCGGCACAAAGAGGCCCGGCTGTCCAGCGTTTGACCTCCTGAGAGGTAGCGCCAGACAGCCGGGCCTTCGTTTTTAGGGGGCTGAATTGTTGCGGCGCATCACGTCCGCCGCAGCACGGTTGTCCGACTTGAAATCGGACGGTTCTGCTTCTGGATGATTCCTGAGGTTCTAAAAATATCTTTTTAAATCAATAACTTAAGCATTTTTTATTTCTTCTCCAGATCTGGCACGGCTCTCGCAATAAGACTTGCGCGAAATTCGACCAGGCCTCTGCGGCCAGCGGTGACGAGGATCGTTCGATCAACACTAGGAGATGACACGACATGGCATTGCAAATCAACATAGATAACGGTGGGACCCTGACCGATATCTGCATATTGGATGACACAGGGGTCCGAAAAACCAAGGTGCTGACCACGCCGTACGACTTGAGCAAGTGCTTCTTTGAAGGCCTGCAAAAAGCGTCCGGTGTGATCTACGGCCAGACGGATGTAAGGCGGCTTCTCGAAGAAGTCGATCTGATCCGTTACTCCACGACGCAGGGCACCAACGCGATCTGCGAGCGCAAGGGGCCTCGCCTGGGTCTGATCATCGACGCCCAGTCGCGTGACCTACCAGTGCGCCTGGCTGAGCACGATCCGGAAGTGTTCGATGTGTTGGTGGGCGACCGTGTGGTGTTCCTGGACTCTGCGACCGTGATGGGCGATACCGCCGAGGTGGACGTGGTGAAGGCGATCAACCACCTCACGGCCACCGGCGCCAACCGGCTGGTGGTGAGCTTCGGTGGTGACGACTTCCTGGCGGTGGAAGACCGTTTCAAGAAGATCGCTCTGCGCAAGTACCCACGGCACCTGCTGGGGGCCGTCCCCATCCTGTACGGGAGCGACTTGACGGCCGACCAGGATGTCGTGCGGCGCACGTGGACTGCGGTGATCAATTCCTTCCTGCACCCCGCCATGGAGGCCTTCCTGTTCAACGCAGAGAGCCGGCTGCGCGAGTACCGGACCAAGAACCCGCTGCTGATCTTTCGCAACGACGGTGACGCCTCCCGCGTGGCCAAGACGGTGGCGATCAACACCTACAGTTCGGGTCCGCGCGGTGGCATGGAAGGCGTCAAGGCCTTCTCCAGGCTGTATGGATTCACCGACAGCGTTTCCATCGATGTGGGCGGCACCACGACCGACATCGGTCAATACCTCAACGGCACGGTGGCCGAGGTGCGGCGCGGTCACGTGGAGGGGATCAGCGTGTCTATTCCCCTGTGCGAAATCATGAGTGCCGGTGCCGGCGGGAGCTCGATCTTCCGCGTTGTGAACAACCATATCACCATCGGGCCGGACAGTGTGGGCGCTGTGCCCGGGCCGGCCTGCTTCGGCCGTGGCGGCAAGGAAGCAACCATCACCGACGCGGGTTTGCTGTGCGGTCTGTTCGATCCGAAGTCCTACTTCGGTGGCGGCATGACGCTGGACGTCGAGCGCGCCACCAATGCAGTGACCACCAACATCGCCGAACCCCTGCGACTGAAGCTGGACGATGCCTTGCTGCAGATGGAGCTCGCCTACGAGGAAAAGATTGCCGTGGAGCTGCACCGCTTCACCAAGATTTCCAAAGACACCGTAATGCTGGCCTTTGGTGGTGCAGGACCACTCAACGCCTGCGGTGTAGCCGAAAAAGCGGGCATCGACCAAGTGGCCATTCCACAGATGGCAGCAGTTTTCAGCGCCTACGGCATTGGCTCCTGCGATGTGTCGCAGCGCTACACCGTGATGCTGGAGCAGCACGACACGGCCAGTCTGAAAGACGCGCTGGATGCGTTGAAAGTGAAAGCCTCGCGCGACATGTACGCCGAAGGCTACGAAGCTGGCAACTACGCCATGGAGGCGCGCCTGGTGGCGGATTTCGGCAACGGCAGGGAAGAGATCCAGACCCTGGACGATGAACCGGTGTTTCCGGCCGCCTTTGACAAGGCGGGCACGGTCGAACTGGAACTCAAAGCCGTGAAGGCCTTGCGCACCGAAGGCGCCAAGAAGGCGAGTTTTACCCGGGGTAAGCCGGCGGTCTCGGTGGGCGTTCGCAACGTGCTGACCCGAAGCAAGGGTCGCGTCGATGTGCCGGTCTACCAGCTGGCTCAACTCCAGAAGGGTGACTGGGCGATAGGTCCGGCCATTCTCGAAGAAGACTTTTTCACCTGCCGTGTGCTCGATGGCTGGGCCTTTGTGGTCAGCGATGCCGGCGATGTTTTGCTCAACCGGAAGGGCTGATCCCATGAAAGTTCTGATGACCGAATACCTCCAGATCGACCTGGAGACCGAAAACTGGGAGTGCCGCGTCTGCGGTCACGTGATTGGCTCGGCCCACGAGGCCTACAAGGAAGGCCTGCTGGTGCACAACCGCGATCCGCGCGACATCCACCCGCCCATCATTGACCCGGAAAAGTATCGATTCACCTTCAGCCCAGACCCCGAGTGGGTTCGCATTCTGGAGTACTGCTGCCCCGGTTGCGGCACCCAGGTCGAAACCGAATACGCCGTCCCGGGCCACCCGCCGCTGCACGACATGCAGCCGGACCTGCCGGCGTTCAAGGCCCAGTGGGCCCGACGCGGTGAGCTGAAGGAAGCCGTGGTCGGTCAGGCAGTGGCCATGGAGTCGGGCCACAAGCACTGACACGCAGCCAGTGACGGTGTCCGCACCGTCCAGACAAGAAGAACCCGACCGGCTGGGCAAGCCGCAACACAGGCGTGGGCACAGGCCCACCGCCGGGGTAGCGCTCGCCGGTATTCATACCCATTTGAGGAGATAGCATGAGGCGTGTATCTGTCGATATCGGTGGAACGTTCACCGACTGTTTTGTGGTCTGGGATGGCCAGTACATCGAGGCCAAGGCCCTGACCACCCACCACAACCTGGCGCTTGGCTTCAACGAAGCCTTGGGCAAGGCCTGTAAAGTGCTGAAGGTCGAGCTGGAGGACATCCTGTCCGGCGTGGACTCGGTGCGCTACGCCACCACCCTGGGCACCAATGCCCTGATCGAGCACAAAGGACCGAAGATCGGCATGCTTGTGACGGCAGGCTTTGAAGCCACGGTGCCGTTGAGCCGGGCTCGCGGCTATGGCGAAGGCCTGGACAACTTGGGCCAGCAGGACATGCCCAACGCCCAGCGCCCGGACCCGCTGGTGATGCCGCACATGATCCGCGGTGTGCGCGAGCGCGTGGATTTTCAGGGCAAGCTGGTGATGCCGCTGGACGAGGAGGACGTGCGCTCCCAGATCCGTTCACTGGTGGACAAGGGCGCCGAGATCATCGTAGTGGCGCTGGTCAACGCGGTGGTCAATCCATTGCACGAGCAGCGAATTGAGGAAATCCTGCTGGAGGAATACCCGTCACACTTGCTGGGCGCGATTCCGGTCATCCTGTCGCACCAGGTGGCGGGGCGCAAGGGCGAATACGTGCGCGCCACCTCGGCCATCGTCGACGGCTACCTGCACTCGACCATGTACCACGCGCTCTCGGCGCTGGAACAGAACCTGCGCGCGCACCGCTACGACAAGCCGATGCTGGTGATCCACAACTCGGGCGGCATGGCGCAGCTCAATTCCACCGACGCACTGCAGACCATCCACTCCGGCCCGGTTTCGGGCATCGGTGCATCCGAACACCTTGCCATGCAGATCGGTCTGGGCAACGTGGTGGCCACCGACATGGGTGGCACCAGCTACGACATCGGCATCGTGGTGGACGGTGGGGTTAAGCACTACGACTTCAACCCGGTGATCGACCGCTGGCTGGTGTCTGTGCCCATGGTGCACCTGGTGACGCTGGGCGCGGGCGGTGGCTCGGTGGCCACCTACGACCGCATGTACAACACCGTCAAGTGCGGCCCGGAGTCGGCGGGCTCGGACCCCGGACCGGCCTGCTACGACCGCGGAGGCATGAAGCCGACCGTGACCGATGCCGACTTGTTGCTGGGCTATCTGGATGCCAAGAACTACGCGGGGGGGTCGATCCCGCTGAACCCGCGCCGTGCCAAGGCGGCCATCGAAGACACGTTGTGCGATGACCTGGATTGCGACGTGATCGAGGCCGCGCTGCTGATTCGCGAGAAGGTCGATGACAACATGGCCAACGGGCTGTTCACCGAATTGCGCGCACGCGGCTACGATCCCAAGGACTTCACCATGCTGGCCTACGGCGGCAACGGCCCGCTGCACTGCTGCGGGATCGCACAGAACCTGTCGATCGACAAAATCCTGGCGCCACCCCTGTCCTCGGTGTTCTCCGCGGTGGGCGCTGGCAACATGCACCAGCTGCACATCCACGAGCAGTCGCTCTACATGGTGTTGTACGACTCGAACACACGCCACCTGTTCGATGACTACGACCGCTTCAACAGCATCGTGGCCGAGCTGAAGGAACTGGGCACGCAGGACTTGTTGCGTCAGGGCATGACACGGGAAGAAATCTGCCACAACCTGGAGCTGGACATGCGCTACGGCAACCAGTTGGTGCAGACCACGGCCGTGATTCCCAAACACGACGTGAACGGTCCGGCGGATGTGCTAGCCCTGATCTCGCAGTTCTCCAACGACTACGGCAAGCGCTTCGGCGAGGGCTCGCAGGCGCCGGAAGCGGGCATCCGCATCAACACCATCCGGGTGGCGGCCTTTGTGCGCCACGAGACGGTGCAGTTCGAAGACATCAAGCCCGTGCCACCGGAGAAGCGCAAGACGCCGCCAACCCCCGCCAGCACACGCAAGTGCCACTTTGTAGGTCACAAGGAAGCCTTCGACACCCCCGTCTGGGACCGGGCCGCCATCGAGCCGGGTGTGCAGATCCCGGGGCCGGCCATTGTCGCGTCCGAAGTCACGACCTTCCTGGTGAACCCGGGGTGGAACTTCGTCGCCGCGCGCCAGGGAGCGTCCTGGTTCCTGCGCGCCTGAGCGCCCACCGCCCCCCCCATCGATCAACGAATTTGAAGGACAGAACCATGAGCGATCTGAACCAGCCCATTCGGGGCAAGACACCAAGCGCCGACGAAGTCGCGCTGATCAACAAGTTTCTCAACGACACCACGCTGTTTCTCGGTCCCGACCCCGAGATCATGCAGAACCACGACCTGATGCCCCGCACCCCAGAGGAAGATGCTGCGGTCCGCCAAGTGAACGACGCGCACGTCATCGCCAAGATCCGCGACCGGCTGCAGGCCGGTTGCGATGAAGGCTATGAGATGGTGGAGCAGATGGGCGCCGCGCCGGGTGCCAAATGGGGTGATGTGATCACCGGTGTCTATTCGGCCTCAGGCGATCTGGCCATTGCCAGTGCCGGCGGCGTGCTGATCTTCTCGGCCCTGGTGCACCACCCCATCAAGTTCATCATCAAGAACTGGATCAACGACCCCACCGTGGGCGTGCGCGAGGGCGACGGCTTCATCCACAACGACTCGCGCTACGGCAACGTGCACAACACCGACCAGAGCATGATCGTGCCCATCTTTCACGAGGGCAAGCTGGTGTGCTGGGTGGCCTCGACGGTGCACGAAGGCGAGAACGGCGCGATTGAGCCGGGCGGCATGCCTTCCATGGCCGAGAGCCCCAGTGACGAGGGTCTGAAGATGTCGCCCTTCAAGGTGGTGGAGAACTACCAGATCAAGCGCGACGTGCTGACCTTCCTGCAGAACTCGGTGCGCGAGCCCAAGCTGCAATACGAGGACATGAAAGTCAAGCTGTTCGCCTGCCTGCGCATCAAGCAGCGGATTGAAGAGACACTCAACACCGACGGTCCTCAGGCTCTGGTGTCCACCCTTCGCACGACGATGGAGAACGTGCGCGCCGAGGTCAAACGCCGCATCAGCGAATGGCCCGACATGACGGTTCGTACCTACATCATCCAGGACTCGACACTGCGCGAGAACTGTTTGGTGAAGATCAACTGCAAGCTCACTAAAACCGGAGACCGGCTGATCTTCGACTTCCGCGGCTCCAGCCCGGAGTTCACCAACCGCGCCACCAACACCATTGTGGCCGGCCTCAAGGGCATGCTCGCGCAGGTGTTCCTGTGCTACGTATGGCCGGATCTGCCACGCGGCCAGGCAGCGTTTGCCCCCATCGAAGTGATCACCGATCCGCACTCGATCGTCAACTGCTCTTACGACGCACCCAATTCCCAGAGCTTGATGTCGATCTTTACCGGCTTCACCGCCGGCCAGCACGCGGTGGCGAAGTTCCTGTACAGCTGCCCGGAGAAGTACACCAAGGTCCATGCACCGACCTTCAACATGATCAACACCTTCATCTGGGGTGGGGTCAGCCAGCATGGTGAAACGCTGGGCAACCTGTGTGCCGACCTCAACGGCATGGGTGCGGGCGCCACCGTGGACCGAGACGGTGAGCACGCGCTGGCGCCGATTTTTGCCACCATGGCCGACATCGGCGAGCAGGAGCTCAACGAAGAGGAAGTGCCCTTCCTGCAACTCGTCTCCAAGAAGATGACGCGCGATGCCATTGCTCCGGGCAAGTACCGCGGCGGTCAGGGCTACACCATGATGGTGGCCACCAAGGACAGCGAGCAGTGGGGCTTCATGACGGTGTGCCAGGGCGCGAAGTTCCCGCCCATCCAGGGGCTGTTTGGTGGCTACGCCTGCGGTGCTTATCCGCTGTGCAAGATCGAGGGGGTGGACGTGTACGACGTGCTGCTCAACGAACCGCACAAGTTCAAGCACTCGATCGAAGAGCTCATGAACGAGCGCCCCTTTGAAGGGGCCCGCTACACCACCCACCACATGGGCATGGGCTTCGAGATCTCCAAGCGCGGCGATCTGTTCATGATTTCACAGGGCGCTGGTGCTGGTTACGGTGACCTGCTGGAACGCGATCCCGCGGGTGTGATCAAGGACATCGAAGACGGCCTGATGTCGCCCGGGGTGGCCGAGCGCCTCTACAAAGTCAAGTTCGATCCGGTCACGCTGGCGGTGAACCAAGAGGCCACGCAAGCGGCGCGCGACGCCGAGCGCAAGGCGCGCATCGCGCGCAGCGTCCCCTTCAAGGAGTTCGTCAAGACCTGGAACCAGCCCAAGCCGCCGTCGAACATGCAGTACTTCGGCTGCTGGGGTGACGACGTCGACACGCTCTACGTGGGAAGTCCTGACATCACGCGCAAGGCCAACGAACCCAAACCCAACTACATGCGACACCCGAAGGATGTCCGCATCGAAGCGCTGGAAGCCAGACTGGCCGCCGCGGGTGTTTTGCAGGACGAAAAGCAATGAGCACGCTGGCTGAGATGCTGCCGCACTCAGCCAGCGCAGGCGCCGTGCGTTTGTGGCTGAAGTCTTCGGCCTATACCCGGCGCCTGCTGCTCGGCTCGGAGCAGGCCGATCCCTGGGAGAATGCGGCCGGTTACCTGGCTTACTTCGTCCAGGCCCATGGTCTGCTGCGGCCCGATGTGGCGGTGGTCGAAGTGGGTGAGCTGATCGATGCCTGGTGTGCTCGCGATGGCGGCCTGGCGGCTCGTCTGGGCAACCGCCGCCGACCAGCGACGGCCTTGCGCAAGTTGCTGGAATCGGAAGCACCCAAGGCGATGCTGGCCGAAGTGGTGACGGCCGTGCTGTCGCACCTGCGGGGTCAAACCCCGTTGGTGCTGTCCATGCCCTCGCCGCGCGCCTGGCTGTTGCACGCCAACCGATTGGCCGGTGGTACCGACGACGAGATCGACGCGGACACGGTGGAGGACGCGGCCATGTACGTGGCCGACCTCATCCGTTCCGTCTCCGCGTTTCCGGTGGCCGGTCTGCTACTGGAGGAACAAAGGGACGACCAGGCGTTGGAGGCCGCGCACATCGAACGTTACCGATCCGTGCTCAATGTCGCGGGGCACTACCGCTGGTCACTAGCCCTGCGTCTGCCATCGGGCGTGCGCTTGCCCCCCCGAGGTCTTCGACGGCTTTGCCGCGGTGATTGGTGACGGGAACGAACGGCCAGGCCACAGCGCCTTCGGGCGTGACGACAGCGCGGCATTTGCCATGGGGACCTACGTGGGGCCGCTCGCACAGGAGCAGTTCCATTTTGTCGAGATCAACCCGCAGCAGCAGCCAGAAGCCGTGCTGGAACAACTGGCCCACCTGCGGGCCTGTGCGGCATGACACCGCTGACCTTGTGTCTGCTGGCCACGCTGGTTGGCGGGCTCTTGTCCGTCGGCGTGGCGCTGCTGACCACCGCTTCCATGAGCAGGAGCACACTGTCCCGGCTGGTCAGCTACGCGACCGGTGCGCTACTCGCTGCTGCGTTTTTCAACGTCTTGCCCGAAGCCATCCATGAGTCGGGGAATGCACAAGAGACCACATCCCTGGTTCTGGCCGGCATCGTCACTTTCTTCCTGCTTGAAAAGCTCGTCATCTGGCATCACGACCATGGTCAGGCCGCGTCCGATGCGAGCGTGGTTCACGGGCATCACCAAGGCCGTGGGGATGTGGAAGTCGGTCGCGGTGGCCTGCTGATGATGCTGGGCGACACCTTCCACAACTTTGTCGACGGCATCCTGGTGGCCGCCGCTTTCCAGCAGGATGTTTCGCTGGGACTGGTGACCGCGGTGGCCATCGTGGCCCACGAGATTCCCCAGGAGCTGGGTGATTTTGTCGTTCTGTTGCATGCGGGTTGCAGCCGCCGTCGGGCCATGGCCTTCAACCTGCTGTCCAGCCTGGCCATGACGCTGGGCGCGGGACTGGCCTGGCTGGCCTTGCCGTTGATGGATGGCGCCGTGCCGGTGTGTCTGGCGCTGGCCTGCGCGAGCATGACTTATGTGGCCATGGCGGACCTGATCCCCAGCCTGCACCGCCACCCGAGTCTGGGCGCCACGGTTCAACAGCTTGCGCTCATGGGCGCAGGAATGGCCTCGGTCGCGGGCGCGCACGAGTTGCTCGAACTCGTGTCGGTGCATTGATGCCAACCGAACAGGAACTGCCTTCATGAACAAGACCACTGAAACGACTTCACATGCCCAACAAGGTCCGGTTGACCGCATTCCCGTCACCTTGCTAACCGGCTTCCTGGGGGCCGGCAAGACCACCTTGCTCAACCACTGGATGCACCAGCCTGGCATGGCGGGTGTGGCGGTGTTGGTCAATGAATTCGGTGAGGTCGGCATCGATCATCACCTCGTGGATACCGTCAGCGACCAGATGTTGTTGCTGGATTCCGGCTGCCTGTGCTGTACCGTTCAAGGCGACCTGGTTGCCGCCTTCCGCAAGCTGTCCGACCGCATGGCCCGCCGCGAGATCGCGCCTATTTCACGTGTGGTGATCGAAACCACCGGACTGGCCGATCCGGTGCCGGTGTTGTACACACTGATGGAGGAGCCCTTTGTCTGTGCCCGGTATCGGTGTGACACCGTGATCGCCGCAGTATCGGCGACACAGGGTTTGCTGCAACTTGATGAACATCCGGAGAGTCAGCGCCAGGTGGTTGCGGCTGATCGGTTGCTGATCACCAAATGCGATCAGGCCTCCTCGATCCAACGGGAACAACTGGAAGCGGCCTTGAAAGCGCTCAATCCGCAGGCCGAACAGGTCTTGGTGCGCAACGGTATTGCCGATCTCGCCACGCTGATGGCGTCCGGTGGGGTCTACGGCCGTGCGGACGTGGCGTCGAGCCTGCAGGCCTGGCTGGGTACCGAGATCGCACGGCATGGCCCATCGGGCCTTTTCGCGCTGGATGAAAACGCTATTGACCTGGTCAATGGCGACGGTCACTACCTGCGGACCCGTCGCCGCAGCAGCCACCATTCGACGCGCGTGCGGAGTTTCGTCATCACCTGGGATAGGCCCATCGCCTGGCTTGGGTTCTCTTTGGCGATGGGCAACGTTCTGCGCGCTTATGCCGCCAACCTGCTGCGTGTCAAAGGCCTGATGCGCGTGGCCGGAGACGAGGCGCAACCTCAGGTGGTGCAGTGCGTGCAGGATGTGGCCTATCCCCCGGTGCGTTTGGCCGCCTGGCCACGTGACAGCGCGTTTGACGATGGCCACAGCCGTCTGGTGTTCATCGTCCGAGACCTGGCGCCCGAACAGGAGTCCTCTATCCGGGCTTTGCTCAGCGATTTCAGCAGCAATATGGCGGCACTGCGCGTCAGCGCAACCGACTGGGGATTGCCCACCCGCTGCTGGTTGAGCCAGCGCGTTCCGATCCGATCTGCTACGGACATCGAACACGAAGGCTGGGAGATCCAGGCCCGGCGCTTTCGATTACATGGTGCCGGCCATTAGGGCGTCAGGTACCAGAAATGGCTGTGTTGAGAAATGCCCTGCTCGAAGTCCGAGCTATGCAAAATTTGAGAAATGAGGCCCGTATGAGCAAAAAAGCAAATCCCCGTAAAGTCGTTGTCGTCAGTGCCGCCCGCACCGCCATTGGTACCTACGGCGGCAGCCTCAAGGACGCGCCGCCCACCGAACTGGCGGCCCTGGTCGTCAAGGAAACGCTGGCGCGTGCCGGCGTGGACGGCAAGGACGTCGGCCATGTGGTGTTCGGCCACGTGGTCAACACCGAACCCAAGGACATGTACCTCTCCCGCGTCGCCGCGGTCAACGGCGGTTGCGCCGAAGGCACGCCCGCTTTCAACGTCAACCGCCTGTGCGGCTCGGGCCTGCAGGCCATCATTTCGGCCAGCCAGGCGATCATGCTCGGTGACTGCGACATCGCCATCGGCGGCGGCGCCGAGAACATGAGCCGCGTACCTTATGCCAGCCTGAACATGCGCTGGGGCGCCCGCATGGGTGACACCAAGATGGTGGACATGATGATCGGTGCGCTGCACGACCCGTTTCACAACATTCACATGGGCGTGACGGCCGAAAACGTGGCCGCGAAGTTCGGCATCACGCGTGAGATGCAGGATGCACTGGCCGTGGAGAGCCACAACCGCGCGCAACGCGCCACCGAAGCCGGGTACTTCAAGGACCAGATCGTGCCCGTCATGCTCAAGAGCAAGAAGGGCGAATTGGCCTACGCCACCGACGAGCATTTCCGCCCCAACTGCAAGCTCGGAGACATGGCCAAGCTTAAGCCGGTGTTCGTGAAAGAAAACGGCACCGTGACCGCGGGCAACGCCTCGGGCATCAACGACGCCGCCGCGGCCGTGGTGCTGATGGAGGCCGGTGCGGCCAAGGCCCGTGGCACCCAGCCGCTGGCGCGCCTGGTGGGTTACGCCCACACTGGCGTGGATCCTAACATCATGGGCATCGGCCCGGTGTCGGCCTCGCGCCTGGCACTGCAGAAAGCCGGCCTCACCGTCAATGACATGGACGTGATCGAAGCCAACGAAGCCTTCGCTGCCCAGGCCTGCGCCGTGAGCAAGGAACTCGGCCTGGACCCGACCAAGGTCAACCCGAACGGTTCGGGCATTTCGCTGGGTCACCCCATTGGTGCCACGGGTGCGCTGATCACGGTGAAAGCCATCCACGAGCTGCAGCGCATTCAGGGCCGCTACGCACTGGTGACCATGTGCATTGGCGGCGGCCAGGGTATTGCGGCAATCTTTGAGCGGATGTGACGCTGACTTGCATTGCATCTTTCTGAATGATCGAACTACGGCATCTGCGCTATTTCATCGCTGTTGCTGAAGAACTCAACTTCCGCCGTGCCGCCGAGCGCGTGCACATTGATCAGACCCCGTTGTCACGCACTATCCGCGATCTGGAGGACCGGTGGGGCGTGACACTCTTCATACGGGCTCCACGCAGGCTGGAACTCACACCAGCAGGGGCCAAGCTGCTTGATCACGCGCGCAGCCTGCTCATTCGGCTGGAACGTGCCAGGCGTGCGGTACGGGCCGTTGATGCTCGCTATCGGGAGCCCTTGCGCATAGGTGTGGATGACAGCACGGTGCAGCCACGGCTGGCAGAGTGCTTGAGCCGCTGGAGGCAGCTTGTTCCGGACGTCTCTGTGGAACTCACAGAAATGCATGCTGCGGAGCTATTGGTCGCGCTGCGCAACGAGGAGGTGGATGTCGGTTTCTCCTTCGGGCTCCAGGACGACGAGGCCATTGCCCAGCAACCTGCATGGCACAGCCCCATGGTGGCAATTGTCTCGCCGGAGCATGAGCTGGCAGAGCGCACGGCTGTGTCATGGACCGAACTGCTGTCTTTCCCGCTCATTGCCTGTACGGCGGCCTTTCATCCGGGGCTGTACCAGCAGGTAGCGTCCATCCTGCGGCAGCAGGGGTTGTTCCCGGTAATTGCGGCGGAGGCGCGGACATTGTCCGGCTATCTAACCCGCGTGGCTGTGGGGCAGGGTGTTGGCGTGGCAGATGCCGACCACATGCGGACGCTGCAGCGCAGCGATGTTGTAGTGCTTCCTCTGGCCGAACCCGCTCACTTCACCACCTATGTGTTGTACAAGCACCAGCGCTTTGGATTGTCCCAGCCGGTGCAACGTTTCCTTACCCATGTCAGCACTTTGATGTGACTGTTACGCAGCAGGGTTCTGCTGCACCCAGGGCCTGCGCCATCGGCCTTGGACATTCGGCCATCTGCAGGACATGCTCCCGTTCGGGGAGGCCGGGAGCGTGTTCCTGGGCCACTGAATCAAGCCAGCCAACGGCGTTGTCCTGAGACGTGCCCGCCAGCCTGCGCTGCGCTACGCCCGGATGGGTGGGCCGCGCGGCGCATCGGTTCCAGACTCTCGCCATGCGTGCCACGGGGTGCGCATGCGCATGGCGCAGGTTGGCGCCGAAGGAACAAGCGGGCATGGCATCTCGATCAGAGGCGGGCAAGGAGCGGGCATCCTCCGCCCACACCGGCATCCTGTTTGGCCAGATCACGGCCGTCATGGGTGTCACTGTGTGCGGCGTGTGGGTGGCCACGCAATGGACGGCGCATGCGTTGGGCTACCAGCCGCGCCTGGGCGTGGCCTGGTTTGATCTCTCGGGGCTTCCGGTCTATGAGCCCTGGAAACTGTTCGAGTGGTGGTACTGGTACGACGCCTATGCGCCCGAGGTTTTCTCGCGCGGCGGCGCCATCGCGGCTTCCAGTGGCCTGCTTGCCACCGGGGTGGCCATCGGCATGGCGGTGTGGCGCTCGCGCCTGGCGCGGCGAGTCACCACCTATGGCTCCGCCCGCTGGGCGGAACGCGATGACATCGACAAGGCCGGGCTGACCGCTTCAGCCGGCGTGTTCCTCGGCCGGGCACCCGGCCGGGACGGCGCCTACCTGCGCCATGAAGGGCCGGAACACGTGATGGCCTTCGCCCCTACGCGCTCGGGCAAGGGGGTGGGCCTGGTGGTGCCCACGCTGCTGTCCTGGCCCGGCTCTGCCGTGGTCCACGACATCAAGGGAGAGAACTGGCATCTCACAGCGGGCTGGCGTGCGCGCTTCTCGCACTGCCTGCTGTTCAACCCGACAGACGCACGCTCTGCGGCCTACAACCCCTTGCTGGAAGTGCGGCGCGGCGTGCACGAGGTGCGCGACGTGCAGAACATCGCCGACATCCTGGTGGACCCCGAGGGTGCACTGGAGCGGCGCAACCACTGGGAAAAGACGAGCCACGCGCTGCTGGTGGGTGCCATCCTCCACGTGCTCTATGCCGGCGAGGACAAGACGTTGCGTGGTGTCGCCAACTTTCTCTCCGACCCAGCCTGTCCCTTCGAGGTGACGCTGCACCGCATGATGACCACGCCGCACCTGTTGGCGGAGCAGGGTGGCGCACCGCACCCTGTGGTGGCATCCGCTGCCCGCGAGGTGCTCAACAAGAGCGAGAACGAGCGTTCGGGCGTGCTGTCCACAGCCATGAGCTTCCTGGGGCTGTACCGCGACCCCACGGTGGCCGAAGTCACCTCGCGCTGCGACTGGCGCATCACCGACCTGATTGCCTCGGCACATCCGGTGTCGCTGTACCTGGTGGTTCCGCCTTCGGACATCAGCCGCACCAAGCCGTTGATCCGTCTGATCCTCAACCAGATCGGCCGACGCCTCACCGAGTCGCTCGATGGTTCCGACGGCATCGAGCGCCGGCACAAGCTGCTGCTGATGCTCGACGAGTTCCCAGCCTTGGGGCGCCTCGATTTCTTCGAGTCGGCGCTGGCCTTCATGGCGGGCTACGGGCTGCGGGCCTTCCTGATCGCGCAGTCGCTCAACCAGATCGACAAGGCCTACGGTCCGAACCACGCGATCCTGGACAACTGCCACGTGCGCATCGCCTTCGCCACCAACGACGAACGCACGGCCAAGCGCATCTCCGACGCACTGGGCACGGCCACCGAACTGCGCGCCCAGCGCAACTACGCCGGCCACCGGCTGGCACCCTGGCTGGGCCACCTGATGGTCTCGCGGCAGGAGACGGCCCGCCCGTTGCTCACGCCCGGAGAGGTGATGCAGCTGCCGCCCGACGATGCGGTGGTCATGGTCTCGGGCCACGCGCCCATCCGGGCGCGCAAGCTGCGCTACTACCAGGATCGGAACTTCCTGGTAAGGGTGCTGACTGCGCCCGAGCTGGCGGACAGCGGCTATGCCGATCGCCCGGCGGGGCGGCCGGATGACTGGAGCATGCTGCCGGTCTTGGCGGCTGCTTCGGCCGCCATGGGCGGTGGTGTGGGTGGTGTGGCCGATGAGGGTGGACACCAGCTCAAGCCGGAGCTGGAGGCCGCGTTCGTGCCTTCGCGCGACGACGGGGCGCAGGACCTGATCCTGCTGGAGGATGAGCGCGATGACGACGGCGCGTCCCTCCTGCCGCGTGACCTGGACCGCCAGCTCGTGCGCAGCGCGCGCCTGGCGGCCCTGGATCCTGACGACGGGATTGTCCTGTGACGCGCGCCCGCCTGAACATCTTCGTCGAGCCCGAGCACGCCAGGCGCCTGGAGGACCTGTCGCTTCACCGGGGTGTCTCCAAGTCCTCGGTGATTGCAGCAGCACTCGCCTCCTTCCTGTCGCCGGATGCGACGGACCAGCGTGAGGCGGCGACGGTCAAGCGCCTGGACCGGCTCTCGCGCCAGTTCGAGCGCCTGGAGCGCGACCAGGCCATCCTGATCGAGACCGTGGCGCTGTACCTGCGCCACTACCTGACCGTGGCCCTGCCGGTGCCCGAGCAGCAGCAGGAAGCCCTGCGCGCCCAGGGGCGCGCCCGCTATGCGCAGTTCATCGAACAACTGGCCCGCCACATCCAGCGCGGGCGCAGCCTGGTGCGTGAGATTCATGAGGAGAACGGTCCCCTGGATGGGGATGCTCCGGTAGCTTCGGTTGCGCCTGATGGTGGGGAGGGCGGCGCATGACCGGCTCCTGCCCTTTATCCGCCGAACCCGCGCAGCGCCGCATTCGCATGCTGCGCACCGCCATGGGGCCGGAGATCGCTGCCGCGCTCGAAGACCCCGAGGTGGTCGAAGTGCTGCTGAACCCCGACGGATCGCTCTGGGTGGACCGGCTGGGTACGGGCCGGGAGCCCACCGGCGCTGCGCTGCCGGCGGCGGTGGCTGAACGCATCATCCGACTGGTGGCGGCCCATGTGCGCGCCGAGGTGCACGCGGGTCTGCCCATTCTCTCTGCCGAGCTGCCCGAGACGGGAGAGCGTTTCCTGGGCGTGCTGCCGCCCGTGGTGCGCTCGCCCTCGTTCGCGATCCGCAAGCGGGCGCTGCGCATCATGACGCTCGCACAGTACGTGGACGACGGCATCCTGACCGAGGAACAAGCGGCCTTCCTTCGCTCCGCAGTGCGCGAGCGCCTGAACATCGTGGTGGCAGGCGGCACGAGCACTGGCAAGACCACGCTGGCCAATGCGCTGCTCGACGAGATTGCCGACACCGGCGACCGCGTGCTGATCCTGGAAGACACGGTGGAATTGCAGTGCCGCAGCGACGACCACGTGGGCATGCGCTCCGAGCCGGGCGTCACCACCATGGCCGACCTGGTACGCGCCACCCTGCGCCTGCGGCCCGACCGCATCGTGGTTGGCGAGGTGCGCGGCGCCGAGGCGCTGGACCTGCTCAAGGCCTGGGGTACGGGACACCCGGGCGGCATCGCCACGGTGCATGCGGGATCGGCGGCGGGTGCGCTCACGCGGCTGGAGCAACTGGTGCAGGAGGTCAGCTTGGCCGTGCCGCGCGCCTTGATCGCGGAAGCCGTCAACGTCATCGTCTTTATTGCAGGGCGCGGCCATGCGCGCCGGGTGCGCGAGATCGTGCGCGTCATTGGCCATGACCGCGATGGCTACCAGCTCGATGGCTCGCTCGGGCCGCCGTTTCCGCCAATTCAGCAGGTCGTTGCATCGCATTCGCCATCTTCAACTTCATCCACCAAGGGAGAATCTTCATGACGCATCCACGTCTTTCTGTACATCCGTGCCTGCGGGCGGCGGCCCTGGCTGCCCTGCTGCTGGCCCTCACGGTTCCGGCGCAGGCCGCCGGCTCCAGCATGCCCTGGGAGGCACCGCTGCAGTCCATCCTGGAATCCATCCAGGGGCCGGTGGCGCGCATCATCGCGGTGATCATCATCATTGCCACCGGGCTCACGCTGGCCTTCGGTGATACCTCGGGAGGCTTCCGGCGGTTGATCCAGATCGTGTTCGGGCTGTCGATTGCGTTCGCGGCGTCGAGCTTCTTCCTGTCCTTCTTCTCGTTCTCGGGCGGGGCGGTGCTGGCATGAACCTGCCCCACAGCCTGCCGCCGGGTTTCGAGGTGCCGCTGCACCGGTCGCTGACCGAGCCCATCCTGCTGGGCGGCGCGCCACGCACCGTGGCCATCGCCAATGGCACATTGGCCGCTGCCGTCGGTCTGGGCCTGCAGTTGTGGGTGCCGGGCCTGGTGCTCTGGATCGCGGGGCACACGCTGGCGGTCTGGGGCGCGCGCGTGGACCCGCAGTTCATGCCGGTGTTTGCGCGCCACATCAAGCAGCGGCCGCTGCTGGACGTGTAGGGCGGGGAGGGCAGGCGATGCTGAACCTCGCTGAATACCGCAGGCGCCCCGCGCTGCTGGCCGACTGGCTGCCCTGGGCCGGCCTGGTCGCGCCTGGGGTTGTGCTCAACAAGGATGGCTCCTTCCAGCGCACGGCACGTTTCCGGGGGCCGGACCTGGACAGTGCGACACCGGGTGAGCTCATTGCGACCTCGGCGCGGCTGAACAACGCGCTCAAGCGCCTGGGTTCGGGCTGGGCGCTGTTCGTCGAGGCTGAGCGGCACGAGGCGGCGGGCTACCCACGGTCCCGTTTCCCGGAGCCGCTGTCCTGGCTGGTGGACGAGGAGCGGCGCGCCGCCTTCGAGGAGGCGGGGAGCCATTTCGAGAGCGGGTACCACCTGACGCTGCTGTACCTGCCGCCCGAGGAGGCGCGCTCGCGCGCGGGCAACCTGCTCTACGAGCACCGCAAGGCCGAGGGCGTGGACTGGCACGAACGGCTGGGGGCCTTCGTGGCCGAGTCGGAGCGCTTCCTGGACCTGCTCGATGGCGTGGTGCCGGAGCTGGGCTGGCTCCCTGATGGCCAGACGCTGACCTACCTGCATGGCACGGTGTCCACGCACTCCCAGGCAGTGGCGGTGCCTGAGGTACCCATGCACTTGGACGCACTGCTGGCTGATGAGCCGCTGGTGGGCGGTCTCGCGCCCATGCTGGGGAACCGGCACCTGCGCGTGCTCACGGTGCGGGGTTTTCCGACGTCGACCTGGCCGGGGATCCTGGACGATCTCAATCGACTGGGCTTTGGCTACCGCTGGTGCACGCGTTTTCTCTGCCTGGACAAGGCCGAGGCGGAGAAGGAACTGGTCCGCCTGCGCCGCCAGTGGTTTGCCAAGCGCAAGAACATCGTGGCGCTGCTGCGCGAGACTGTGTTCCAGCAGGAGAGCCCGCTGGTGGATTCGGATGCCGCCAACAAGGCGCATGACGCCGATGCGGCGCTGCAGGCGCTGGGCGGTGACCAGGTGGCGTTTGGCTATGTGACGGCCACGGTCGTGGTGTTCGATGCGGATGCCACGGCCGCCGACGAGAAGCTGCGGGCCGTGGAGCGGACCATCCAGGGGCGGGGCTTTGTGACCATCCCGGAGACCCTGAACGCGGTCGAGGCCTGGCTGTCCTCCCTCCCGGGCCATGTGTATGCCAACGTGCGCCAGCCCATTGTCTCGACGCTGAACCTCGCGCACCTGATGCCGGTGTCGGCCGTCTGGGCGGGACAGGAGCGTAATGCGCACCTCGATGGCCCGCCGCTGGTCGTGACGCGCACCGACGGCGCGACGCCGTTCCGGCTGGTCACGCACATCGGCGACGTGGGCCACACGCTGGTGGTTGGCCCCACGGGCATGGGCAAGTCGGTGCTGCTGGCCACCCTGGCGCTGCAGTTCCGGCGCTACCCGGGCGGGCGCGTCCTGGCCTTCGACATGGGACGCCCGATGCGGGCCACGGTGCTGGGGTTGGGCGGCGAGCACTACGACCTCGGGCCTGACGGGCGGATCGCATTCCAGCCGCTGGCGCGTATCGACCAGGATGGCTACCGCGCCTGGGCGGCGGAGTGGGTCGAGGGGCGCCTTGCGCACGAGGGCGTGACTGTGGGGCCGGCCGAGCGCGACGCCGTGTGGTCGGCCCTGGCCAGCCTCGCCAGCGCCCCGTTGGAGCAGCGCACCCTCACGGGCCTGTCGGTGCTGCTGCAGTCGAACGCCTTGCGCCAGGCGCTGCAGCCCTATGTGCTGGGCGGTGCGCATGGGCGCCTGCTCGATGCGGATGTGGATCGGCTTGGGTCTTCGCCCGTGCAGTGCTTCGAGATGGAGGAGCTGATGCCCAGCCGCGCGGCCACGCTGGCCGTGCTGTCCTACCTGTTTGCGCGCTTCGAGGAGCGCTTCGACGGTGCGCCCACGCTGCTGATCCTCGACGAGGCCTGGCTGTTCCTGGACGACCCGGTGTTCGCGGCGCGCATACGCCAGTGGCTCAAGACGCTGCGCAAGAAGAACGTGTCGGTGGTCTTCGCCACGCAGTCGCTCGCCGACATCCGCGATTCCAGCATCGCGCCGGCCATCGTGGAGAGCTGTGCGAGCCGCATCTTCCTGCCCAACCCGCAGGCCTTCGAGCCGCAGATCCGCGCGGTCTACGAGGGCTTCGGGCTCAACGGGCGGCAGATCGAGATCGTGGCCCAGGCAACGCCCAAGCGCGACTACTACTACCAGTCGCGGCTGGGCAACCGGGTTTTCGACCTGGGGCTGGGGCCTGTGGCGCTGGCCTTCGCGGGGGCGTCCTCGCCCGAGGATCAACGCGCAATGGACCGGATCCAGGAGTCCCTCGTTGATTCTGGCACGCCGTCCGGCTTCGCGGCCGGCTGGCTGCGCCACCGGGGCCTGGACTGGGCCGCCGAACTCATTCCCACGTTTCCACCGTTTCCAACCACCTGAAGGAGTCCTGCCATGCTTTTGAAGTCCCTGTTCCTTCGCCGCAAGGCGGCGCTGGCGCTTGCCGCGGCGCTCGCCCTCGGCACCGCCATGCCCGCCCAGGCCTTCCTGGGCGGCGGGCGCATCGTTTTTGATCCCTCGAACTACTCGCAGAACGTGCTCACGGCCGCGCGCACGCTGGAGCAGATCAACAACCAGATCAAGCAGCTGCAGAACCAGGCGCGCAATCTCGCGAGCCTGGATCACAGCGCGCTGGGGGAGCTGCGTGCGGCGCTGGCGGCGACGAACGAACTCATCCGCCAGGCGCAGGGGCTGGCGTTCGACGTGGCGCACATGGAGTCGGAGTTCCGCCGGCTCTATCCGAAGGAGTACGCCGCCACCGTGTCGGGCCGGCAGATGGCGCTGGATGCGCGCGAGCGCTGGCAGCAGTCGCTCGAAGCGCTGCGCACTGCCACCCAGGTGCAGTCGCAGGCGGTGCGCAACTTCGCGAGCGACGAGCGCACGCTCACGGACCTGGTGAACCGGAGCCAGTCGGCCGTGGGCGCGCTGCAGGCGATGCAGGCCACGAACCAGCTGCTCGCGCTGCAGTCGCGCCAGGCCATGCAGGCGCAGCAGCTGCAGATCACCCAGGGCCGGGCCGCAGCGCTGGAACAGGCCCGCCAGGTGGCGGTGCAGGAGCGGGCGCGCGAGGTGCGCCGGCGCTTCCAGGGCGAGGGCACGCCCTACACCCCGGTGGCCGTGGGCTTCTACGGGCAATGAGGGGAAGGCCATGAACAAGCTGTTCCTTCTGGGCGTTGTCGCCTTGGTGCTCGCCGGCTGCGGCAAGCCGGTCCCCATCGAATCCGTGGAGTCCCTGGTCGCCAATCCCGCGCGGCTCAAGGAATTGCGTGCGCAGTGCAAGGCCCACCATGCCAAGGTGGGCGACGCACAGTGCAATGCGGTGGCCGAGGCCACGCGGCGGCGCTTCATGGGCGGCGGGACGCCATATACGCCGGCCCAGGCTCCCGCGCTCGAGGCATCGGCCGCGCAGGACAAGGCGCCATGAACGACGTCGCGGTCATTGACCGCTTTCTGGATGTGTTCTCGCGCTACATCGACTCGGGGTTCGGGCTGCTGGGCGGCGAGGTGCAATTCCTGACGGCCACGCTGGTGGGGATAGACGTGACGCTGGCGGGGCTGTACTGGGCCATGAGCCATGCGTCAGGGCAGGGCGAGGACGTGATCGCGCGGCTGGTCAAGAAGGTGCTGTACGTGGGGGCGTTCGCCTACATCCTGGGCAACTTCAATCAGCTGGCCGGGATCGTGTTCCGGTCCTTCGCCGGGCTGGGGCTCACAGCCTCGG
>NZ_JAMXAX010000004.1 GCF_023913775.1 Acidovorax facilis
CGAGGGAGGGGCTGTCAGGCGCTGGCGGCCACGTCTGCCCCTGCGGGCAGGCGCACCAGCAACACGGGCACGGGCGCGGTGCGTGCAATCTGCTCGGCATCGCTGCCCATCAGCACTCGGGCCAGGCCACGGCGCCCGTGCGTGCCCAGCACGATCAGGTCGGCCCCCCAGGCCTGGGCATGCTCCACCACCAGCTGCGCCACGCGGGCGTCCAGGTTTTCAATCAGCACAGTGTCTACCGGTACACCGCGTTGCGCCACGCGCTCCTGGGCCTGGCGCAGCAGGGCTTCGCCGGCCTTGCGCAGGCGGGGCAGTACCTCCTGGCTGTAGACCTCGGGCTGCTCAAAGCCGCTGATGTGGGCCACCGGGTCCATCACATTCAGCAGCCGGATGCGGCCGCCCGTGGATTGCGCGAGGCTGGTGGCCTGGGCCACGGCGTGGTTCGACGTGGGGCTGCCGTCAACGGCAACGAGGATGTGTTGGTAACTCATGGTGGGGCTGGCTCCTCGGGCTCTTTCGTGGGGCGCTGTTGTCGATTGTGAACGACTGTTGTGGGTGAGTGCGGGCTGCAGTTGCCGGTTCACTGGCGTTCTTGCAGCTCCACATCCTTGGGGTAGCGGATGGTGTGCTCGGCGCTGAACTGCGCCGTGGCGCCTGCGGCCAGCGGCTGCTGCCAGGCCACGGTGCCGGGCGTGCGGTTCCAGGCTGTGTCGGTGGGCTGGGGCTGGTAGCGCGATTCGACCTCGATCTTCTCGTTGCGCGACACCGGCGCGGCATGCAGCACCTGCAGCGTGATGCCGGTCTTGTGGCGGTTCTCCACGCTGTAGGCGCGGCGGGTCTTGCGCTCGGTGCGCGAGCCGGTAAAGCCGGTGCTGCCCGTCAGGTCCTGCGCGGGCTCGGCGCGCACGGTGACGAGTTCATCGCGGCCAAATGACAGGCTGGCGCTGCCCTCGGGTGCGCCCGCGCTGGGGGTGGAGAAGTCGATGCGCCCGTTGCCCACAAACGCGCCGTCGCGGTACAGACCTGCCGGCCCTGCGGGCCACACGCCCGGCGGCTGGGCCATGTGGGCCACCAGGTAGGCGGCTTCTTCCACGGCGGGGGCTGTGCGGGTGATCAGCGTGGCGGGGGCCGTGTGGTTGCCCAGCGCCAGCGTCACGCGCTGGCCGCTTGATGGCACGGTGATGCGCTGCGGCACGGCGAACTCGGTGGCAAAACCCTTGTCGAGGGTGCTGACGTCGAAGGTGGGCATGGCCTCCTCGACCGCGTTGCGCGAGCGTGCCACGGGCGAAGGCGCTGCCGCCATGGCCATCGCCACGGCCGGGGCGGCTGCGGCCACGGGGCGCGGCGGCGGGGCCACATCCAGCGTCCATTCGCGCGGCAAGCGGCCCTGTGTGGCGCGGCCTGGCTGGCCGGTGGACAGGGTCAGTTGAACGTTGCTCCAGTCTTCGCCACTGTTTTGCGCCACCAGCGCCTGGCGCTCGATCAACACGGTGGATTTGGTGGCATCCAGCGTGGCACGGTAGGTGGGTTGCCAGCCAGGGCCGCGTACTTGGTAAGACAGGCGCAGCTCGGCCTCGCGCTCGGCGGCCAGGTTGATGGTGACGGACACCACCCGCGCACGCTGGCTGGCCACGCGGTCGCGCTCGGCCACCAGGGGCTTGAGGGCCAGCTCCAGCGCCTCCTGCTTGCGTTGCAGTTGGTGCGCGCGTGCAAAGCTGTCTTGACCAGACTTGCGCAGTACATCGGCGGTAGCGGTGATCTGTGCGGGCGTCGGGGTGGCGACACGGGGGGCGCTTGTAGCAGGCGCTGCCGCCTCCTGGCCATTGCCGGTTTGTGCCACGCTGCGCAGGTAACCATCCACCAGTTGCAGGGCGGAGGCTTCGGCCTTCACTCCCGCGATCTGGTCTTCCAGTTCGCGGATGCGGCCATCCAGCGGGCTCGCGCAGCCCGCCGCCACATCGCGGTCTTCGGTGAGCACGTTGAACTCGCCCACACGCACGGCGGGGTCGGCGTTGATCTGCAGGCTTTGCACATCCAGCGACGCGGGCAGGCAGGCCAGCGTGAGGCTGCGCGCGCCAGCGGGCACCTTGGCCACACGCTCCACCGTGGCGCTGCCGGGGTAGACGGTGACCCGGGCGATGCGGGAGGTGTCCTGGGCGTGGGCCGACGAGGCCGCGATGGAGAGCAGTGCCGCGCTCAAAAGGCCCAAGGTACGGTGCAGGCGCGGGATATTGGGGCTATGAATCACGGGACTCCTTGGGCGTGGATGGACAGCGAAGGATGCTAGCAGCCCGAGCTGCGGATGCAGTGCCCCCGCGTGGTGTGCCTCCGGCGATTCGCGGGGGATCGCGCTACCGCCGCTCAATCAGCTCTATCTGATAGCCGTCAGGGTCTTCAATGAAGGCAATGTTTTCTGCTGAAGTCCGGTCCGGAGAGAGGGACTGCATGGGCCCCGCCTCGCGAACTACCGAAACCCCGGCGGCTTGCAGGCTGGCGCAGCTTTTGGCCACACTGTGAACGGCCAACGCGATGTGTCCGTAGGCCGTCCCACGTTGATAGGCAGACTGGTCCCAGTTGTAGGTCAGTTCAATGCTGGCGTCGGTGGACTCGTGGCCATAGCCGACAAAAGCCAAGGTGAAGCGGCCTTGGGGGAAGCGCTCCTGGCGGTGCAGGCGCATCCCCAGCTTGTTGGTGTAGAACTCGATGGACCGCTCCAGATCTGCCACCCGCAACATGGTATGCAGCAATCGGGTGGGCCGGGGGCTCAGTCCTTCATCGTCAAGAGTCTTCATAGTGGGGCTTGGGGTGGGTTGGACACACGGTGTGGCAAAGTGGGGCGATACAGTCGCACACACCGTGTTGAGGCGTGCTGGATTTACCCGTGGGCTGCTGCTTCGCCCAGCTCCTGGTTGGTGTAGGCCTTGCCGCCAATGCCCCACATGCCGTCCACCGCGTATTTCAGGTTGACCCAGATGTTTTCGCGGGGCTGCTTGCCGCCGCAGGCTTCAAAGAGGATCTCGGTGGCCTCGGCGACATAGGCGGTTTGCACTTCCCGTGTGGCAAATGCAAATGAGGGCGTGAGCCATTCCACGATGGCGACGTTGGTCGGGCTTGTTCCCGCGTAGGTGCTGCCCTCAGGGAGCTCTGAAATATGCCCAATGACGTTGGGTGTGAAGAACTTGTTGCCAGCCAAGCCGTGCAGCTTGAGAAAGGCCTCCGACAGGCGTGCCATGGTGCTTTGTTGGCGGTTTTTGGGCAGGATGCCTTCGGTGATGATGAGTGTGAGGGGCATAGCAGCTTCAGAAAGTTGATGGCTTGGTGCGGACCATCCGCACACCCGGACTGTCGCGAATCGCAAAGACTTCGGAAACAGCTGGCCGGACACAGCGCTTGTGCAGAAAATGCACAACTATGGACAACCTCACGCTGGATGACTTCGCCTTGTTTGTGCAAATTGCCTCGGCACACTCGTTTTCAACCGTGGCACGCGAGCGCAACGTGGCTGCAAGCCACGTCTCGCGCGGCATGGCCCGCATCGAGGCGGCCTGCGGCTTGCGTCTGGCCCACCGCACCACCCACAGCCTGTCGCTCACGGAAGAGGGCGAAATGTTCCTGGAGCACGCGCGGCGGATTTTGGGCGAATATGCCCAGTTGCGAGACGGATTTGGTGGGCGTTCGCTGCACATTGGCGGCACGGTGCGCATCAGTGTCAGCCAGCTGCTCGCTGAATATGTCTTGATTCCCAAGCTGCACCTTCTGGGGGCCCAGTATCCGGGGCTGACGGTCGAACTTCAGATGGAAGACCGTGTGGTGGACATGGCCGATGAGTCGATTGATATTGCGATTCGCGCTGGCGTCGACCCGGCACAGGCATCCGTGGCGCGGTCGCTGGGCAGCCATGGCCGTGCACTCTATGCATCACCTGGGTATGTGCAAACGTACGGAGCTCCGATATCCGTGCAGGATTTGGCTGCGCATCGGCTCATATCCAACGCCTCCACCCCGTCGCACAACCAATGGGATTTTCGGGTGAACGGCGAGCCCACCATGCTGATGGTGAAGGGCAAAGTGCAGGTCAACAGCAGCGCAGCGGTGATCTCCCTCGCCCTGGGTGGCGCGGGCATTGCACGCATGAACGACGTGATTGGCCAGGCGCTGGTGGACCAGGGCAAGCTCTTGCCGGTCTTGCCACAGGCCGTGGAACGCGGGAGCCATCCCATATTTGCGGTGATTCTGAGCACCCGGCACCGCGCGCCCAAAGTGCTGGCCACCATGGACTATTTGCAGACCTGCTTTGCGTCGTTTGCAAAACCATCGGGTGAACCCGGCATGCTGTTGCGCCCCGACAGGGGGTAGGCGTGCAGCGCAGGCACGGGGCTACAACACCCCGGGCACTTGCGCCGCCAAAAAGTCATACACCGCCCGAATCCTGCGGCTGGTGCGGATCTCGCGGTGCACCGTGAGCCAGATAGGCAGCTCGGGCAACGCAAGCTGGGGCAGCACCGCCACCACGTTTGGGTCGGTGCGGGCCATGTAGTTGCCCACAAAGCCGATGCCCAATCCTGCGCGCACGGCTTCCCAATACGCCATGAGGTCGTCGGTGCGAAACGCGAAGTGCTGGCGCTCCACCGGGTAGCCCATGGCGGCAAAGCCTTGCAGGATGTCCTCGTGCCGGTCGTTGCCCACCAGCTCGTGCTGCAGCAGGTCGGGCGGCTGCCGGGGTGTGCCTTTGCGGCGCAGGTAGTCGCGGTGGGCATAGGCGCCCAGCGTGACCGCGCCGATGCGTTTGGCCACCAGGCTGGCCTGGTCGGGGCGCACCATGCGCAGCGCAATGTCGGCCTCGCGGCGCAGCAGGTTGGTGACTTGGTTGCTGGCCACCAGCTCGACCTGCACCTCGGGCAGCGCCTGGCGCATGCGCGCCAGTACGGGCGGCAGCAGCACGCAGGCCACGGGCTGGCTGGCGGTGATGCGCACGGTGCCGCTCACGCCTTCCTCAGCGCCCGACACGCTGCGTGCCAGCTGGTGGGCGCCCATCTCCATGGCGCGGGCCGATTCGGCCAGCCGCAACGCCGTGGCCGTGGGCAGCAGGCCGCGCCCGGTGCGCTCAAACAGCACCACGCCCAGCTGCGATTCGAGTTCGGCAATGTGGCGACCAATGGTGGGCTGGCTGGCGTTGAGCACCCGGGCTGCGCCCAGCAGGCTGCCCTGGTCCAGCGCGGCCAGAAAGGACTGCACCAGGCTCCAGTCAAAGGTTTGGTTCATGGCGATAGCGTGCCTGCAACGGGGTAACAGCAGGGTGGTTGGAGGTATTCAAATTTGCATTGCTGTTATGGATGCTTAGCCAATTGTGTAACGGGCTCTGCGTTTCCACAATCGATACATCCCTTGTGAATGGAGCCCTGACATGACCACCCACCCCCGTTTTCCGCCCTGCACGGACAACCCTTCCACTGTGTTGATCCTGGGCGCCCGGGGCCGGCTGGGACTGGCGGCGGCCCGGGCCTTTGCCCAGGCCGGCTGGCAGGTGCTGGCCCAGGTGCGGCCCGGTGCGCGCGGGCCTGCGCTGCCCGCCATCGCCGGTGTGTGGTGGATGCCCGTGGCGGTGGAGGACACCGCCGCACTGGCGGCCCAGGCGCAAGGCGCGCAGGTGGTGGTGCATGCGCTCAACCCCGCCTACACGCACAAGGCCTGGCGCGAAGAGGCGCCCGCGTTGATGGAAGCTGCCATTGCCGTCACCCGCCAGCTGCGCGCCACGCTGATGCTGCCGGGCAACGTCTACAACTTTGGCGAAGGCATGCCGCCCGTGCTGCACGAAGACACACCCCAGGCCGCCACGGGCTTCAAGGGCCGCATGCGGGTGCAACTGGAGCTGCGCCTGCAGGCTGCCACGCAAGGGGGCGACATGCGCGCCGTGGTGCTGCGCGCCGGGGACTTCTTTGGCAGTGGCACCGGCAGCTGGCTGGACCAGGCCATTGCCAAGGACCTGCCCCGGGGCCGCATCACCTGGCCCGGCCCGCTGGACGTAGCCACGCCCTGGGCCTATCTGCCCGACCTCGCCCGCACCTTCGTGCGCGTGGCGCAAGAGCGGGACCGGCTGGCCCCCTTCGAGTGCCTGCATTTCGCTGGCCATCACGTCACGGCGCAGCAGTGGCTGCACAGCTTCACGGCCATTGCTGCAGAGCAGGGCTGGCTGCCCGATGCGGGCGCGCTGCGGGTGGGGCGGTTGCCGTGGCCGCTGCTGCGCGTGATGGGGCTGGTGGCCCCCACGTTCGCTGCGCTGGCGGACATGCGCTATCTGTGGCGCACGCCCCACCGTCTGGACAACACCCGCCTGCGCGCGCTCATCGGCGACGAGCCCCACACCCCCTTCGATCAGGCCGTGCGCCAGGCGCTGGCAGATTTGGGGCTCGTAGCCTTGCGTTCGACCCGCGCTGCGCTGGCCTGACGGCACAACCTTTGAACCACCGGAGTCTTCTCATGAACCGTCGCAACTTCATTCGTTTGGCAGGTGGTGGCACCATCGCCGCCGCCACCACCGGCACGCTGGTCGCCTGCGGCGCCGTGGGCTCGCACTATCCCGCCGAGGCGGTCGAGGCCTGGCAGGGCCCCGTGGGCGAGACCGATGTGCGCCGCCGGGCGGTGGCCTACGCCATCACCGCGCCCAATTCGCACAACCTGCAGCCCTGGCTGGTGGACTTGCGCGAGAGCGGTGTCATCACCCTGCGCACCGACCCTGCGCGGGTGCTGCCACAGACCGACCCGTGGGGGCGCCAGATACTCATCGGCCACGGCGCCTTCCTGGAACTGCTGGTGATGGCGCTGGCCCAGCAAGGCGTGGCCAGCGAGGTGCTGCTGTGGCCGCAGGGCGAGATGCCTGCGGCCCTGAAGGACTGGGACAACCGTCCCGTGGCGCGCATCACCCTCAAGCCGGGCGGCCAGCCCGACCCGCTGTTTGCCCAGGTGCTGCTGCGCCGCACGCCCAAGACCGATTTCGACACCACCCGCCCCGTGGCGCCCGAGTTGCTGGCCCGGTTGCTGCGCAGCGCGCCGGTTCAAGCCCCGCTCAGCGTCGGCGGCACCGTCAGTGACGCCCAGTTGCCTGCGCTGCGCACGCTGTGCTGGGAGTCCGCCCGGGTGGAGCTGCTCACGCCGCGCACGATGATGGAAAGCATCCAGCTCACCCGCGTGGGCCCGGCCGAGATCCTGCAGCACCGTGATGGCATCTCGATCAACTCGCCCTTTGTGCGCGCGGTGTCGGCCCTTGGCCTGTTCGACCGCTCCGCACCACCCGCCGAAGGCAGCGCGGCGTACAAAAATGCCATGGGCCGCTTTGAAGGCCACAGCCGCACGGCCATGGGTTTTGTGTGGATTGCCGGCCCCAACACGCGCAGCGACCAGATTCATACCGGGCGCCTGTATGTGCGCCAGCAGTTGCAGGCCACGGCGCTGGGTGTGGGCATGCACCCCATGAGCCAGGCGGTGCAGGAATTTGCCGAGATGGCCCCGCACTTCGAGCGCGTGCACCAGCTGGTGCTGGGGCGGCCCGCGCCGCGCACACCCCAGGAGCCCGCCGTGCAGATGTTCTGCCGCATTGGCTACCCGCAGGGCGAGGTGCCTGCCACGCCGCGCAGGCCGCTTGCGCGTTTTGTGCAGGCTTGATTCCGAGGAGGGCAGCACCTGCGCAAAGGGCTGATGCAGATCAACCTCCGGCCACAAGCTGGCGCGCTTTGCCGCTGCTTCACACACTGTTCAGGTGGCGTTCATCGCGGGTTTCTACAGTTGCTGCATTGCAACAATTAGTGGGGCTGGTGATGTGGAAGAAGGTTTTGGGGGGCACTCTGGCGGTGGCCATCGGCGTGTGGATGTTGGCTTTGATCGTGCCCCAGCCTGCACCGCCCGCGTGGAGCGATGTCTGGTGGTGGCGTAACCAGCTGATCCTGCTCACCGGGGTGGCAGCCTGGACGCTGATGTCGCTGATCATGGTGCTGGCCGTGCGGCCCGCGTGGCTGGAAAAACCGCTGGGTGGCCTGGACAAGAGCTACCGCCTGCACAAGTGGGCGGGCATCGGCGCGATTGTGCTGGCGTTGCTGCACTACGGGCTTCAGCTGTCGCGCAGCCTGCTGGCTGACTGGGTAGGCCGCCCAGTGCGCGCGCCGCGCGCGGATTGGTGGCTCAACACCTTCCGCCACCTGGCCGAGGAGATGGGGGAATGGGCTGTGTGGTTCCTCGCGGCCATGTTGGTCATCACGCTGTGGCAGCGGTTTCCGTACCACGTGTGGCGCTACCTGCACAAGCTGCTGGCCGTGGTGTACCTGGTGCTGGCCTTCCATGCTGTGGTGCTCACGCCGCCCGCTTGGTGGCAGCAGCCTGCGGGTGTGCTGGTGGGCCTGTGCACGCTGGTGGGGGTGCTGTGCGCAGTGCGCTCGCTGGCCGGGGCCATCGGGCGCAGCCGCCGCCATGCGGCCCGTGTGGTGAGCGTGTCGCCCCAAGGGGCTGGGGTGCTGGAAGTGACCTGCCAGGTCAGCCCCGCCAGTCGCTGGAAGCATGCGGCCGGTCAGTTTGCGTTTGTCACCTTTGGTCGTGCCGAGGGGGCGCACCCCTTCACCCTGCTCAACGCCGACCAGGGCGACGGCGCGCTGCGGTTTGCCATCAAGGCGCTGGGCGACCACACGGGGCAGCTGCCCCTGCAGGTGCAGCCGGGCCAGACGGTGAGCATCGAGGGGCCGTATGGCTGCTTTGACTTTCGCGGCGACAGCGCCACCGAGCAGGTGTGGGTGGCCGCAGGCATTGGCGCCACGCCGTTCATGGCTTGGCTGGAGTCGATGCAGTCCACGCCCGCGCTGGCGCCCCGGGTGCACCTGCACTACTGCGTGCGCCATGCAGGCGAGGCGGTGTTTGCCGAGCGCATGGCCGCGCTGTGCGCGCGCCTGCCCAGCGTGACGCTGGAGATCCACTACAGCGACGACGCTGGGCCCGTGACACCCACAGCGCTGCTGGCGGGCACCAGCCCGGCGGCGAGCGTGTGGTTCTGTGGGCCGCAGGGTTTTGCCGAGGCGGTGCGCCTGGGCATGCAGCAGCTGGGGCGCTCGCCTGCGCGCTTTCACCAGGAGCTGTTCCAGATGCGTTGAGGCGGGGTTTTCTCCCCGGCGCTCCGGGTGGGGCAGGAGAAAATGAGCCAAATTGCCACTCAGCGCTTTACAGGTAAGCGCAAATAGCTATTGAAAATATAGCAAATGGTGCCCGTAATGTTGGCCGTGAGGTGCTCATGCCCCCAGCGCTACGAACGCGATCAGCCTGCCCATGCGCCGTATCCAGTCCGCGGTGAAGATGAACTGGGGCTTGTCTCTCTTCACACAGGGCTCGATGTTCGGTGGGTTGTCGGCCGGGTAGGGCGAGGTGTCATGCACATCGCCCACATGCGTGCTGCGGTAGGCCTCCATCTGGTTTGCATCGCCCCGTGGGGCAAGCTCTCGGCCCAGTACCGCAAGGCCTTTGCCTATGCGGGCGCGCAGTCCACGCGTGAAGCGTTGCTGACCATCATTGCGAAGTAGCCGGGGTCTTCGGCACCTGCCCCGCAGGGCGGACTCTCAGGCGGGAAACGATGGGCCGTGGGGCTGCAGGCACATGGGCCGTTCGTCGAACGCCAGCCAGCCCAGCGCGTCGCACAGCGCCTGCACCCAGGCGGTGTAGTCGGTGCGCAGCGAGCAATGCATGGCGAGCGGGCCATCGGACACGTTGTCGGGGAGATGGAATTCCACCCCGTGGCCCAGCACCGTGGCGTGGCCCCAGGTGGGCAGGGCCCACTCCAGGCCCGGCACCATCTGCGCGAGCGATGTTTTGATGTGATGGATGTCGCGCAGCATCAGCACCGTGTCGGGTGAGAGCTCGTCGGTGGACAGCGGCAACCTTGCGGGCTGAAAGAACAGGTAGGTATAAGCCATGGAGCGCGATGTTGCACCTTGTTGCACGGGCCACGCACAAGCCTGCAGCGTGCTGCGTGAACTATTGCGCAGCCCGTTAGATTGCGTGCACAGCGGGGCTCAGCGAGCCGCAGGCGCCGATGGCACCAGGTACTCGCGCACCAGGGCCCTGGCACGGTGCAGTCGGCTTTTGGCGGCCTCGCGCGTGGTGCCCAGGCGCCCGGCCATCTCCTCGATCGTGAGCTCCTCGAAGTCGCGCATCAGGAGCGCATCGCGGTAGATCGGTGGCAGCGAGTCGATGGCCAGGGCCAGGTCGTGGCGCAGCTCGTGGTCGGGGCGGTGCGACCAGGCGAGGTTGTCTTCGACTTGCGCCAGTGGCTCGGCCTTGAGCCACGCCAGCATCGGCCGCATGCACAGGCGCTGCACGATGCGCACCACCCAGCCACCAAACGCCGCCACCTCGCGCAGCGCGCCCACGCGGCGGTACACGATGATGAGCGCCTCCTGCACCACGTCGTCGGTGGCCGTGGTGGCTGCGCAATGGCGCAGCGCATAGCGGCGGATGTCGGGGCGGGTGAGGCGCAGCAGCTGCTCCATCGCCACGGTGTCGCCGCTGCGCGCGGCGGGAAGCAGCTGGGCGAGTGTGGGGGCGGTCATGGTTTTAGTCCTCCACAGCGCATTGCGCCACCCGCAGCCTGTGAAACCGGCGCGACCCCTGCGCGGGCAGCCGCGCAAGGGCCGCCCCGCCGCGCTGGCTGCGTCCACCGCCCAGGCGCAGCGTGAGAAGAGCAGGGGGTGAGGGCGCGAAGCGACTCAGGGGGTGTTGTTTCATGTCATTCGACAGGCTTGCGGCCCACCATGGCGCAGGCGGGGCAGTAGCCAAATGCGCCGCTCAGGATGCTGCCAACGCCCGAGGCGGCCAGCGCCAGGCCCAGGGGCGATGCGGCCAGCCACCAGAGGCCCGCAGCGATGAGGGCGACGCCCCCCACAACGCGCAGCAGGCTTTCGGGGCGGGTGATGTTTTTGCGGTACAGCATGGGAATGGGCTCCTTGGTCGGTTGAAGGAGGTGCCAACACAGGGCGCCTCCATCACCAAGAGCCGCGGGTTTCGCAAAAGGATTCATGGGTTGCGAAAAATTTTTTGCCAGTCACGGCTGCCCGTTACCGGAAATGGTCAAACGAGGCGTAGCGCTTGTCTACCGGTTGGCCCTGTGCATCCACCAGTTGCAGTCCAGGTGTGACCAGCACCGTGCCGATGCGGGTGACGGGCGTGCTGCTTGCCTGCGACGCGGCGGCCACCGCGTCACGCTGCGTGGGCGGGGCGGTGAAGGCCAGCTCGTAGTCGTCGCCACCTGCCAACGTGCATTGGCGAATCAATTCAGCATCAAATAGGGCTCCAGCGCTTGATGGATAAGCGCTAGCAGCTATCAGTTTTGAAGTGATGTGCGTGTCGATCCGGGCCCCTACGCCTGAGGCCTTGAGGATGTGCGACAGGTCGCCCAGCAGCCCGTCGCTCACATCCATGGCGCTGCTGGCCACGCCGCGCAGGGCCAGGCCCAGGGCCACACGCGGGGTGGGGCGCTCCAACCGCTGGCGCGCGCGGGCCAGCACGTCGGCGGGCAGGGGGGTGTGGCCCAGCAGTGCCTCCAGCGCCAGGCGGGCGTCGCCCAAGTTGCCGCTCACGTAGATGTCGTCGCCGGGCCGCGCACCGCTGCGCAGCAGGGCCTGGCCGGGGGGCACCTCGCCAAACACGGTGATGCAAATATTGAGCGGGCCCTGCGTGGTGTCGCCCCCCACCAGCTCGCAGCCGTGGGCATCGGCCAGCGCCCACATCCCGCGCGAGAAGCCTTCCAGCCAGGCCTCATCCACCCGGGGTAGTGACAAGGCCAGGGTAAACGCCAGCGGGCGCGCGCCGCACGCCGCCAGGTCCGACAGGTTCACGGCCAGCGCCTTGTGGCCCAGTGCGTCCGGGTCCACGTCCGCAAAGAAGTGGCGGCCCTCTACCAGCATGTCGCTGGAGATGGCCAGCTGCATGCCGGGTGTGGGCGCGAGCAGCGCGCAGTCGTCGCCCACTCCCAGCGCAACGGCACCGTCCGGGCGCGCGGGGCGCGTGAAGTAACGTGCAATCAGGTCGAATTCACCCACGGTGCGGTCCTAAAGAATCGGAGGAAGAAAACGGCGCGAACCCGCTCAGTCGGTCGGCTCTGCGGCGGAAAACCACTGCGCCCAGTGGTCGATGCAGGCCTGGATCTTGGGCAGCCGGTGCCTGCGGGTGAGGGTGATGGCGTGGATGGGGCTGGGCTGCAGGTCCACGCAATGGGCCAGCACCGGTGCCAGCAAACCCTGCCGCACCAGGGGCTCGGCCACCACGGTGGCCAGGCGCGCAATGCCCAGGCCTTGGAGCGCCAAACGCGCGGTGATGGCCGTGCTGCCCGAGCGCCAGTGGCCCTCGGCCACCAGCACCTGCGGTTCGCCATTGATCTGGAAAGGCCAGTGGTTCAGAAACGCCACCGCGCTGTTGGTGATGAGCCGGTGCTGGCGCAGATCCTCGGGGCGCTGGGGCACGCCGTGTGTCTGCAGGTAGCCGGGTGTGGCGTACAGCGCGCGTGCCAGCGTGCCCAGCGGGCGCGCCACCACGGTGTCGGTCAGCGGCGGGCCGGTGCGGATGGCGATGTCGATGCCATCGCGCGCCATGTCGGCCATGCGGTCGTCCACTACCAGTTCCACACGCAGTTGCGGGTGCTTGTGCTGCAGGCTGTCGAAGCTGGGGATCAGCAGGTGTTCGGCCACCACCGAGCTGGACGCCACTCGCACCCAGCCGCTGGGCTGGCCACTTTGCTGGGCGAACTCGCCCTCCAGCTCGTCGAGCGTGCCGGTGATGCGGCGGCAGTAGTCCAGAAAGGTCAGCCCCTCGGGTGTGGGAGTGAGGCCGTGGGTCGTGCGGTGCAGCAGCCGTGCGCCGCAGGCTTCCTCGATGCGCGCCAAGGTGCGTGAGACCTGGCTCACCGGCGCATCGCGCTCGCGCGCTACCGCCGAGAGCGAGCCCAGATCGGTCACGCGCACGAACAGGTGCATGTCTTCAAAGCGGATATCGCGCATCGGGCAATGGTAACGGCGGGGGGCTGGGGAGCCTCTGCACGAATCGTCGCGCTCGATGCGCGCACAGGCCCCTTGCAATCTGTGCAAAACGGCCTTGCAGCGCAGGCGGTTTCCGCCGTGTCCGGTGCTGCCTACAGTGGCTTCACCCTGAAAGGAAATGAGCATGTACCCACAGCACCTGCACCCCGATGACTACCAGCGACTGCGCGACGAGGCCAAGCGCCACGCGCTGCAGCTGCGGCAGGACGCGATTCGCGAAGCCCACACCTGGGTGGCGCGTGGGTTCCTGCGCATGGTCCGCCGGGCTTTCCATCTCGCGCGCACTGAAGCTGCGCCCATGAATCCTTCCACCCCGGAGCTGAAAACACCATGCCAACCCTTGTTCTGAAACTCGCCCCGCTACAAAACCCCGAGCGCTACCGGCAGCTGGCCAGCGCGCTGACCGACTTGACCGTGGACCTGCTGGGCAAGCGCCGCGAGGTGACGGCGGTGGTCATCGACGACCTGCCCGCCGCGCGTTGGCACATCGGCGGTGCGCCCATCGCGCAGCCCACGGCACTGCTGGAGATCAGCATCACAGAGGGTACGAACACACGGGAAGAGAAGGCCGCCTTCATCCAGGCCGCATTTGCTGAACTGCAGCGCCAGCTGGCCGGTGACGGCGCGCTGGCCACGGCCAGCTACGTGGTGGTGCGGGAGTTGCTCGCCAGCGACTGGGGCTATGGCGGGCGCACGCAGCAGGCGCGCAAGCTGGCGCTGGCGGCGTGAAGGTGCGGGTGCGAGGCGCGCTCAGGCTGGTGCGCCGCGAAAGCGCTGCGCTGCCTGGCGGCTGACCTCGGCCAGCAATTGCTCTTCGCGTTGGCGCTCGCGCAGCCAGCGCGCGTCGTTCTGGCCCGCTTCCGCCTCAGTGCGCAGCATGTGCATGGCGCTTGATGCGCCTTGCACGGCGGCGTGTCCGGCGATCTTGTCCATGGTCTTGAGGATGTGCTCGCGCAGCGGCATGTGGTCGCCCGTAGCCGGGTCTACATACACCGCATCCATGCCAAAACGGCAGGCCTGGAAGCGGTTGTAGGTGTACACAAGGTAGTCGTCTTCGGCGGGCATGAAGGGCTGGTCGGCCAGAAACCACGCGCCCAGCGACTGCACGTAGCCCGCGAGTGCGGCAGCGCGCTCAATGGTCAGTGGCGTGTCGAACACGCGGATCTCGATGGTGCCGAACTCGGGCTTGGGGCGAATGTCCCAGTAGAAGTCCTTCATGCTCTTGACCACGCCGGTGCGCGTCATCTTGTCGAAGTAAACCGTGAAGTCATCCCAGGTCAGGGCCATGGGGGCGCGGCCTGACAGCGGAAACGCAAACACCGAGTTCAGGCGTGCCGAGTCGAAGGCGGTATCCTGGCCCTGCACATAGGGGCTCGATGCCGACAGTGCGATGAAGTGAGGGATGTAGCGCGACATGCGGTGCAGCATGAGCAGCGCGGCGTTCGCGTCGGGGCAGCCGATGTGCACGTGCTGGCCGAAGATGGTGAACTGCTTGGACAGGTAGCCATACAGCTCGGACAGCTCACGAAAACGCGGCTTGTCGTAGATGCGCCGCTCGTGCCACTGCTGGAAGGGGTGCGTGCCACCGCCCACCACGGCGATGTTGAGCTTGTCAGCGCTTTTCACCAGCGCATCGCGGATGGGCGTGAGCTGGCCAAGCACCTCGCTGGCCGAGTGGCAGATCCCGGTCGAGATCTCGATCATGCTGTTCGTCATCTCGGGCACCACGCTGCCGGGCAGCGGGGTTTTCTTCATGAGTCGCAGCATGTCCTCGGCATAGGGGGCCAGGTCATAGTCGTTGGTGTTGACGAGCTGCAGCTCCAGCTCAACACCCAGCGTCAGCGGTTCGGAATGGTTGAAGGCTTCAAGACTCACGGCTGTTTTCTCCGTTGTTGCTGCGGGTCAATGGCGCCCAGGGTTTGGAGCTTTCGCCCGCACGGTAAATGGCCACGGTGGCGATCACGGCGCCCAGCACCTCCATCAGCAAGATGGCCGGCAGCGCCACACCGGCAATCACATGGCCGGTGGAAGGCGAGGCCAGCACGAACTGCGAGGCGATCAAGAGTGCGATGGACGACATCGGTGTCATCGCGCAGCCCACCCACAGCGCCTGCTTCCAGCTCGCACCGCTGCCCACGTTGCCCAGTGCCACGCCGGTGGCCTTGGCCACCAGGCGCACGGCAATCAGGGCCAGCACCACGCCGGCCACCGGGGCGCTCCAGTCGGCCTGCGCCGCCACCGTAGAGACCAGCACGAACATCAGCATGGTGAGCAGCGAAGACGCATTGCCCAGCTGCCGCGGCCAGGCCCAGGGCCGGGGGTTGAGCTGCTTGAGCAGCATGCCGCCGAGCAGCGCCGCCAGCGGCGCAGAGCCGCCCATGTGTGCGGCCACGGCCGTGCCTGCGGCTACCAGGGCCAGGAAGAGCATGGAAGTGTTTTCGCTCGTGGGGCTCATCACCCGCAGCGCCATGCGCAGCACCAGCGCCAGCACCGCCGCCACGATGATCGAAACCCCCAGCACCACCACCACGGGCGAGATCGTTTCGAGCACGGTCACGCTCTGCCGGTTGAGCAGCTCCGCCTTGGCGCTGCCGAGGGTGAGCGCGTACAGCGTGGACAGCGTGGTGAGCACGATGGCGCGTTCCGTCACGGGCCCTGCGGCGCGGGTGTCGGCCACCACGCGCGTGAGCACGGCGGGTGAAGCCGCCAGCGCCACCAGGGCCAGCGGCCCGGCCACCTGCGTGGGCAGGTTCAGCCACACCAGCACCCAGTACACAGCGAAGTAGGTGAGCACCGATTCGGCAATGCTCTGCACCAGCACCATGGGGTTGTGACGGAACCAGCGCAGTGGAATGCGGCCACCACATTCAAAGAGCACCAGGGCAATGCCCAGCTCCAGCATGAACAGGCCAATGCCTTGCAGCGGCCACACGGCACCGCTGAACCCGGCCAGCCCGGCGGCGGTGCCCACCAGCGAATAGCCGAGTACCTTGGGCAGGCCGGTGTGGCGCTGCGTGAGATAGCCCGCCATGGCGGCTACGGCCAGCAGCAGCGACCATTGCACCGTGGGCAACCCGGCCGAGGGGCGCAGCCACTGCGCCCAGAAGGTCAGGATTTCGTTCATGTCATGGAACCTCTGCGTCAGACGGGCGGTGCCCGTTGGTGTGAAGGGGCCCGCGCACAGGCCCTCCGCAGATGGGAGGGGGTGCGCTTGGGCGTTGGTGCCCCGAATTTACAGGCGGAAACATTCCAGCCATGTAGGACAGATGCGGCGGTTGCCCGCCATCAGGCCTGCGACGATACACCTACGCTGGCTTGCCGCGCTGGCACAAAAAAGCTCAGGGGCGCGCTGCGCAGGCGGGCGCGTATTGCGGCGTAGATGCGCGAGCGGTCTACACCGCTCACGTTTTGCGCGCGCAGTGCCAGGCTGAAGGCCAGGTAAAAACTCACCGACACATTCAGCGCGCCCAAAAACGGCAGCGAGGCCACAGCCCACCAGAACGCGGGCAAATGCAGCACCTGCAGGCCGAGCGTGGCGCTGGCGGCAGCCACCTGTCCGGTGGACAGCGTGACGTGGCGCACATCGAGCCCCAGCCCAAAAAACGCGGCAAACGCGGGCACCAGGCCGAGCATGAAACCGAGCGAGACGTTGGCCGCAAGGCCCGAGAGGTTTTCGCGCAGGAAGCGGGCCCAGCGCGCGGCGCGCTCGCCGCCCAGCAGCGCCGTGATGCGCGGGTTGTAGTGCAATGCCGAGTCCATGCGGTGCAGCACGAACCAGTTCTCCGTCCAGCCCGCAACGATGCTGGATGCAAACAGCAGCACCCCGGTAAAGGCCGCAAAAAACAGCGAAGGCCCGAGCAGGTGCAAGGATGCGAGCACATGCTCTGCCTCCTTCACGCTGATGGCCGGGCCGCCCGTGGCCAGGGCAATCAGCGTGGCCAGCGCCACCACGGCGGGGAAGACCACCAGCACATTGCCCAGCACGGCCGCCACCTGGGAGCGCACCAGGTGCGTGATCTCATCCACAAACGCCTCGATCGCGCCGCCCGAGCCCAGCTCCTTGAGCTTGGCTGCCATGGCCGGCGCCGTCATGGCCGGTTGTTTGGTGGCCACCGTGAAGTGCAGCAGCTGGATCAGCACAAAGCTCACGGCGTAGTTGACCCCCGCCATGAACCCGCCCCAGAACGCCGACAGCGCCAGCGCATGGAGGCCGAACTTGGTCAGTGTGGTGAACGCCATCAGCGCACCGCCGCCCGCCGCCTTGCGCAGCATGGCGCGGTATTCGGTGCCTGTGCGGGTGATATAGTGCTCGCCCGTCTCGGCGCTGCGCTCGGCCACCTTGGCCGCCAGCAGCGAGGAGTTGGACGCCAGCAACGCGCGCAGGCTGCGCCGCTCCTGCCCCACCATCACCAGGTGCGCCATGAGCTGCGCCGCCGTGACGGCTGGTTGGGCCGACAGCAGGCAGTCGAGCAATTCGCGCACGCGCAGGATGCGCTCGCGCAGCTGCCGCAGGCGAAAGACCAGGCCCACTGAAATGCCGTTGTCCTCGAAATGGGTGTACACGGTGGCAGCCGCCGCGCGGCAGGCTTCCAGGCGCTCGCGCAGGCGCTGGGCCGACTCGTTGAGCCGGTCAGGCGTGCGCAGCGCATGCAGCACCTCCACGCGCAGGCTCTCCACATCGCGGATCAGTGCATGAAAAGGCTGCGCCTCGCGCGCGGACTCGCTCATGCGCAACCGCAGTTCGGGGGCAAATCCGGTCGAGAGAATCTGCCCCGCACAGTAGGTGATGGCATCGAGCAGGGCGCGGTGCCAGCGCGTGGCGCCACCGGGGCTGTTGTTGCCACCCGGGGAAGCCAGCAACTCCACCAGCCGGTTCAGCTGGGCTTCGTCAAGCGCCGCGAGCCACTGGGCGTCAAAAGCGCTGGGCAGCGCCAGCATGAAAAGCTCGGACGCGTCGATGGTCTCTGGGCTGCCCGGCAGCAGCTTGGTGCGCAGACGTTCCGCCATCTCGCTGACCAGCGCAGTGCGGGGCGCAAAGCCAAAATCGGCCAGCAAGGTGGTGATATCGACCTGGCCCACCAAGGTGGCCCACCAGGCTTGCAGCCGCTGCTGGAGATCGGGCCGTGCCGCGACCGCATCGATGAAAAGCTGCACCCGGCCCACAGCGGCAGGCACCGAATCGCGCTTGCCGCGCACCCAGTCCAGCAGGTGGATGAGCCACAGATGGCGATGGGCCAGGTCAGCGGCCGGGTCGAGAGCCGCCAGAATGCTGGCCAGGTCGGAATGGGGGGTGTTTTTCATCGCCGGGCCGCCCCAAGATGAAAAGCGGCCCCCTTGGGGGGCAGCGACCACACGGAGTGGGGAGTGTGGGGGTAATGCTTCATCGCCGGGCCGCCCCAAGATGAAAAGCGGCCCCCTTGGGGGGGCAGCGACCACACGGAGTGGGGAGTGTGGGGGCAATAGCGCTTCAATGCAGCACCCGGCCGCTGAAAGGTTCGCCCGAAGGGCCGTGGCTGATCGCCTCCAGCACGAACAACGGCACCGGGCTGTTGAAAGGCTCGCCATCTTCGGCCACGCAGTGAAAGGTGCCGTGCATGGTGCCGCTGGAGGTGCGCAGCCGGCAACCGCTGGTGTACTGGAACGATTCCCCTGGCTTGAGCAGCGGCTGGTGGCCCACCACACCCAGGCCCTTGACCTCTTCGGTGTGGCCCCGGGAGTCACTGATGATCCAGTGGCGCGAAATCAGCTGCGCAGGCGTTTCCCCGGAATTGGTGATGGTGATGGTGTAAGCGAAGCTGAACACCCCCGTGTCCGGCGCAGACTGCTCGGGCAGGTATTCGGGCAGCACTTCCACGTCAAACTGGTACTTTGGCATGGGGCGAATGGTAACCGTGGAGATTCGTAAAAAGTGCATGCCCGTGGGGTAAAACCCCAGGGCTTCTGCGCTTTGCGACAATCGGAGGATGAGCCGCACATTCCGAATCGCCCCCTCCATCCTCTCTGCCGACTTCGCCCGCCTGGGTGAAGAGGTGCGCAATGTCATTGCCGCTGGCGCAGACTGGATCCACTTCGACGTGATGGACAACCATTACGTGCCCAACCTCACTTTCGGCCCCATGGTGTGCCAGGCGCTCAAGCCCCATGCCAAGACCGCCGCCGGTGTGGCCGTACCGATCGATGTGCACCTGATGATCCAGCCGGTGGACGCCCTGGCCGCCGCGTTTGCCGACGCGGGTGCGGACTACATCAGCTTTCACCCCGATGCCTCGGGCCATGTGCACCGCAGCATCCAGGCCATCCGTTCCAAGGGCGTCAAGCCCGGCCTGGTGTTCAATCCGGCGGAGCCGCTGGACGTTCTCGACTGGGTGATCGACGACATCGACCTCATCCTCATCATGAGCGTGAACCCCGGCTTTGGCGGCCAGAGCTTCATCGACTCGGCCCTGCGCAAGATCGAAGCTGTGCGCAAGCGCATCGACGCCTCGGGCAAGGACATCCGCCTGGAAGTGGATGGCGGCATCAAGACCGACAACATCCGCCGCGTGGCCGATGCGGGTGCTGACACCTTTGTGGCGGGCAGCGCCATCTTTGGCAAGCCGGACTACCAAGGCGTCATCGACGCGATGCGCGCAGAACTGGGGTGATCTCCTGAGCCGCTGCGCAGACTTTGCGCGGTGGCCGTTTTCACAGACCACGCCTTCCTGGAGCTTGGTTATTGTTGTGCAGGGACGGTGATCGTCGTGGTGGTCGATTCACGCAACACGCCGCCGCCGGACACCGAGCCACTCGCCGGGCTGCTTTGCACACGGCGCATGCAATCAGCCTGGTCGGCAGCCGTCTGGAACGCAGCACAACGCTGTGTGGCGTTGTCGTTTGCGGCGGCTCCAGGGTTGCTCAGATCGCCCTTGCGCGAAGCATCCAGCGCGTTGTTGGCCTCGCGCAGGCAGGTGGCCAGACTGTCCTGGGTGTTGTTGGTCATGCACTTTTCCCGCTCCTGCTCATAGCGTGCCCGCGCGTCCTGAGGCGGCGTTTGTGCGAATGCACCCGCGCAGGCCAGCAACAAGGCGGCGGTGAAGAGGGGGGTGGCAAAGGGAATGCGTTTCATGAAAGGGCTCCTGGGGCAATCGCAGACAGTGGTCTGAACGTATGCCTGCAGGGTAGGCCCCACTGCTGCGCGCCGCTGTCGGACAGTGCCGCCCCCTGCCGTGCGCGGGGCGCGTGTTTCGGGCCTGGTCAGCCCAGGCGCTGAAAAGTCAGGACGAAGGCCACGCCGTCGGCCGTATTGCGCGCGTTGATCGTGCCACCCATCTTGGCCATGTAGGTCTTGGCCACGAACAGGCCCTGGCCCCGGTGCCCGCACTCGCCGTCGGGCATGGGAAGGCTGGGGTCGGACACCCCCAGCTCAAAGATGCGCCCCAGCAGATCCTCGGCAATGGTGACACCCTGGTTGCGCAGCGTGGCGCTGGCAGTCGACTCGGAGGCCGCCAGCGTCAGCGTGATGGCCGTGCCCGGCGGGCGGTAGCGGTCGGCATTGCGCAGGATGTGGGTCACCACGTCTTCCAATGCAAATTCGTCCGCCCGAACGATGACCGGGCCCGCCCCTCCTTCATAGACCACGTTGTCGATGCCTGCAAAGTGCGCGTTGTTGGCCACGTGGCGCAGGAAGGCATCCAGGTCCAGCCGACCCTGCGGCACGTCGGCCGCCTGCAAGGCCTCTGCAGGGGAGGCCGTGCCATACAGCACATGCACGGCCTGTTGCATGCGCTGGATGTAGCGGTGGCCCGGGTCGTCGGCGCTGCCGTGCAGCACCATGAGCGATTGCAAGGGGGACATGATCTCGTGCCCCACGGCATGCCACATGTCGCGCTCCTGCTGGGCGCGCAACTGTTCGCGCTGGATATCGTCTTTCACACGCTGGAGCAGGTCGGCCAGGCCGCCAGCCAGAATGCCCAGCTCGTCCGATCCGCGCAGGTCCGACACGTCTAGGTCGCCCAGGCGGGGGCCGATGTGCCCGTCCTGCACGTTGTACGAAACCGCTGCCGCGCGGCGGGTGAGGGCGGTCACGCGGCGGATGAGGCCCACCTCCACCACCAGCCAGGCCAGCGCGATGGCCGCGAGCATGGCGCCCAGGTACCACGACATGCGGGTGGCCACGGCGGCAAGGCCCTGCTCCACGCCGCGCAGGTTGCCGGTAAAGGTGACGGCATAGTTGCCCGCCGGGGTGTCCAGAATGTCGAGGCCGGCCGGTACCGGCTGCGCCTGATGATCGCCAGCGGCTTGCCACTCCAGCGGCAGCCAGCTGATAAGGCGCAGCAGCCAGGGCGCCGACGGGTCTGCCTGCACTTCGGAACCCTTGAGTGTGATCGCTTCGCTGTCGCTCGTGCCCAGCTTGCGGATCTGCACCTGTTCGCCGGGCAGCAGGGTGCGCGCCACATCCGCCAGCGAAGCCGCACCCTGGGCACCGGGGGCATTGCTGTCGAACAGCGCTGCGCCTGTGCCGGGCGCCAGCATTTCCACCCGCACGCGCATGTTGCCAAGATCCTGTGGCGGCCAGACCAGGCGCTGCTTGTCAAACAGCGCTTCGCGGAACAGCTCCACCGGCAGGCGGATGGAGTAGAAGGTGCGGCGCAGGCAATCGGGCACGGCGCCCGCCAGATCCCGGCACTGGCCGTTCTGCCAGAGCCAGCCGCGAAAATCCCGCACTGGCCGCGCGCGGGCATCCAGGGATTCTTCACCGCTGTCCACAAAGCCCGTCAGGCGGCCCCGGGTGCTGATCGTGCCCTGGGGTGGCAGTGTTTCAAAAGGCGCCACCCAGCGGTAGGAAGCGCCGCGCATGTCCAGCGTGATGCGGGCGCGGTGCACGGCCTGCAGATCCAGTGCGCCACGTTCGCGGGGCACCAGCTCGCCCGCGTAGAAGCTGCCCACCAGGTAAATGAAGCCCCCGGCATAGGGGTTGTTGCCGATGGCCGCGCAGACCGATGAGCCGTCGGGGTACTGCACCGCGCAGCCTGCCATCTCCACGGCCTGCTGGGCCTTGTTCTGGTCATCGAAGTCCAGCGCCGCGTAGGGCAGCAGCAGGGGCGCCAGCGGCGCGGGGCCGGCGCCACGGTTGCCCGCATTGAGCAAAGCCAACTGCCCAGAGGGGTGGCGCAGACGGGCCATGACCTCGGACTGGCTGCGCGCGAAGCCATGCTGGTAGCTTTGCCAGCCACGCTCCTTTTCTTCCTTGAGCAGCACCACGCTTAGCGCGACGGTGGCTAGTGCCAGCAGCACAAACACACCGCGCACCAGAATCCGCAACCGAAAGGCGGGCAGCCCCAGGCGGGGCATCTCCAGCGCGGGGTGGCGGAGCAGACGCTTCACTTGCCAGTCCAGCGAAAGCCGCGCATGGGCACGTTCTCAATGCCTTCAAAGCTGGGGTCCACCTCGCGCAACGCCTCGCGGATGGTACTGACGTGCTTGCGCACGTTGTCGCGGTTGCGCCCGCTTTTCACCACCTCAAAAAGTTCGTCGTATGACACCACCTCGCCACTGCGCTGGTGCAGCGTGGCCAGGATGCGCTGGGCCGTCAGCGGCAGGTTGATGCGCTCGCCGCGCCAGGTGGGGGAGCGCTGCCACAGCGGGTCCAGCACCAGTGCATCGCCCGCCGGGGCGGGTGCTGCGCGGGTCGGAGTCTGTGCCTGCGTGGTGCGCAGGATGTCGAGAAAGGTCTCGATGAAGTCGGCCTCCTCGAACGTGGTCTTTTGCAGGTAGTCCCACGCGTCCAGCGCCTTCATGATGCTGCGGTAGATGGCCGCAGGCATGGCCGACACCACCAGCACCGGTGTGCCCTGGCGGCGCTTGTTGATGGCGTTGATGAGCGCCACGCCCGCATGGCGCTCACGGCCCAGTTCGATATCAAGGACCACGGCGTCGTAGTGCTCGCGCGCCAGGGCGGCTTCGGCGTCGTCGCGCGTGAACCACTGGTCAATCACGATGCCGCTCTTCGCACTGGCAATCCAGCCCGCCAGCTGGTTGCTGGTGGGCAGGTCGTCTTCGATCACGGCAATGCGGGTCATGGGCGGGGCGCGGAGTAAGGGTGCGTCGATTATCCGGGGCGCCTTGCTTGCCGGGTGTGAAGGTTTCTTCCGGGCCCGGAGTGTTTGTGCGGCGGGCGTGAGGGCTTTGGGGTGCGCGCTGCGTTGTTGCTTCCGGGGTGAAACCGAAGAATCAGTCCCCAATGAGCAGCCCGGTGAGGCCGCTCAGAAGCAGACAACAAATCACACCCTACCGAGAGAGAGAGAAACACCATGAAAACCGCCTGGAACCGCATCGTACAAGCCCTGCGTGGCCGCAATGCTGCCCCCCGCCCGCTGGACGCCAGCGGCGAATGGCCGCAAGACGCGGCACCTTTGCAGGCGGAAGCTGCCATGCCAGCATCCGCAGACGTGGACGCAGGGCGCATCCACTGGGCCTACCTGCTGCCCACGGCCAGCACGGTGCGCTGGATGGTGGCCGGTGCCATGGTGGTGGGCGCGGGTGCCCTGGTGGTTCGCCACCCGCCGGTGCAGCAGCTGGGCCAGGGTGAGCTGGCGGTCCGCATGAACCAGTTCACCGGTTCGGTGAGCCAGTGGCGTGATGGCAGCATGTGGGTGATCCCCGGTCTCCACAGCGTGCGCATTTTCTCGTTGCGGGACCAGAGCTATCGCCCTGAAGCCATGCGCCAGGCCAATGGCAGCGCACCACTTCAATCGGTGGAAGGCCTGTCGTTCGGGCTCGACCTGAGTGTGCGCTACGCACTCGATCCTGCCTCCGAAACCGTCAAGGCTGGCCGCCTGCCTGATGACGTGGACGCCGACATCGTGGCACCTGCCGTGCAGGGGTTGGTCTACAAGGTTTTTGCCCGCTACACCGTGCGTGAAATTTTCTCGTCCAAGCGTGCCGAGATCGCACAAATCATCGAGACCGAACTGCGCACGCGTCTGGCGGCCGATGGCGTGCTTCTGCGCCACGTGCAGATCGGCAAGGTGGACCTGCCCGCCGAATACCGCCGTGGCATGGACAGCCTGCTGGCCGAAGAGCTGGCGTCCGAGAAGATGCGCTACACGCTGGAGCTGAAAGACAAGCGTGTGAAAGAAACCGAGCTGGACGCCAGCGCCGACAAGGTGCGCCGCGAAGTGGCTGCTGAAGCTGCGGCCCGCGAGCAGGTGATCGCCGCCCGCGCCCAGGAAGAGGCGATGAAACATGTGCTGCCCTTCAAGCAGCGCCAGATCGAGCAGCGCCAGCTGGAGGTCGAGGCCGAAAAGGTATCGCGCATCAAGGCCGCCGAGGGCAGCGCCCAGGCCCGCCGCATCGAAGCCAACGGCGAGGCGGATGCCCGTCAGAAGCTGGCTGAGGCCGAGGCCTACCGTATGGACCGCATTGGCAAGGTGAACGCCGAGCAGATGGCGCGCGAAGGAGCTCTGGTCACCAAGCATCCGCTGCTCATCCAGAAGACGCTTGCCGACAAGCTCTCCGACAAGATCCAGGTCATCATCGCTCCGCCTCCGACCAACGGTGATTTCATCGGCGCGGCGCTGTTGGGCGGCAGCCGCAATGCGCAAGCCGGTGTTGTACAGGCTGCGGGCGTTGCCGACGACGCCTCCACTGTCCAGGCTGTGGAGCAGTGAACATGAATCTCACGACCTTGACCTTCATTGCAGCGGTCGCCAGCGCTGCAGTCACGGTGGCCTCTGCCGCCGTGCCTCCTGCTTCGGCCAATGCCCTGGGCAGTGCCATCGTGGTGCAGGACCAGGCCAGCCTGCGTGCCGCGCCGCGCGATGGCGCCCAGCAGCAGGCCAGCCTGTGGCAGGGCGAGGTGCTGGAGGTGCGCGGCGAGCGCCTGGATTACCTGCAGGTGTGGGACCACAAGCGTGAGCGCGGCGGCTTCATCCGCGCCAGCGATGTGCGCCGCATGGCACTGACCGAGGCCGAAGGCCCCGCGTTGCTGGCTGTGCTGCGTTTTATGCAAGACACGCCGGGTGCTGAGGCGCTGGGGATTGGCCTCACCGCCGCGTACCTGCAGGCGGCTCCCGGCCAGCTGCTGGCGGGTGTCGAGGGCGCGCAGGCTTTTGATGCGCTGGGCACGTTCGCCGACCGGCTTGCACGTCGCGCCTCGGTGGCCGTGCCGGGCAAGGCTTCGGGGGCCAGGCTGTCCGCGCACCTGGATGTGGCCAATGCCTACGGCGTGCGTTTTGCCACCTATGAGGTGGAGGGCCGCATGCAGGTTTGCTATGAAGGCGAAGCCTTTCGCCGCGTGCTGGCCATGCCGGTGGCCGATGCCGCCCAGCGCGCCCGCGCCGCCCTGGCGCTGACGCGGCCAGAGTGCATCAACCCCGACCTGCCAGCCCACGAACGCGCCAGGGTGCACGCCTGGCAGGTCGATGTGCTGGAGCGTGTGGACGTTGCCGGCTTGCCGCCCTACCTGCGCAACCGCGTACAGATGCGCCGCGCCAGCGTGTGGGGCGCCACGGCTTTCGAGCAGGCGCGCAAAAATGTTGCAGATCCAGCGGTGGCTGCCGCTGCTGCGCGCGCGCTGACCGAGTTCGCCGGCGTGAGCAAGGCCGACCTGCCCGACGAGGATCAAAGCAACTACAACGACGCTGCCATGCGGGTGAGTGCGGTGCGCTGGGCACTGGTGCCCACTACCGCGCCAGCGGCCCCGTCCAAAGCAGCCCGCCCGACCCTGGTGACCGAGCCCGGCGCTCCCGGTGAAACCTGTGTGCTGCTGGTGGATTCCCAGCACACGGCCCAGGCCCCGCTGCTGCGCCGTTGCACCTATGGCGTGGTCTGGTCTGCGTCGGCCAGCACCAACCGCGAAGGCACGGCGGTGGCCCTGGCCGTGCAACCCCTGGAAGGCTGGCGCGAGCTGTGGGTGCTGCGCAAGACCGAAGGCGGCTGGCTCGCCGATGTGCTGCCGCCAGCGGCCACCACGCCAGAAACCGGTGTTGCCGAATGGGCCGGATGGGTGCCCGGCGGACAGCAGATGCTGGTGGCACGCGAGGCGCGGGGCCAGGGGCGCTACCGCAAGAGCTTTGAGGTGGTGCGGTTGGACGGCCTGACCACTGAGCGGGTCACAGGGGATGTGGCGGCGCTGCCTTTGTTCCAGCGCTGGCAAGACCCTGCGTGGAAGCGGCAGACGCTGAGCTTGCGCTGAGTGCAGGGTGGGCGGGAGGAAGAAGGCTTCATCGGTTCCTTAAACTTGGGCAACTTTTTCCTCTTCCGTCTTTCTGCCTTATGTCCCACGCCGCCGACCCCATGTTGTCTTCTCTGCTGTCCCGTGTAGATGCCGTCATCGTGGACCTGGACGGCACCATGGTGGACACCATGGGGGATTTCAACGAGGCGATCAATCGCATGCTCCGTGAGCTGGCCCTGCCGGCCATCGAGGCCCTGCACATCGAACACATGGTGGGCAAAGGCTCGGAGCATTTGCTGCGATCAGTGCTAAAACACGTGCTGGCGCTTGATGGTATTGCGCAAGATGCTATAAAAAGCGAAGCATACTATCCTGCAGCCTGGGCCAGCTACCAGCGCCACTACCTGGCGATCAATGGCCAGTTTGCAGGGGTTTACCGGGGTGTGGAGGACGGCCTGAAGGCGCTGCGCGCCCGGGGGCTGCGCCTGGCCTGCCTGACCAACAAACCCACGGACTTTGCGCTGCCGCTTCTGAAGTCCAAGGGCCTCGACGGGTATTTCGAGAAAGTGTTTGGCGGTGACGCCTTCGAGCGCAAGAAGCCCGATCCTCTACCCCTCCTCAAGACCTGCGAAGCGCTGGGCACTGCCCCCGCGCGCACGCTGATGCTGGGCGATTCCAGCAACGACGCGCAGGCTGCCCGCGCGGCCGGGTGCCCCGTGGTGCTGGTCACCTACGGCTACAACCACGGCGCGCCCGTTCAGGCCGTGGATGCCGACGGTTTTGTGGATTCGCTGGCGCAGCTGACCTGAGCCGCTCTCAGGCGGGTAACTGGCGTGGCGCGACGGCGCGGTAGTCCAGCCGCGATGCGCTGATGCTGCTGCCGCGCACGGGGGCGGGCGTTGCATCGCCGTGGCGGGTGGCGTTGGCTGAGAGGCGGAAGACCGCCACCGCATCTACCAGTTGCCCCGCCTGTGTCTTGAGGCTGTCGGCCGCTGCTGCGCTTTGCTCCACCAGGGCCGCGTTCTGCTGCGTGGCCTGGTCCATCTGCGTGATGGCTTCGCCCACCTGCGAGACACCCTGGCTCTGTTCGCTGCTGGCTGCGCTGATCTCGCCCATGATCTCCGTCACGCGGCGGATCGATGCAACCACTTCGCTCATGGTGGCGCCGGCCTTGTCCACCAGGGCTGTGCCGCGCTCCACGCGCTCCACGCTGGTGCCGATCAGGCCCTTGATCTCCTTGGCGGCTTCAGCGCTGCGCCCAGCGAGGCTGCGCACTTCCCCGGCCACCACGGCAAAGCCGCGCCCCTGTTCGCCGGCGCGCGCAGCCTCCACGGCAGCATTCAGGGCCAGGATGTTGGTCTGGAAGGCGATGCCGTCGATGACGCTGATGATGTCGGCGATCTTGCGGCTGCTGTCGTTGATGCCCTTCATGGTCTCGACCACTTCGGCCACCACATCGCCTCCCTGTTGGGCCACGGTGGATGCGCTCATGGCGAGCTGATTGGCCGTGCGCGCGTTGTCGGCGTTCTGGCGCACCGTGGAGCCAAGTTCTTCCATGGATGCGGCGGTCTGCTGCAAGGCTGAGGCTTGCTGTTCCGTGCGTGCCGAGAGGTCGTTGTTGCCGGATGCAATTTCGACGCTGGCGGTGGCCACGCCTTCTGCGTTGTGGCGCACATTGCCGACGATGGTGGCCAGGCGCGATTGCATGGTGGCCAGCGCCTGCAGCAGTTGGCCGGTTTCGTCGTTGCCGCTGGCTTCGATGGGGTGGGTCAGGTCGCCATCGGCAATGTTCTCTGCCGCCTGCTTGCCCCGCTGCACAGGTTGCACGATGGAGCGTGTGACAGTGAAGGCCAATAGCGCCCCCAGTGCCACGGCTATCAGTGTGCCCACGCCCAGCAACACCTGGCTGGCCTTGGCCAGCGTGCTGGTGTCGCTCTGGCTGTCGGCCAGTTGCGTGGCCATGGCAGTGCGCAGGTCGTCGAGGGATTGGAGGTACTTGTCCGCCAGAGGGCGCAAGTCCTTGTCCACCAGCGTGGGCACATTGGGCTCGCCGCCACGGTGCAGTTCGCGGATCTCGGCGAGTTTGTCGTTGTAGGCCTTGCTGGCGGCGGCAATGGTGGCCAGTTGCGCACGGTTCTTGTCTCCCTGTACCAGGCCTTCGATGCGCTGGACCTTGCCCTCGATGCCTTTGGCTGTGGCCTGCGTGTCGGCCGTGAGCTTTTCCATGTAGTCGCGGTCAATGGCCTTGAGGAAGGCCTCGGTGCGCACCCAGTTGAGGCGGATGTCTGACGCCCAGTTCTCCACCAGGGTCTGCTGCTCGATCTCCTGGGTGGCCACGCGTTCGCTAGCGCCTTGCAGGCTCGCGATGCGCCACATGCCGGTGGCGGCAATCAACGCGGTGATGAGCAGGATGGCACCGAACGACGCGCCCAGGCGCAGGCCGACGGAAAGGTTGCTGAGTTTCATGGTGGGGTCTGGCGCAAAAAGGTATCTGGGGGCAGAAAATTGGGGGCGTTACAGACGGCTCGTTGCGGGGCGCGGGTAGCGCGAAAATCTCGGTTCAGGCCGTGGCATCAGTGACTGCGGGGTGCGCGCAGCAAGAGGCCGTTGTTTCGTCAGTGAGGTGCGGGTGTGCTCGCTGGTCCAAAGGCTACTCCCGAGTAGGGAGTGCGTCTGTCGGGCGCGGGACAGCCCCGGGCGGAAGTGCCTCGGGGTTTGTCCCAGGGGGTCACGCAGGCTTGCCCAGAAGGGCGTCCTTGAGCTTCCAGTCGGCGGGCACATTGCCCAGCCAGATGCCCAGCAGCGCGTTGAAGAACTCTGGCTCCTTGAAAGGCTCGCCCTGGGGCTTTCCCTTGACCGTGATCACCGTGCCGGTACCGGGTATCCAGTCGATCATGAACTGGTCGCCCGCCTGCAGCTTCTTGTGGTCCGAGAAGATCTGGCTCATTCGCAGCACGCCCGGGATGAGCTTGGAGAACGCTGCGCGGTCCATGTTGTCCTCCATGCCACGCGAGAACAGCTTGCCCAGCTCGGTGGAGTCGATCTCGCGCAGCATGGTGATGCTCATGCGCTTGGGGCCCTTCAGGGCCATGATTTCAGCGGGAGTCGACGCCTTCTTTTCAAGGTACAGGCCTGCGGTGTACACCTTGAACACGGCCTTGTAGCGAACCCCTGCGCCATTGAGCTGAAGGCTGCTGCCACTCAGGCTGCTCGTCTCTTCATACTTGACGTCGGCCACGGTGATGGGCTGGGCAATAGCACCGGCCGCCAACAGGCAGGCCACGGCTGCTGCGGCACATCGCTGGAGAAACTTCATGCGCAACTCCTAAAAAAGAACGGTCGTTCGTTTCAAATTGTTGCAGTGCTCCTGCCGGGCCGCAACAGGGTTTTCGAGTGGTTGTGCGATCTCGCCTTGAGAGTCGTCAACTCAGGCCCTGAAAAAAGCTTTGCTACACTTTGGCCCATGTTCATTCACCACGTGTTCATCACAGGTTGCAGCGACCGGGGAGCCTGGCCCTGGCGTCAGCCTGTCGCTTTGAACGCCTGATGGCACCTGGGCAGCAGCCCCAGCGTGCACCCGTGGCCTCCACCCCGATGCGGTGAGGCCGATTGAATGGACCGCAGCGCCCCTTTTTCATTGACAGGGACACGCGCTGCGACAGCTGGGAGCCCTCCCCGTGATCACAGAACTTGAATTCAAAAGCCTGGCCAGCGAAGGCTACAACCGCATTCCGCTCATGGTCGAGGCCTTTGCGGACCTGGAAACCCCGCTCTCGCTCTACCTGAAGCTGGCGCACACCAAGGACGGCGGCAAGCACAGCTTCTTGCTCGAATCCGTGGTCGGCGGCGAGCGCTTCGGGCGTTACAGCTTCATTGGCTTGCCCGCGCGCACGCTGCTGCGGGCCAGCGGCTTTGGGGCGCAGGCCAAAACCGAGGTCGTGACGGACGGCCAGGTGGTCGAAACCGCCCAGGGCAATCCGCTCGACTTCATTGAGGCATACCAAAAGCGGTTCAAGGTGGCGCTGCGCCCCGGCCTGCCGCGCTTTTGTGGCGGCCTAGCGGGCTACTTTGGCTACGACGCGGTGCGCTACATCGAAAAGAAGCTGGAGACCACCTGCCCGCCCGACACCCTGGGCTGCCCCGACATCCTGTTGCTGCAGTGCGAAGAGCTGGCGGTCATCGACAACCTCTCGGGCAAGCTCTACCTCATCGTCTACGCCGACCCGGCCCAGCCTGAGGCCTACACCCGCGCCAAGAAGCGCCTGCGCGAGCTGAAAGAGCAGCTCAAGTATTCGGTGAGCGCCCCGGTTGTGAAGGCCACCGAAAGCCACCCCGCCCAGCGCGACTTTGCCAAGGCCGACTACCTGGCCGCTGTGAACCGCGCCAAGGAGCTGATTGCTGCGGGTGACTTCATGCAGGTGCAGGTGGGCCAGCGCATCCACAAGCGCTACACCGAGTCGCCCCTGTCGCTGTACCGCGCGCTGCGTTCGCTGAACCCGTCGCCGTACATGTATTTCTACGACTTTGGCGACTTCCATGTGGTGGGTGCCAGCCCCGAGATCCTGGTGCGCCAGGAGAAGACCGACGAGGGCACCAAGGTCACCATCCGCCCCCTGGCCGGCACCCGCCCGCGTGGCGCCACGCCCGAGAAGGACAAGGCCACCGAGGTCGAACTCATCAACGATCCCAAGGAACGCGCCGAGCACGTGATGCTGATCGACCTGGCGCGCAACGACATCGGCCGCATCGCCAAAACCGGCACCGTGAAGGTGACCGAGGCCTTTGCGGTGGAGCGCTACAGCCACGTGATGCACATCGTGAGCAACGTGGAAGGCATCCTGCACGACGGCATGACCAGCATGGATGTGCTCAAGGCGACCTTCCCGGCCGGTACGCTCACCGGCGCGCCCAAGGTGCACGCGATGGAGCTCATCGACCAGCTCGAACCCACCAAGCGCGGCCTCTACGGCGGCGCCTGCGGCTACCTCAGCTACGCGGGCGACATGGACGTGGCCATTGCCATCCGCACCGGCATCATCAAGAACGGCACGCTCTACGTGCAGGCGGCCGCCGGTGTGGTGGCGGATTCGGTGCCCGAGCTGGAATGGAAAGAGACCGAGCACAAGGCCCGCGCGCTGCTGCGCGCGGCCGAGCTGGTGGAGGAGGGGCTGGAATGACCCACGCTATCGACAAAGTGAAACCCTGCAACACCATGGAGGACGTGCGCCGCGAAGTGAACGCACTGGACGATGTGCTGGTGCCCCTGCTGGTGGAGCGCGTGGGCTATATGACCCAGGCCGCGCGCATCAAGCAAGGCGCAGAGCAAGTGCGCGACGAAGCCCGCATCCAGGCCATCGTGGACCGCGTGCGCGAGCGTGCAGCGGCCGAAGGCGGCGACGCCGACGTGATGGAAACCATCTACCGCAGCCTCATGGAAGCCTGCATTGCCTATGAACACCGCGAGTTCGCCCGCCTGCGCGAGCCCGCCACTGCCGGGAGCGCCGCATGAAACTCTTGATGGTCGATAACTACGACAGCTTTACCTACAACATCGTCCAGTACTTTGGTGAACTGGGCGCCGAGGTCGAGGTGTTCCGCAACGACGAGATCACCGTGGCCGAGATCGAGGTGCGCCTGAACGCGGGCCAGCTTGACCGCCTGGTCATCTCGCCCGGGCCGTGCTCACCTGCAGAAGCCGGTATCTCGGTGGCAGCGATCCAGCACTTTGCCGGCAAGCTGCCCATCCTGGGCGTGTGCCTGGGTCATCAAGCCATTGGTGCAGCCTTTGGCGGCACCATCATCCGTGCGCAGGAGCTCATGCATGGCAAGACCAGCGTGATCACCACCACGCAAAAGGGCGTGTTTGCGGGCCTGCCGGAGCAATTCACCGTCAACCGTTACCACTCGCTGGCCATCGAGCGTGCCACCTGCCCGGATGTGCTCGAAGTGACCGCCTGGACCGACGACGGCGAAATCATGGGCGTGCGCCACAAGACGCTGCCGATCGAAGGCGTGCAGTTCCATCCCGAAAGCATCCTCACCGAACACGGCCACGCCATGCTCAAGAACTTTCTGGAGCAGCGCGCATGACAGCCCCCCAGGGCCTAGCCCAGCTTTTTCAGTACAAGCGGTGGGCCAACCAGGAACTGCTGGCACTGGGCGCGGCATCGCAGGGCGCGCTGCCTGCCGACGATTACCGGCTGTTTGTGCGCATCCTGAACCACAATTACGTGGTGGACCGCATCTTTGCCAGCCACCTGCAGGGCCTGCCTCAGACTGCCTATCAGGCGACCAACACCGATGCAACGCCGGAGCTGGCCACCCTGAGCGAGGCCGTGCGCGCGTCGGACGACTGGTATGCGCAGTACGTGGGCGGGCTGGGCGATGCGCAGCTGGCCGAACCGGTGGCGTTCCGCTTCACCGACGGCGACACGGGGCGCATGTCGCGCAGCGAGATCCTGAACCACTTGGTTGTGCATGGCACGTACCACCGGGGGGCAGCAGGGCGCATCCTGGTTGCGCATGCGGTGCAGCCTCCGCGCGATTCGCTGACGACCTTCCTGCACCGCCTGGAACCTGACCGACGCTGGTAGACACACCCATGCCCGAACTTCATCAACTGCTCATGTTCATCGCGGCAGGCTGGCTGCTCAACCTCACGCCCGGGCCCGATGTGCTCTACATCGTTACCAACGCGCTGCGTTCCGGCACACGCGCGGGCATCGTTGCGGGGCTGGGCATCACGGCCGGGTGCTTCGTGCACATCTTTGCGGCCGCCGTGGGTGTGGGCGCGCTGCTGGCCACCTCGGCCACGGCGTTCACGGTGCTCAAGTGGATCGGCGCGGCCTACCTGATGTGGATGGGCGTGCGCATGCTGCTGTCCAAGCCCGGTGCTGATGGTGGTAACAGCGCAGCGCTGGCAGCTGCGCAGGCGGCCCCTGCGCCGCACACGCCGCTTCGCAAGGTGTTCCTGGGGGGCTTCTGGACCAATGTGCTCAACCCCAAGGTCGCCATCTTCTTCCTGGCCTTTGTGCCGCAGTTCATCGCGCCGGGCACCGACAACAAGGCGCTGGCCTTTGTGCTGCTGGGCGTGCTGTTCAACGTGAACGCCATCCCCGTCAATGTGGGCTGGGCGCTGGCCGCTTCGTGGATGGCGCGCCGTGCCACAGCCATCCAGCGCGGCATGCACTGGCTGGACCGCGTGGCGGGCGCCATGTTCATCGGCTTCGGACTCAAGCTGGCCTTTACTGATCAACCGGCGGCTTGACCGCCACCCCAGGAGACACCGTCATGCCCATCACCCCCCAGGAAGCGCTACAGCGCACCATCGAGCACCGCGAAATCTTCCATGACGAAATGCTGCATCTGATGCGCCTCATCATGAATGGCGAGCTGTCGCCCGTCATGACCGCAGCCATCATCACCGGCTTGCGCGTGAAGAAGGAAACCATCGGCGAGATCACCGCCGCTGCGCAGGTGATGCGCGAGTTCAGTACCAAGGTGCACGTCAAGGACGCGACCCATATGGTGGACATCGTGGGCACGGGCGGCGACGGCGCCAACACCTTCAACATCTCCACCTGCTCGATGTTCGTGGCCGCCGCAGCGGGTGCCAAGGTCAGCAAACATGGCGGGCGCGGCGTATCCAGCAAAAGCGGCAGCGCCGATGTGATGGAGGCCCTGGGCATCCACATCAACCTCAAACCCGAGCAGATCGCCCAGTGCATCGCTGAAGTCGGCATCGGCTTCATGTTTGCGCCCAACCACCACCCCGCCATGAAGAACGTGGCCCCGGTGCGCAAGGAACTGGGCGTGCGCACCATCTTCAACATCCTGGGCCCGCTGACCAACCCGGCCGGTGCGCCCAACATCCTGATGGGCGTGTTCCACCCCGACCTCGTCGGCATCCAGGTGCGCGCGCTGCAGCGCCTGGGCGCCGAGCACGCGCTGGTGGTGTACGGCCGTGATGGCATGGACGAAGTCAGCCTGGGCGCTGCCACTTTGGTGGGTGAGTTGAAAAACGGCCAGATCACCGAGTACGAAATCCACCCTGAGGACTTCGGCCTGCCGATGGCGAGCAATCGCGCGCTCAAGGTCGAGACGCCCGAGCAGTCGCGGGAGATGCTGATCGGCGTGCTCAAGGGCGAGCCTGGCGCAGCGCAAGACATCGTGTGCCTGAACGCGGGCGTGGCACTGTATGCCGCCAATGTGGTCGATTCGGTGCCCGCAGGCTTGGCCAAGGCCCGTGCCGTGATTGCGTCGGGCGCCGCGCTGGCCAAGCTGGAGCAGGTGGTCACGCGCACGCACGCGCTGGCCACGGCGGCCTGACACGGCCATGTGGCGCGACCCTGGCACCTGGATTGCACTGGGCATCTCTGCCCTTTTCATCGTGGCCGGGTTCTTGATGCACCGCGTGTTCACCAAAATTCTGAAACAGGGCTCCCCTGAGCCCGACGACACCGAAACCGACAACCCAAAGGCCGCGCACCATGAGCAGTGACATCCTCAACAAAATCGTCGCCGTCAAGCACGAAGAAGTGGCCGCCGCCAAAAAGCGCCTGTCCTTTGAAGCCATGCGCGCCGACGCCGAGAGCCGTGTGCTCACGCGCGACTTTGAAGGCGCGCTGCGCGCCAAGATCGCCAAGGGCCAGGCGGCCGTAATTGCCGAGATCAAGAAGGCCAGCCCCAGCAAGGGGGTGCTGCGCGCCGACTTCGAGCCCGCTGACATTGCCCAGAGCTACATGGAAGGCGATGGCAAGGTGAGCGCGGCCTGCCTGTCGGTGTTGACCGACCGGCAGTTCTTTCAGGGCCAGCCCGACTACCTGAAACAAGCCCGCGCCAGCACGTTGCTTCCTGTGCTGCGCAAGGATTTCATGGTGGATGCGTACCAGATCTACGAATCGCGCGCCATGGGCGCCGACGCCATCCTGCTGATTGCGGCCAGCCTGGACGACGCCCAGATGGCCGACTTCGAGGCCATTGCCCGCAGCCTGGACATGGCGGTGCTGGTGGAGGTGCATGACCGGCCCGAGCTGGAGCGGGCTCTGAAGCTCAAGACTCCGCTGGTCGGCATCAACAACCGCAACTTGCGCACGTTCGAGGTCACGCTGGACACCACGCTCTCCATGCTCAAGGACGTGCCTGCGGACCGGCTTCTCGTCACCGAGTCGGGCATCTTGAAGCCTGCCGATGTGAAGGCCATGCGCGACGCAGGTGTGCACGCCTTCTTGGTGGGCGAAGCCTTCATGCGGGCGGACGATCCGGGCCTGGCCCTGGCCAAGCTCTTTGGGTGAGAGAGGGTGAAAACTCCTGTTTTAATAGCTGCTTGCGCTTGATGGTAAAGCGCTAGAGCCTATTTCGACCATGAATTCAACTCCCCAGACCCCGGCCCAACTCCAAAGCGCCAACCCCGCCGACTGGTCCGTGGCGCCCGGCTGGCAGCCGTTGGCGGACGCCTTTTTTGCTGGCGCACGCGGGCAGGCGTTGCTCGCGTTCTTGCAGGCGCGGCTGCAGGCGGGTGCGGCGATCTTTCCGCCCCAGCCGCTGCGGGCGCTGGAGCTGACGCCGCCTGAGGACGTGCGCGTGGTCATCCTGGGGCAGGACCCGTACCACGGCCGGGGCCAGGCCGAGGGGTTGGCGTTTTCGGTGGCGCCGGGCGTGCGCCTGCCGCCCTCGCTGCAGAATATCTTCAAGGAAATGCAGCGCGACCTGGGGGTGGCCTTCCCCCCGTTCCCGAACCCCGGCGGCAGCCTGGTCAAGTGGGCGAAGAACGGTGTGCTGCTGCTCAACACCTGCCTCACGGTGGAAGAGGGCCAGGCCGCCAGCCATGCAGGCAAGGGCTGGGAGGAACTGACCGACACCGTCATCCGCCACGTGGCTGAAGGCCCGCGCCCGGTGGTGTTCATGCTCTGGGGCTCGCACGCCCAGTCCAAGCGCGCGTGGATTCCCGCAGACCGCGGGCACCTGGTGCTCACATCCAACCACCCCTCGCCCCTGTCGGCACTGCGCCCGCCTGTCCCTTTTATTGGCAACGGGCACTTTGGCAAGGCGCGGGATTTTCGCGCGCAGCACGGTTACTGAGCAGGGTTTGCAGCATTGCCGGCATGCCATGACCGACGCAGACGTGGAGGCACAAATGTTCGCCTTGCTGGCGCGGCGGGGTGCCGGTGGATGCCACGGTGCCCGGGGGGCCGATTCGCCTGGGGCTGCCGGGTGATGACCAGCACGCCGGATAACCGACGCCAAGGGCTACCACGGCTGCGGTAGCCGCTCCTTGAGCAGTTCCAGAAACGCCTGCGCCGCCACCGGCAGGCTGCGCCCGGCCAGGGTCTGAATTTCGATGTCGCGCAGGTCCATGCCGGGGTCGCTGATGGGCAGGGCCACGATGGCACCCTCGGCCACCAGGTGGCGCACGGCGATCTCGCTGGCCACGGACAGGCCGCCGCCCAGCCGTACAAAGTTGACCACCGTCTTGGCGTGGTTGCTGATGAGCACGGCTTCGAGCTGCAGGCCCTGGCGGCTGCAGACGATGTCGATCATCTGGCGCACCGTGGTTTCGGCCGGGGGCAGGGCCAGCGGGTACCCGGCCATCTGCGCCAGGGGCACGCTGCCTGCGCTGGCCAGTGGGTGGCCCGGGGGTAGCAGGGCCAGCACCGGCGCGCTCTGGCGGTAGGCCACGTCGATGTCCTTGTGCGGTGCGCGGCTGAAGCACAGGCCGATGTCGGCTGCGCCGCTGCGCACGGCGTCGGGCACCTGGGCCGTGGGCAGGGCGATCACGCTGAACTGCACCCCTGCGTACGTGCGCTGGAACTCCACGCACAGGCGCGGCACCAGTTCGTTCGCAAACGCATCCGATGTGGCCAGGCGCACCTGCCCCGCACGCAGGCCCTGCAGCGCGCCGATCTCGCCCAGTGCGCGCTCGGCGTCCAGCACCGTGCGGCGGGCGTGCACGGCCAGGATCTCGCCCGCCGCTGTCAGCACCATGCCGCGCGGGTGGCGCTCAAAGAGGGGGGTGCCCAGTTGCGCCTCCAGCCCCGCGATCTGCCGGCTGAGGGCCGAAGCAGCCACATGCAGCCGAGCCGAGGCCTCGGTGAGCGATCCACTCTGCGCCACGGCCAGAAAGTAGCGCAGGGTGGTGTCTTGCAGCAGGTGGGGACGCATGGAGGAAGGGGCGGAAAGGGAGGTGTTCAGTATGCGCCGGTTTGCCGTGGTGGCAAAGCAGCTTGCTGAAATGCTGTTGGTCAAGCAAGGCGCAGCTTCCTAAGATGGTTCCATCCTCTGTTGTGTCCGATTTCTTTGCGGGAGTGCTCTGTATGCGTCTACTTTCCTGGGGCCGTGGTGTCTGGGGCCTGGCCGGCCTGCTGGTGCTGGCATCTGCCGCGCAGGCACAAGCCAATTGGCCGGACCGCCCCGTGCGGGTGATCGTGCCCTTCCCGGCCAGCGGCGCCACCGACCTGGTGGCCCGCGTGGTCACCCAGCGCGTGGCGGCCGACCTGGGCCAGCAACTGGTGGTGGACAACAAGCCCGGCGCGGGCGGCACCCTGGGCACGGCCGAGGCGGCCAAGGCCGCACCCGACGGTTACACCCTGCTGCTGACCACCAGCAGCACACATGCCATCTCGCCCCACCTCATGCCCAAGCTGGCCTACGACCCACGCAAGGACTTTGTGCCCGTCGCCCATGTGGCCGACGCACCCAGCGTGCTGCTGGTCACCAACAGCCTGCCGGTCAAGACCGTGGGCGAATTGATTGCCTACGCCAAGGCCCACCCCGGCAAGCTCAACTACGCCACCAGCGGCAACGGCACCATCGTGCACCTGAACACGGCCGCCTTCAGCGCCCAGGCGGGTGTGGAGATGACGCACATCCCCTACAAGGGCACGGCCCTGGCCATCCCTGACCTGATTGCCGGGCAGACGCATGTGCTGTTCGATTCCCTGCCCACCGGCATGCCGCACGCCAGGGCCGGCCGCCTGCGCGCACTGGCCGTGACCAGCGAAAAGCGCAGCACCCTGGCGCCCGAGCTGCCAACGCTGGCCGAATCTGGCCTGCCCGGCTATTCGTCGGTGACCTGGTTTGGCGTGTACCTGCCCGCCGGGGCTCCCCCCGCCTTGGTGGACCGCGTGCACAAGGCTTTTGCCAAGGCCGTGCAGGCGCCCGAGGTGGCCGAGAGCCTGGCCAAGCTGGGCGTGGAGCCCGCCGCGCCGCGCACACCCGCGCAGTTTGGTGCCATGGTGCAGGCGGACAGCAACCGCTGGGCGACGGTGATTCGCCAACACAAAATAAGCATTGAATAACCCCCCTGAGGCGCTGCGCGCCTTCCCCCCGCTCTCGCACCGCTGCGCGATGCGGGCGAGGGGACGACACCCTCGGTGCGGGGCGGCCCTTCCTCGGTGTCCTTTTCCTCGGACACGCCAGTTTTCATCCGAGCGGGTCCTGGCCCGCCATGGAGTCCCATCACATGAACCCCCAAGCCCTCGACTGGTCCCTTCCCTACGCCTCCCACCGCAGCGCGGTGATGGGCCGCAATGTGGTCTCCACGTCGCAACCACTGGCGGCGCAGGCGGGGCTGCGCATGCTGCTGGCCGGTGGCAACGCGGTGGACGCCGCCATTGCCGCCGCCATGGCGCTCACCGTGGTGGAGCCCACGGGCTGCGGCCTGGGCAGCGACGGGTTTGCCATCGTGTGGGATGGCAAGGAGCTGCACGGCCTCAATGCCTCGGGCCGCTCGCCCGCAGCGTGGACGCCTGAATACTTCGAAAAATTGGGTGGCATCCCCGAGACGGGCTGGAACGCCGTCACCGTGCCGGGTGCCGTGTCGGCCTGGGTGGCGCTCTCCAAGCGCCTGGGCAAGCTGCCGTTTGCACAACTGGCCCAGCCCGCCATCGACTATGCGCGCAATGGCTTCCCGGTGTCGCCCACCATCGCCCGCCTGTGGGCGCTGGGCGCGGCCAAGCTGGGCACGCAGCCCGGGTTTGCCGAGTGCTTCATGCCGAATGGTAGCGTGCCCCAGGCGGGCGAAATCTTTCGCAGCGAAGCCCATGCGCGCACGCTGGAGCTGATTGCCGAGACCGAGGGCGAGGCCTTTTACCGTGGCGTGATCGCCGAGCGCATCGCGGCGCATGCACAGGCCCATGGCGGCGCCATGACGATGGCCGACCTGGCCGCGCACCAGGCCGACTGGGTTGGCACCATTCAGCAGCGCTTTGGTGATTCCGTGGTTCATGAAATCCCGCCCAATGGCCAAGGCATTGCCGCGCTGATGGCGCTGGGCATGCTCGATGCCCACGGTGTGGGCACGCACCCGCTGGACAGCGTGGAGACCGTGCACGCCAGCATCGAGGCCATGAAACTCGCGTTTGCCGACCTGCACCAGTACAACGCCGACATCGACGCCATGCACGTCAAGCCCGATGCGCTGCTGAACCCCGACTACCTGCGCGGCCGCGCCGCGCTGATCGACACCACGCGCGCTGGCGACCCTGGCTACGGCGCCCCGCGCCCCGGTGGCACGGTGTACCTGGCGGCGGCCGACGCGTCCGGCATGATGGTCTCTTTCATCCAGTCCAACTACATGGGCTTTGGCTCGGGCGTGGTGGTGCCGGGCACGGGCATCAGCCTGCAGAACCGGGGCCACGGCTTCAACCTGATCCCGGGCCACGCCAACCAGGTGGCGCCGCGCAAGCGCCCCTCGCACACCATCATCCCGGCCTTTGCCATGCATGCCGACGGCACGCCCCAGATGGCGTTTGGCGTGATGGGCGGGCCGATGCAGAGCCAGGGCCACACCCAGATGGCACTGCGCGTGCTGCGCTACGGCCAGAACCCGCAGGCGGCGGCTGATGCGCCCCGCTGGCGCGTGACGGGCGGCAAGGGTGTGGCCGTGGAGCCAGGCTTTGACCCTGCCGTGGTCGCCGCGCTGCGCGCGCGCGGGCACGAAGTGACGGTGGAAGAGGGCAACGGCGTGTTCGCCTTTGGCGGCGCCCAGCTGGTGCTCAAGAACGGCAACAGCTACATCGCAGGCTCCGACCCGCGCAAGGACGGGCACGCGGTAGCGTTCTGACGGCCTTGCGCGCAGCGCACTGAGGCGGCTCAGCGCGTTGTGCAGGCCGGAAACCGCTTGGCGAGCTCGTGCGCTGGCATCGTCTCCGCAAGGTCGAGGTTGCGCACCAGCGGGATGTATTCCCCTGTGTCGGTGAATCGCAAGAGGGTGGTCACGACGCGGCTGCCGGAGCCGCCTTGTTGACAGCCCGACAGTTCCAGCCCCAGGCCCAACTGACGGGAACCATCGTCCGTGCCTTTCCAGCCCATGGCCCGCTCTCGCAGAGCCTGCAGGCGCGGCAGGGCGGCTGGGTCGATCCGCCAGACCTGCACATGGGTCCGGGGCGTTTCATATTCCGCGAGCACGCTGCGATCGGCCGTGCTGCGCAGCTCCTGCAGGGGCAATTTTTCTTCCAGGCGCTCGGTGGCGATGGCTCCCCCGGGCTTGCGCAGCGTGCGCGAAACGCTCACCGTGAGCTCCAGTGCGTTGCCATGAAGCTGCAGGCCCGGGCTGTGTACCACGGCGGCGCGCAGCGCGGTGGGGTCCAGCGTCTCCAACTGGAGCTGCCGCAGCTTCCACAGTGATGACACCGGCACACTGCCACAGGCCGACAGCAGCACCAGGGCCAAAAGACACGATGAAGCACGGAGAAAAGCCGAAGGGCGCAGGGGCGTTAGGAAAAACAGCATGGTGGTAAATTTCTGTTTGACGGTATATTATTATTGTTTTACAGAAAAATTTACCGACCATGACGCAACATTTACCCCCATCGGTATCTTCTGTTCACAGCCCCTCGTTTCGCCGCCTGGCCTGGGGCCTTCTCGCGGCCAGCTGGGCGTGTGCCCTGGTATCGCTGGTGTTGTCGATGGCGCGCTGGGCGGCCATCGGGCATGAAACGGGTTGGGGTGGCTGGATGCCGCTGTCGGTGGTGCCCTCGCAGGCCTTGTTGGTCGGCCTCACACCGCCGCCCTCCATGGAGACCCATTGGCGCTGGGTGGGCGTGGCGCTGGAGTGCATTCCCGCTGCGGCCATGCTGTATGCGGTGCTGTGCGTGCATCGCATCTGCCGGTCCTTTCTGGCCGGGGCCGTGTTCGGGCCGGCGGTGGTGCACGGGTTCCGTGGCGTGGGCTGGGGCTTTTTGGCGATGTTCGTGACTTCACTCGTCTACCAGGCGGGGGTGACGGCGCTGCTGTCCTGGCTGGCTTCCGGCCAGCAGAACGGCCTGGTGGCGCTGGGCGTGGGACCGTTTGAAATGAGCGTATTGGTCGTGGGGCTGATGATGTTGCTTCTGGGGCACGTGCTGGCCGAGGGCCACCGCCTGCAAGCCGAAGCGGATGCGTTTGTTTAGCAACTCGCCAGCGAAGGAATTCCTATGGCGATTGTCGTGACCCTGGATGAAATGCTCGCGCGCCGCAAGGTCAAGTCGCGCGATCTGGCGGCCCATGTGGGCATCACCGAGGCCAACCTGTCCCTGCTCAAGAGCGGAAAGGTCAAGGGCGTGCGTTTCGAGACCCTGTCCGCCATCTGCAGTTATCTGCAGTGCCAGCCGGCAGACCTGCTGGCCTGGGTGCCCGATGCGGACACGAAGGATAGCGAGGCGCCTTCGCGTGGCGAGGCTGGTGGCTTGGCCCAGGGCGACTAGGGCAGTGCGAGGCACGCGCGGCTCCGGCCCGCGACTGGCCTGGGCAGTAGCTGGGGCGCTGTTGCTGCATGGATTGGTTCTGGCGATGCTGAGCAGAAGCGATGGTGCTCTGCGAACTTCGCCCGAGCGCAGCGATGCACCTGCCATGGTAAGGGTGACGCTGGCGCCGCTGCCCGCGTCTACGGCACCCAGCGAGCCGTTGCCAGCTGCCGTTCCCCAGCCTGCCGCTCCAACCCGGAGCGCCACACCCGTTGCCAGCGGGCAGGGCCGCACGCAGGCCGTTATTCGCAGCGGGCGGCCGATCGCTGTGGAGCCTGCTGCGCCTGATGGCAGCGTGGAGGGCTTGACCGCCGCACTGCCAGTTGCGCCCGCGCCGCAGGCGCCGGCATCCGGGCCGGGTGATGCCTCACGGGCTGCTCCCAGCATGGACGATGTGGCACGGGCGCTCCAGCGCGAGCGGGCCTGGCAGCGCCGGCAAGGGGCACAGCAATCGCAGCCGCCGCATCAGCGCTGGGAAGTTGCTCCGACTGGGGCCTTGGGATCTGGCATTGCCGAGCGCGACCTGCGCGGCGCAGAGGGCCGGCGCATGGTTCAGGCTGCGGGCCCCTGGGGCACCTACTGTGTGGAGTTGCCTTCGGCCAACCAGCCTCCGGCCATGGGGGCCGCGCCCCGCGTTGCGCCAACCAGCACCTGCCGCTGAATGTGGGAGGCGGCGATGGGCAGTGCCGTCAGCGCGTTTCCCGCACGGTCAGCCAGGTGCTGGCCGCGCCGCTGAGCACGATCGCGGCGATCCCGGCCATCGACCAGCCATCGGGCACATGGCGGTACACCAGCCAGCCCGCCAGCATCGCAAACCCGATCTGCGAATACAGGAACGGCGCGATCGTCACCGGCGTGGTGCGCGCATAGGCATGGAGCAGCAGCATGTGGCCCACCGCGCTCGACAGGCCCATGGTGAACATGCCCGCCCACAGCCACGGATCGCTCACCGGCTGCCAGAAAAACGGCACGCCCAGCGACACCAGCGCGGTGGCGATCCAGCTGGTGTAGAGCTGCGTGGTGGCGGGACTCTCGTGCCCGGCCATCTTGCTGCTCAGCACCTGGTAGCCCGTGCCCGCAGCCAGCATGCACAGCGGCCACAGCAGCGCCCAGGTGAAGGCTTCACCGCCGGGCCGGATGATGGCCAGCGTGCCCGCCAGGCCCGCCACCACCAGCAGCCAGCGCAAAGGGCTCACCGGCTGGTGCAGCCAAAGGGCCGCCACCACCGTCACACACAGCGGCACCGTGGCCACGATGGCCGTGAACTCCGCCAGCGGCAAGGCCGTGAGGCTGATGAAGCCGAACAGGCTGGTCATGGCGAACAGCGCGCCGCGCAAGGCCTGGAAGCGGGGCTGTGTGGTGCGCAGGGCAGGGCGCCCCGCCCGTTGCAGCACGAAGGCCGTGGTCAGCAGCGACTGGAACACATAGCGCATCCACAGCGCCATGACGATGGGTACGCCCACGCTGACCAGCTTGCTTGCGGTGTCCAGCAGCGCAAAGAACGCGCAGGCCGTGACGGCAAGCGCGATGCCCGCCAGCGCCGCACGCCGGCGGGCTGCGGGGCTGGTCGACGTCGCAGGGCCTGAGGAACTCACGGCGTGCTGCGTGCACGCTCCAGCAGCATGGCGTCGCCATAGCTGAAGAAGCGGTACTGCTGGGCAATCGCGTGCCGGTACAGGCCCATGATGTGGGCATATCCCGCAAACGCGCTCACCAGCATCATCAGCGTGCTTTTGGGCAGGTGGAAGTTGGTGACCAGCACATCCACCACGCGGAACTCGAAGCCGGGTGTGATGAAGATGTTGGTGTCGCCCGTGGCCCGGCCGGTCTGGGCCCAGGATTCGAGCGTGCGCACCGTGGTCGTGCCCACGGCCACCACACGGCCGCCGCGCTGGCGGCAGCGCTCCAGCGCGGCCAGCGTGGCCAGCGGAATCTCGTACCACTCGCTGTGCATCTGGTGTTCGGCCAGGTTCTCGGTCTTGCAGGGCTGGAAGGTGCCCGCGCCCACGTGCAGCGTGACGCTCGCGCGCTCGACGCCGCGCGCCGCCAGGTCGGCCAGCACGCCTTCGTCAAAGTGCAGCGCGGCCGTGGGCGCGGCCACGGCGCCGGGGTTGCGGGCAAACACGGTCTGGTAGCGCTGGCTGTCTTCGGCCTCGTCGGGGTCGTGGTCGGTGTTTTGCTGGCGCTCGATGTAGGGGGGCAGCGGCAGGTGGCCGTGGCGGTCCATCAGCTCCCAGGGGGATTCGCCCGCCGGGCCGTGCAGCGCAAAGCGGAACAGCGGGCCGTCCTCGGTGGGCCAGCGGCCCAGCAGCTGCGCGTCAAAGCCGCCCGCCTTGCGGCCACCAGCCATGTGCACCACGCTGCCGGGCAGGGGCTTCTTGCTAACCTTCATGTGGGCCACGACTTCGTTACCCGGGTTGCCAGCCTCGACGGGCAGCACGCGTTCGATCAGCAGCTCCAGCTTGCCGCCACTGGCCTTCTCGCCAAAGATGCGCGCCTTGACCACGCGCGTGTCGTTGAAGACGAGCAGGTCGCCTTCGCGCAGCAGGCCGGGCAGCTCGCGAAAGATACGGTCCACCGGCTGCATGGCGCGGCCGTCGAGCAGGCGCGAGGCGCTGCGTTCGGGCGCGGGGTGCTGGGCAATGAGTTCGGGGGGCAGCGAAAAGTCGAAGTCGCTGAGGGTGAACACGCGGGGTGTTGTGGGGGCGCTGGCTGCGCCGCTGGAGAGATCAGTCATCGTGCTTGAGGGCCGAACGGGCCCGTGCCAAGGTAAAAATTGCGGAAGGCGCGATTGTCACACGGGGGTGCAGGCGCTGCAGGCGCGGTGCTATGGCTGGGGGGTGAACGCCATCGGCGCGGGCACACTGCGCACCAGCCGCCGCACGTCATCCGCCTGGGCCAGTGTGGTGCCAGGGTGCAGCAGCGCGGCCGCCCCGGCCGCCACGCCCCAACGCAGGGCCTCGGCAGGCGCATCGCCCCGGTCCAGCGCCCAGACCAGGGTCGCCAGAAAACAGTCGCCCGCGCCCGTGGTGCCGGTGGTGGCGGGTACGTTGAGGGCCGGGGCCTGCCACACGCCCTCGCGCGTGGCCAGCACGGCGCCTTGTTCGCCCACTGACAACGCCACGATCTCGGCGGCGCCGCTGTGCACCAGCGACTGGGCGGCGGTGCACCAGTCGGCCGCATGTTCCAGCGGCTGTTGCATCACGTCGCGCAGCTCGCGTAGGCTGGGCTTGACCAGCGCCACCCCGGCCTGCAAGGCCGCCGCCAGCGGCGGCCCCGAGGTGTCAACGGCCACCCGCAAGCCCCGGCCGGCTAAGGCACGTGCCAGCTGGGCGTAGAAGTCGTCCGGTGTGCCAGGCGGCAGGCTGCCGCTGGCAATCAGCCAGCGGGGTGGTGGGGTGTGGGTAGCCAGCGCATCCAGGCAGGCCTGCCACTCGGCGGGTTGCAGCGTGGGGCCGGGCAGCACAAAACGAAACTCCTGGCTTGTGGTGGTCTCGACCACCGAGAAGTTCTCGCGCGTATCGCCCGAAATTGGTTGCAGCAGCGTGGGCACGCCCTCCGCGGCCAGCAACTGCCGCACCTGTGTGCCCGCCGCACCGCCCGCCAGCGCCCAGGCGCACACGTCTGCGCCCAGGCGGTGCAGCACCCGCGCCACGTTGATGCCGCCGCCACCCGCAAAGCGCTGCACCGGGCCGCAGCGCAGCTTGTGGGTGGGCGCAACGTGGTCGGTGGTGGTGGCCAGGTCGAGGGCGGGGTTCAGCGTGAGGGTGATCAGTGCGGGCATCGGGCTACCAGACCTTTTCGGCAAAGCCTGACCATAGCTCGTTCAGGTCCGGAAAGCGCCACTTGTCGGGGTCTTCGCGCGCCACGATCTTCTCGGTGCAGCCCGGGGCAGACAGGTCCACCATTTCGGGGGGGATGCGCAGGTCGGACTTGGTCGAGAAGAACACCTTGACCATGGGGGCGGTGAGTGCGGCGGCCGATTGCTCGGTGACCACGCCGATGCGGCCCGAGGTCAGGCGCACGAGCGAGCCCACAGGGTAGATGCCGATACTTTTGACAAAGGCCTGGAAGATGCGGGCGTCGAAATGGTCCTTGGTCCACTCGGCCATGCGGCGCAGTGACTCGGCGGGGTCCCATCCACGCTTGTAGGGCCGGTCGGAGGTGATGGCGTCGTACACGTCGCAAATGGCCGTCATGCGCGCGATCACGCTGATGCCTTCGCCCTGCAGCTTGTCGGGGTAGCCGGAGCCATCGACTTTTTCATGGTGGTGCAGACAGGCGTCCAGCACGGCGTCGGGCACGTTGCCGCCCTCCTTGAGCATGTGGTAGCCCTCCACCGGGTGGCTGCGCACCACGGTGAATTCCTGGTCAGTGAGCTTGCCGGGCTTGTTGAGCACGGCCAGCGGGATGGCCGCCTTGCCCAGATCGTGCAGCAGGCCTGCCATGCCCGCCAGCCGCTGCTGGTCGTCCTTGAGCTTGAGCTGCTTGGCCAGGGCCACCATCAGCGCGCACACCGCCACCGAGTGCATGTAGGTGTAGTCGTCGGCCGTTTTCAGGCGCGCCAGGCTGATGAGCGCGCCGGGGTTGCGGGTGACGGAATCCGAAATTTCTTCCACCAGGCTCTGTGCACTCGCCGAGTCCACCGCGCGGCCCATGCGGGCCTCGTTGAACATCGAGACCACGGCTTCTTTGGATTTCACGCAGATGGCAGCGGCCATCTTGAGTTCGCTGTGCATGTCCGCAGGATTGCGGTTGCGCTTGGGCGGTGGCGGTGGGGATGGCAGCGTGACTTTGATGGGCGGCAGGTCCTCCAGGCGACTGAAGTCGGTGTCAATCTGCGCGTCGGCCTCCTCGCGCGACACCGACGCGGTGCCCGCCGCCACGTCCAGCCCCTTGTCGGTGTCAATCCAGATTTCCTGGATGGCAGTGGCTTGTATCCGGGCCAGGTCCCCGGGGTCTTTGAGCAAGAACTTGGCCCGCCAGAACGGGTGGTCCATCCACGACCCGCAGAACTCGTGCAGATACATGCCCAGGGTGAGATGCTGAATGTGAATGCGCTTGAGCATGGTAGGGGACCTGGACTCTGAATAAACGCCCGTCTTTAGGCGTAATCAACGGTAACCATGGTAGCCTTTTTGCCCCACCCTTGTCGTTCGCAGAACCCGCTACATGCCCGCCGCAGCCCCCAGAGTTTCCCTTAGCGCCAAGGCTTCGGCAGCCCCTGCTGCGGCCAAAGGCGGCGCGTCGGTGGCACAAAAGGCGCTGCAAAAGCTGGGGCTCCAACGTGACATCGACCTCGCCCTGCACCTGCCCCTGCGCTACGAGGATGAAACCCGCATCACCCCGCTGGCTAATGCGCGCGACGGGCAGATGGTGCAGATCGAAGCCACGGTGACTGCGAGCGAGATTCAGCTACGCCCGCGCCGCCAGCTGCTGGTGCAGGTGGAGGACGACACCGGCTCGTGCGAGCTGCGCTTCTTCAGCTTCTACCCCTCGCACCAGAAAACCCTGGCCGTGGGTGCGCGCCTGCGCATCCGGGGTGAGATCAAGGGCGGCTTCTGGGGGCGGCAGATGATGCACCCGGCGTTCCGCGTGGCGGGCGGCGAGCTGCCTGCGGCGTTGACGCCCGTCTACCCCACCACCGCCGGTTTGCCCCAGCCCTACCTGCGCCGTGCGGTGGTGGGCGCGCTGACGCGGGTGGACTTGTCAGACACCCTGCCACCCGGTGCCGAGCCGCCGGTGACTCGGGTTTATGGCCAAAATGGCCTCCAGCGCTTATTCAGCCTGCGCGAGGCGCTCACTTTTTTGCACCACCCCACGCCCGATGTGGCGCTGTCCACGCTGGAGGACCACAGCCACCCCGCGTGGCAGCGCCTCAAGGCCGAGGAGTTACTGGCCCAGCAGCTATCGCAGCAGCAGTCGCGCCGCGCACGCGACATGCTGCGTGCGCCCGTGTTGCGCGCCCAAAAAGCCGCCGACGGTGCCTTGCCGCTGCATGAGCAGTTGCTGGCCGTGTTGCCCTTCAGCCTCACCTCCGCCCAGCGCCGCGTGGGCGAAGAAATTGCCGCCGACCTGGCCCGCCAGGTGCCCATGCACCGGCTGCTGCAGGGTGATGTGGGCTCGGGCAAAACCGTGGTCTCGGCCCTGGCCGCCTGTCTGGCGATGGATGCGGGCTGGCAGTGCGCGCTGATGGCCCCCACCGAAATCCTGGCCGCGCAGCATTTCGCCAAGATGATCGGCTGGCTCGAACCCCTGCTGGCCGAGCGCGGCCGCAAGGTGGTCTGGCTGGTGGGCGGGCAAAAGAAAAAGGACCGCGCTGCCATGCTGGCGCTGGTGGCCAGCGGCGAGGCCGCGCTGGTGGTGGGCACCCACGCCGTGATCCAGGAGCAGGTGCAGTTCAAGAACCTGGCGCTGGCCATCATCGACGAGCAGCACCGTTTTGGCGTGGCGCAGCGGCTTGCCTTGCGGCAGAAACTCGCTGCCCATGGCATGGAGCCCCACATGCTCATGATGAGTGCCACCCCTATCCCGCGCACGCTGGCCATGAGCTACTACGCCGACCTCGATGTGTCGGTCATCGATGAGCTGCCCCCGGGCCGCACGCCCATCGTTACCAAACTCATTGCCGACAGCCGCAAGGACGAAGTGATTGAGCGCATCGGCGCGCAGGTGGAGGCCGGGCGGCAGGTGTACTGGGTGTGCCCGCTGATCGAAGAAAGCGAGGCGCTGGACCTCTCCAACGCCACCGCCACCCACGCCGATCTGAGCGAGGCCTTGCCGGGCTGCATGGTCGGTCTGCTGCACTCGCGCATGCCCACGGCCGAGAAGAAGGCCGTGATGGCGCTCTTCACCAGCGGCCAGATGGGCGTGCTGGTCAGCACCACCGTGATCGAGGTGGGGGTGGACGTGCCCAATGCCTCGCTCATGGTCATTGAACATGCCGAGCGTTTTGGGCTGAGCCAGCTGCACCAGCTGCGCGGCCGGGTGGGCCGGGGCGCGGCCGCCTCGGCCTGTGTGCTGCTGTACGCCACCAACGACAGCGGTCGCGTGGGCGAAACCGCCAAGGAGCGCCTGCGCGCCATGGCCGAGACCAACGACGGCTTCGAGATCGCCCGGCGCGATCTGGAGATTCGCGGGCCCGGCGAGTTTCTGGGCGCGCGCCAGTCGGGGGATGCGCTGTTGCGCTTTGCCGACCTGGCGACCGACACGCACCTGCTCGAATGGGCGCGCGAACTGGCGCCGCAGATGCTGGACCGGTATCCTGACCTGGCCGCAAAGCACGTCGCGCGCTGGTTGGGTGGAAAATCCGACTATCTCAAGGCATGACACGGCCTGCTGGAACACACCATGACCCTCACCGAACTCAAGTACATCGTTGCCGTAGCGCGGGAGAAGCACTTTGGTCATGCGGCCGATGCCTGCTACGTGTCGCAGCCCACACTGTCGGTGGCCATCAAGAAGCTGGAAGAAGAGCTGGATGTGAAGCTCTTCGAGCGCAGCGCGGGTGAGGTTTCGGTGACGCCGCTGGGCGAAGAGATCGTGCGCCAGGCGCAGAGCGTGCTGGAGCAGGCGGCGGCCATCAAGGAGATTGCCAAGCGCGGCAAGGACCCGCTGGCGGGGCCGCTCACCCTGGGGGTCATCTACACCATCGGGCCCTATCTGCTGCCCGAGCTGGTGCGCCAGTCCATCACGCGCACACCCCAGATGCCGCTGATGCTGCAGGAGAACTTCACCGTCAAGCTGCTGGAGATGCTGCGTACCGGCGAGATCGACTGTGCCATCCTGGCCGAACCTTTCCCCGACACGGGCCTGGCCATGGCGCCGCTGTATGACGAGCCCTTCATGGCGGCCGTGCCCAGCACGCACCCGCTGGCGGTGAAGAAGTCCGTGACGGCGGCCGAACTCAAGAGCGAGACCATGCTGCTGCTAGGGGCGGGCCATTGTTTTCGCGACCATGTGCTGGAGGTCTGCCCCGAATTTGCGCGCTTTGCGAGCAACGCCGAGGGCATCCGCAAGTCGTTTGAAGGCTCTTCGCTCGAAACCATCAAGCACATGGTGGCCGCAGGCATGGGCGTGACGCTGGTGCCGCGCCTTTCAGTGCCGCGCGATGCACTGCTCACCGTGTCACGCCGCCGCAAGAGCGACGAAAGCTATATCCGCTACCTGCCCATCCGCGAAGAAGACGGCGGCCCGCCACCCATGCGCCGTGTGGTGCTGGCATGGCGGCGCAGCTTTACCCGGTATGAAGCCATTGCGTCATTGCGCAACGCGGTGTATGCCTGCGAGCTGCCGGGGGTCAAGCGGCTGTCATAAGGCCGGCCTGGCCTGCACCGCGCTGGCGGGCGATGTCCTGCTGCCGTGGTGTGGCTCTGACGCAGGTCAGGCTCGCTGGTCATGGCCTTGCGCTACAGTGTTTTTGGTGCGATGCCTCCAGGTCCGACGGGTCGGCGGGCATCTGCTGTCGAATCCATCTTCACTTCAGGAGCAATGACATGGCCAAGGCCTCCAAGACCACCGCCCCCACCATCAACATCGGCATCAGTGACAAGGACCGCGCTGCCATCGCCCAGGGCCTGTCGCGCCTGCTGGCCGACACCTACACGCTGTACCTCACCACCCACAACTTCCACTGGAACGTGACGGGCCCCATGTTCAACACGCTGCACACCATGTTCATGGCGCAGTACACCGAGCTGTGGAATGCCGTGGACCCGATTGCCGAGCGCATCCGCTCGCTGGGCCATGTGGCGCCGGGCTCCTATGCCGAATTCGGCAAGCTGGCCACGGTGCCCGATGCGCCCGCCAAGCCGCCCAAGGCACTGGAGATGGTGCGCGTGCTGGTCGAAGGCCATGAGGCCGTGGCCCGCACCGCGCGCAGCCTGTTCCCCCTGGCCGACAAGGCCAGCGACGAGCCCACGGCCGACCTGCTGACGCAGCGCCTCACGGTGCACGAGCAGACGGCGTGGATGCTGCGCTCGCTGCTCGAAGAGTAAAAGGGTTCGCAGCTTCCACGCGCATTACCCGAGGGGCGCAGAACACTGCAGCACAGCGAAAAAGAGCGCCTTGTCCTACATGGCGCCGTTCCATCGCCTGCGCATGATGCGGGTTTTGGTCCTGCTCCCTTCTTCGCAGGGCGGCATGGCGTATCAATCCCCTCTGATGTATGCGAATCCTGTACGTTGAAGACAACCCGGAGCTGCGCGAGACCATCGGCATGCTTATGGAAGGTGAAGGCCGGACGGTCACGCCCTGCGCCACTGCCGAGGAGGCGCTGGCTCTGGATGCTGGGGACGTCTTTGATGTGGTGGTGACCGATGTCAGCCTGCCCGGCCTTTCGGGCACGGAACTGGCCCGCCAGCTGCTGGCGGATGATCCGCAGCGGTGGGTGGTGCTGTGCTCCGGCTACGAGCTGGGTAGCCACCCGCGCAGTTGGGGGCCCAACGTGCGCGCATTGCTCAAACCTTTTGAGCTGGAAGAGCTGGAGCAGCTGCTCGAGTCCATCCAGACAGCGCTGGCTTCAGCCGCCGGCTGAGGCTTGCTAGCGCCGATCGCTCGCTGTTCATACTTTACTTCATCACGCCACCCGCCTAGTCGTGGTGACCTGCGCTGTTGTGCTGGGCTGCGCGCAGTCAATTGCGGGGGCTGCGTACTGGCGAGTGGCGCGGCAGTCTCACCCGAAAGGTCGTGACATCGTCCAGTGACTGGGCCTCGATGGTTCCATGGTGGGCCCGCACGATCTGGTGCGCAATGAAGAGCCCCAGCCCCAGCCCTTGGTGGCGGCCGGGCTCACGCTCTCCCCCCCGGAACGGGTCGAACAAATGCGGCAGCAGCGCAGAGGGAATGGTGCCGCCGTTGGACACCGTGATGCTCACCTCCTCAGGGCTGGTACCGTCCACTGCAATCTGCACAGGGTGGTCGACTCTGCCGTGGTGCAGGGCGTTGCCAACCAGGTTGGTGATCACCTGACACAGGCGTTCGGCATCCCAGGTGCCGGCCAGGTCGCCTTGCAGGGTGGACCCGATGTAGCGTTCCGGGTGGCTGGTGGCCACCTCATCCAGCGTGCGCTGCACCAGCGCCTGCATGTGGGTGGAGCCCAGCTGCAGCGCCAGCCCGCCCGCCTGGCGAATGCGGGTCACGTCCAGCAGGTCTTCGATCATGTGGCCCATGCGCTGGCTGGCGCCCAGCACCCGGTCGGCCATCAGCACCGCCTTGTCGGGGGGCGGCTGGCGCTTGAGCACGGTGGCCGCCGCGACGATGGACTGCAGCGGTGTGCGCAGGTCGTGGCTCAGCACGGCCATGAACATTTCGTTGATGCGCAAGGCCTCGGTGCGTGCGCGCAGCTCGTGCGCCAGCGCCTGCTTGCGCCGGTGCAGTTCAAAGAACACGCTCGCCTTGTTGGTGAGCATGTGCGGGTCGATGGGTTTGTACAGAAAGTCCACCGCCCCGCTCTCGTACCCCCGGAACTGCCAGTTTTGCTCGCGCGAGCCCGCCGTCATGAAGATGAGCGGGATGTGCCGGGTGCGCTCGCTGCCCCGGATCAGTTCCGCCAGCTCGAAGCCGTTCATGTCGGGCATCTGCACGTCCAGCAAGGCCAGGGCCACGTCGTCATGGGCCAGCAGCAGTTCCAGGGCCTCGGGGCCCGACTGGGCCTTGAGGATGTCCAGCCCGTCGCGTTGCAGCAGCGCCTCCAGGGCGATCAGGTTTTCCTCGACATCGTCAACGAGCAGGCATTTGGTGTGGTCAGTCTGGGGCATGGGCGGTGGGGAGTGTGGATGGGGTTCTCAAGGAAGGACGCATATGCCCGTATCAAAGCTGCTGGCGCTGGTGCAGGTCCGCCAACAGCCTGGCAATGCCTTCAGGGGGCAGGATGTGGTCAACCGCCAAGGCCGCGATGGCCGCCTGCGGCATGGTGGGCATGCTGGCGCTGGCGGGGTCTTGCACGATCGTGAGGCCGCCCGCCGCCTGAATGGCTTGCAGGCCGTGCACACCGTCTTCGTTGGCGCCTGACAGCAGGACGCCCACCAGCCGGGGGCCGTAGTGGTCTGCCGCCGATTCGAACAGCACGTCGATGGAGGGGCGGGAAAAATGCAGAGGGGCGTCCAGCGACAGCCCCACATGCGGACCCCTGGGCCCGGCATCGACCAGCAGGTGATAGTCGGGTGGCGCAAAGCTGACCGAGCCTGGCGTGATGGCGTCCTTGTCCTGCGCCTCGCGCAGCGCCAGGGCGCAGCGGGGCTGGAAGATGTCCACCAGCAGGCTGCGCCGGTCCCGGGGCAGGTGCAGCACGACCAGAACCGCAGCCTGCAGTGTGGCGGGCAGCGCGGGCAGCAGCTGCAAGAGGGCATCAATACCGCCCGAAGAGCCACCCACCACGACGGCGTGGTAGCCCCCCGGTGGCGATGGCCTTGGCGCCAGGGCGGGGCTGGTCATAGTCCGGCCTTTTTTCGGTAGATGCGGTCCTCCAGCACGAAGTCCTCGAAGGCATCGGTGTGCCCAGAAAACCGCAATGACTCCTTGGAGCCCAGGCCCAGGAAGCCCCGGTGGCACAGCGACTCGCGGAACAGCCCGAGTGCACGGTTCTGCAGGTCGCGCTCGAAGTAAATGAGCACATTGCGGCAGGACACCAGATGGACCTCGGCAAACACGCTGTCGGTGGCCAGGCTGTGGTCAGAGAACACCATGTGCTCGCGCAAGCCCTTGTCGAACACCACGCGGCCATAGCCGGCAGCGTAGTAGTCCGACAACGAGCTGCGAGCGCCGGAGCGCGCGTGGTTCTCGGTGAAGGCAGGCACCCGGGACAGGTCGAACACACCTGCCTCGGCGGCGCGCAGCGCGTGCGGGTTGATGTCCGTGGCGTAGATCAGCGTACGGTCCAGCAGGCCTTCTTCCTGCAGCAGGATGGCCAGCGAATACACCTCTTCTCCCGCGCTGCACCCGGCCACCCAGACCTTGAGCGACGGGTAGGTGCGCAGCAGTGGCACCACCTCCTGGCGCAGCGCCTGGAAGTAACTGGGGTCGCGGAACATGTCGCTCACCTGCACGGTGAGGTATTCGAGCAGCGCAGGGAACACGGCGGTCTCGTGCAGCACGCGGTCCTGCAGCTGCGACAGCGTCTTGCAGTCGAACTGCACCAGCGCCGACGCCAGCCGCCGCTTGAGCGACGCCTGTGCGTAGCCCCGGAAGTCGTAGTGGTAGCGGTGGTAGATGGCATCGATCAGCAGGCGCTGCTCGATGTCGGCGGTGCGGGCCTTGCGATGGGGCATGGCGGGGCCTACTTGGGCATCCACACCCGCACCAGGGACAGCAGCTTCTCCACGTCCAGCGGTTTGGCGATGTAGTCATTGGCCCCGGCGGCCAGGCATTTTTCCTGGTCGTCCTTCATGGCCTTGGCGGTCAGCGCGATGATGGGCAGGCGGCGCCACTCGGGGCGGTTGCGGATCTCGCGCATGGCGGTGTAGCCGTCCATCTCCGGCATCATGATGTCCATCAGCACCAGGTCAATCGCAGGGTGGCCGCCGCTGCCGGCGCGCTCCAGCGCCTGCAGGGCCTCCAGGCCGTTGCGCGCGATCTCCACGCGGATGCCGGTGGGCTCCAGAATGCTGGAGAGCGCAAACACGTTGCGCACATCGTCTTCCACCACCAGCACGTTGCGGCCTTCCAGGGCAGTCTCGCGGTTGCGGGCCACCTGCAGCATCTGGCGGTGCTCTGCCGACAGCTCCGACTCCACCTGGTGCAGGAACAGCGTGACTTCGTCCAGCAGCCGCTCGGGCGAGCGGGCGTCCTTGATGATGATGGACTTGGAGAACCGGCGCAGCTGCTGCTCCTCATCGCGCGACAGGGCGCGGCCTGTGTACACGATGACGGGCGGGAAGGAGACGCCGTCCTGCTCCGTCATTTGCTGCAGCAGTTCGTAGCCGCTCAGGTCGGGCAGGTTCAGGTCCATCACCATGCAGTCAAACGTCGAGTTGCGCAGGTGCGCGAGCGCCTCGGCCGCCGTGCCGGCGCCCACGATCTCTACATCGTCGTTGGTGAGCAGGTGGCGCACGCTCTCGCGCTGGCGCTCGTCGTCTTCCACCACCAGCACGCGCCGCAGGTCCTGGGTGAACTTGGCTTCCAGCCGCTGCAGGGCATGCACCAGCTCGTCGCGCTTGACGGGTTTGAGGGCATAGCCCACGGCGCCCCGGCCCAGGGCCTCTTGCGAGTAGTCGGCCACCGAGACCACGTGCACCGGGATGTGGCGTGTGGCCGGGTTGCGCTTGAGCTGGTCGAGCACGCCCAGGCCCGAGAAGTCGGGCAGGTTCACGTCCAGCACGATGGCGCTGGGCAGGCTGTGCATTGCGTAGGCCAGGCCGTCCGCGGCGTTGTGGGCCAGGTGGCAGTCAAAGTCCATCTCCCGCGCCAGGTCGCTCAGGATTTGTGCAAAGCGCACGTCGTCCTCGATCACCAGGATGCTGCGCGCGCCCGCACGGCGCGGGGCTGCGGGGGCAACTGGGGCCGCCACGGGTGGCAATGCCGGGGCCGAAGGAACGGGTGCGACGACCGGTGCCGCCGCGCGGGCTGGAGCAGGCGCCGCCAGTGGCGCTGTGGGTTCTGCTTCCGGCGACGGTGGCACCAGCTTCTGGGGCAGCACCAGGGTGAAGACGCTGCCGTCGCCCGGTGTGCTCTGCACGTGGATGGACCCGCCCAGCAGATGCGCCAGGTCGCGCGAGATCGACAGGCCCAGGCCCGTGCCGCCGTATTTGCGGTGGGTGCTGCCATCGGCCTGGCGGAAGGCTTCGAAGATCAGTTCCTGCTGGTGCGCCGGGATGCCGATGCCTGTGTCCTTCACCGCGAACGACAGGGTGTCGTCCGGGTTGCGCGACACATGCAGCGCCACCGAGCCCTTTTCGGTGAACTTGAGCGCGTTGGACAGCAGGTTCTTGAGCACCTGCCCCAGGCGCTGCGGGTCGGTGTCCAGCGTGGCCGGTGCGTCGGGTGCGACGGTGGCCGTCAGCGTCAGGCCCTTCTCTTGTGCCAGCGGGCGCAGCGGGTCAATGAGGGTTTGCAGGGCCCTGGACAGCGTCACCGTTTCCACCGACACGGTGGCCTGGCCGGCCTCGATCTTGGACAGGTCGAGGATGTCGTTGATCAGGGCCAGCAGGTCGTTGCCCGCCGCGTAGATGGTCTGCGCGTACTTCACCTGGTCGGCGCTCAAGTTGCCCGGTTTGTTGTCTGCCAACAGCTTGGCCAGGATCAGGGTGGAGTTGAGTGGCGTGCGCAGCTCGTGGCTCATGTTGGCCAGAAACTCGCTCTTGTACTGGCTGGCCAGCTCCAGCTCGCGGGCCTTGTCCGTCATGGCGCTTTGGGCGCGCAGCAGTTGCTCGCGCTGGTATTCCAGTTGCTGGGTCTGCGCCTCCAAGTGGGCGTTAGTCTGCTCCAGCTCGGTCTGCTGCACCTCCATCTGGGCCTGCGACTCTTGCAGGATGCGGCTTTGCTGCTCCAGCTCTTCGTTGCTTACGCGCAGTTCTTCTTGCTGAGTCTGAAGCTCTTCGGACTGGCGCTGGGTTTCTTCCAGCAGGGCTTCCAGGCGGTTGCGGTCGATGCCCGCGCGCACGGCCACCGCCAGCATCTGCGAAGCGCGTTCCATCAGCGTGCGCTCAGGCTCCGTCACCGGGCGTTGAAAGCCCAGCTCGATCACGGCAAACACTTCGCCGTTCTCGATGGCGGGCGTCAGCAACAGTTCGGTGGGGGCGGATTGCCCCGTGCTGGACGACACCATCAGGTGCCCGGCGGGCACGTCGCGCAAATGCAGCATCTGGCGCGAACGCGCCACCTGGCCCACCAGGCCTTCGCCCGGCAGCAGGCGCTGCTCCAGCCGCTCGCGGGGCAGGGCGTAGCCACCAAACAGGGTGAGTGCGCCGTTGCAGTCGGCCACGTAGCCCGCCCCCACGGCGGCGCGCAGGTACTGCGCCAGGTATTCGAGCGTGAGCTGGCCCAGGTCTTCCAGCCGGTGGTCGCCCTGGATGCGCTGGCTCAGCCCGTTGAGACCGGCCGCCACCCACGACTGCTGGGCCTTGAGGCGATAGTCCCGCGCGTTGGCGGCGGCCGACAGGCAGATGAGCACCAGCAGCACCAGGGAGCCGCCCCAGGAGTAATAGGTGGACATGGCCGCCGCTTCCACCCATTGCTTGCGTTCGTTTTCCAGCTGCTGGTTCAGCAGCGTGGACAGGTCCGACGCCAGGTCGCGGATGCGGTCCATCAGCACCCGGCCGGCATCACTGCGGGTCACGGCCACGGCGGCTTCCTGGCCCTTCGAGCGGCGCAGTTCAATGGTCTCGCCCAGCTCGCGCAGCTTTTCGTGGCGCAGGTCGTCGATCTGCACGACGAGGCGGCGCTGCACGGCGCTGTCGTTCGTCAGCTCCTTGAGGCGCGCCATGTTGCGCTCCATGGCGCCCAGGGACAGGTTGTAGGGCTGCAGATAGGTGTCGTCCCCCGTCAGCAGATAGCCGCGTTGCCCGGTCTCGGCGTCTTTCAGCGAAGACACGAACAGGTTGAGGTGGCGCATGGTCACCGTGGTTTCGTCCATGGCTTCCACCGCTTGCGCGCGCACCTGGGCGGTGCGGAAGTTCACCAGCGCGATCAGCACCGTGGCCAGTGCGGCAATCACGAAACCCACCAGCATTCCGCGGGGGACAGCAAAACGCGTGGCGGTCTGGGACGTCGATGTGTGGGGCATGCGGTGGTGCCTCAAATGGGCAGGTGCGTTGCGAGAGGAGCGGAGACTGTAACGGGTTTTTTACGCGCCAGTAGGGCACTGTTACTTGGCCCGGGCACGGTGCAACATCGGTCGGTAGCGCTGCTGCTACATTCTGTGCGCCCGAGGTCTGCCCTGCAGCAGAGCCCTGCTGCAGGGCCTGCTTTTTCTGCTTTCGATCGTCCCGCCATGCCTTCGCAATCTGTTCCTGCCCGTAGCCGGTTTTCGCTCTACCTCGACCTCATCCGCTGGGACCGCCCCGCCGGCTGGCTGGTGTGCCTGTGGCCCACGTTGTCTGCGCTGTGGATTGCGGCCGACGGCTTTCCGGGCTGGCACCTGCTGGTGGTGTTTGTGCTGGGCACCTTCCTCATGCGCAGTGCAGGCTGCTGCGTGAACGACGTGGCCGACCGCGACTTTGACAAGCATGTCAAGCGCACGGCGCAGAGGCCCGTCACGACCGGTGCTGTGTCGGTGAAAGAGGCGTTGAGCCTGGGGGCAGTGCTGGCGCTGGTGTCGTTTGGCCTGGTGCTTACCACCAACGCGGCCGCCATCGCCTGGTCCGTGCCCGCCGTGCTGGTGGCCATTGCCTACCCGTTCACCAAACGCATCATTTCCATGCCCCAGGCGGTGCTGGGTATTGCGTTCAACTTCGGCATCGTGATCGCGTTTGCCGCCGTGCAAGGCCATGTGCCTGCCGTGGCGTGGTGGATGTGGCTCGGTAACCTGTTCTGGGTGCTGGCCTACGACACCGAATACGCCATGGTGGACCGGGATGATGACCTCCGAATCGGCATCAAGACCTCGGCCATCACCCTGGGCCGCTGGGATGTGCCGGGCATCGTGGTGTTCTACCTTCTTTTCTTGTCAATTTGGGCCCTGGCGCTTGATGGATATGCACTGGGCGCTATGTTTTATATAGCAACCGCCCTTGCGCTGGCGCAGGTGCTGTGGCACTTCACGCTGATCCGCACCCGCTCGCGCGAAGGGTGCTTCAAGGCGTTCCGCGTCAACCACTGGCTGGGCGCCACGGTGTTTGCGGGCATTGCGGGCAGCTATCTGCTGCGGTGGTTGGGGCTGACGGGCTGACTGCGGCGCGCGGCCGGGCTGGTCTGTGATGGTTGTGGCGGGTTTTTACAAGCCGGTTTCCACGCCATTCGCTACATTGACTGGGAGCCGCCAGCCCTCCTGCAGCTTTCATTCAGATCCCTCTTTGCACCCCTTCATCCATGACCGAAGACCGCGTCAACCAACTGCTGCAGGACATCCAGCAGCGCCATCCCGAGCAACACAGCGTGCTGCAGGGCGCCCGTGCCCTTGTTCTCGCTCTGGGGCCCGATGTGCGCGAGGAGGTCAAATACGGCGGCATCCTCTTTTCAGCTCCCCAGCCTTTTTGTGGCCTGTTCGCGTACACCCGGCATGTGTCGCTGGAGTTTGGCGATGGCGCCCAGCTGCCGGACGCATTCAAGGTGCTGGAGGGCGCTGGCAAACAGCGCAGGCATATCAAACTGCACACGGCAGAAGACCTGGCTGCCAAGCAGGTGGCCCACTACCTGGGATTGGCGTGCTCCCTCAGCAATAGCCCGAAGCGCCAATAGCCGCCTGCCACTGGGGCGAGGCCACCACTGCTGCGGGCGTGCGGCCCAACCAGCGCCCAAATTCGCGGGTCATGTGAGCCTGGTCGGTGTAGCCATGGTCCGCCGCGCATTCTGCGAGCGAGGCGGCGGCTGGCAGCGCCTGCGCAGCACGGCGGACGCGGGCCAGGCACTTCCAATAGGCCGGGGGGCGCCCGGTGGCGGCCTGTATCAGGCGCTGCAGGGTACGCTCCGACACGCCCAGTTGCCGCGCTGCCTGGGCCACCTCGCTGTGGCGCGCCAGGCTTTGCAGGGCGTCGGCCACCCGCGTATCCAGCACCACGCAGTCGTGCAGCAGGGGCAGGGCATCGTGGGCGTCGTTCATGGGCTGGTTCTGCAGCAGGGCCAGCAGGCGTTGCGAATCTATCTGTGTGCCCGGCTGCATGCGAAACCCCCAGTAGCGCTCGCCCACCGTGCCGGACACGGTGTAGGTGCTGTCTGCCAGATCGGTCACAAACCAGGTGGGTGGCTGGTGGGGGAGGGCGTGCAGGATCAGGTCACGGCATCCGTCCGGAACCACCACGGTGCTGTCGGCTGCGCACGAAGTGTGGTGCCAGGCTTCCCAGGGCTGCAGGAGCTGGGGCATACCTAGTGATGCTCTTCACGAACCATCGCGGCGTGCGCCTCTGCGGGCTCAGGCGGCCTGTCGCGTTGCAAACGCCTCGCGATAGCTACGGCTATCGCTGCGTTTTGCGCCTTGCAGTTCAATCCGATCCGCAGCGCACACAATCGCTCGATTCATGCAGAGCATCCCTAGCCCCCGAACTCATTGCCCAGTTCATCGGCGCGCTGGCGTGCGGCTTCCATGGCGCGTTCAAAGGCTGCGCCCACCCCGTCCGCTTCCATGGATTGCAAGGCCGCATAGGTGGTGCCGCCTTTGGACGTGACGCGTTGGCGCAGCACGGCAGGCGCTTCGTCAGAGCGGCGGGCCAGCTCGGAGGCCCCCACAAACGTGCCCACCGCCAGCTGGTGCGCCTGCTGCTCGCTCAGTCCCATGCTGGTGCCGGCGCGCGTCATGGCCTCAAGGAAATAGAAGACGTAGGCGGGGCCGGAGCCCGACAGGGCTGTGACGGCGTCGAGCTGCTTTTCGGTCTCGACCCACAGGTACTCGCCGGTGGACGCCATGATGGCCTCGACCTGTGCGCGTTCGGCTGCGTCCACGGCGGGGCGAGCGTATAGCGCGCTCATGCCCTTGCCCACCAGCGCCGGTGTATTGGGCATGGTGCGCACGATGCGCTCGGTGGAAAGCCACTGGGCGATGCTGTCCGAGCGGATGCCGGCGGCCACACTCAGGTGCAGGGCGTCCTGGGTGTGCGCCTTGGCCTGGGCGGCGGCGTCCTTGAAGGTCTGGGGCTTGATGGCCCAGACCACGATGCGCGCGCGCTGCAGGGCCGGGCCCGCTTCGGCCTGGGCCTCGATCCCGTAGTTCTTGCGCAGATCCTCCCGCGCATCGGCCCAGGGTTCGACCACCTCGATCTGGCTGGCCGGGTGGCCCTGGCGGATCAGCCCGCCGATGATGGCGCTGGCCATGTTGCCGCCGCCGATGAAGGCGATGGTGGGGAGGGCTGGGGATGCGGCGGTTTGGCTCATGGGACGACAAGGTGGCAACAACAGGGGCCACGATGGTAGCGCCGCTGCGCCGCAATCCGGCGCGCGGCGGGTTCAATCGGCTGTCGTTTGGCGAACGGCGTGTTCCCAGTTCGCCATCAGCTCCTGCGCACGCGCGCTGCTGAGCGTGGGCACAAAGCGGCGGTCGGCGCGCCACAGCCGCGAGAGTTCATCCGTGCTGCGGTACACGCCGCTCGACAGCCCGGCCAGGTACGCGGCCCCGAGCGCCGTGGTCTCGATGACGGCAGGCCGTACCACCGGAATGCCCAGCAGGTCGGCCTGGAACTGCATCAGCAGGTCGTTGATGCAGGCGCCGCCGTCCACGCGCAGTTCGCTCACGGGCGCACCGCCAGCGGCCACGGCGTCGCGGCTCATGGCCAGCAGCAGGGCGGCGCTCTGGTAGGCAATGCTCTCCAGCGCCGCGCGGGCGATGTGGCCCAGTGTGGTGCCGCGTGTGAGGCCCGTGATGGTGCCGCGCGAGTCGGGTTTCCAGTACGGAGCGCCCAGGCCGGTGAAGGCGGGCACCATCATCACCCCGCCCGAATCGGGCACGCTCTGCGCCAGCGATTCGACTTCGTTGCTGGTGGAGATGGCCCGCAGTCCGTCGCGCAGCCACTGCACCACGGCGCCACCCACAAAAACGCTGCCTTCCATGGCGAACTCCGGCTGCACCGTGGCCTGTGCGGCACTGGTGGTGAGCAGGCCGTTTTGCGATGTCTGGAACGTACCGCCTGTGTGCATGAGCATGAAGCAGCCCGTGCCGTAGGTGTTCTTGGCCATGCCGGCGGTGAAGCAGGCCTGGCCGAACAGCGCGCTTTGCTGGTCGCCCGCCACGCCGCCGATGCGGATGCTGTGGCCCAGCAGGTCGGCCGCGATGTCGCCAAAGTGGGCGCTGGACGGCAGCACCTCGGGCATCAGCGCCTTGGGAATGCGCAGCAGCGCCAGCAGCTCGTCGTCCCACTGGTTGGTGTGCACATTGAACAGCATGGTGCGCGAGGCGTTGCTTACATCCGTCACATGCACCTTGCCGTGGGTCAGCTTCCACATCAGCCAGCTGTCCACCGTGCCAAAGGCCAGCTCGCCGCGCTCCGCCGCGTCGCGCGCGCCGGGCACATGGTCCAGCAGCCACTGCAGCTTGGTGCCCGAAAAGTAGGCATCCACCAGCAGGCCGGTCTTGGCCTGGATGGTGGCGGCATGGCCTTGCTCGCGCAGCTGGGCGCAGGCGGGCTCGGCACGCCGGTCTTGCCACACGATGGCGTGGTGCACGGGCTGGCCGGTTTTGCGGTTCCACAGCACCGTGGTTTCGCGCTGGTTGGTGATGCCCACGGCCCGCACGGCGCTCGCGGCAATGCCCGCTTTGGCCAGCGCATCGCGGGCGGTGGCGAGCTGGGTGCGCCAGATCTCCAGCGGGTCGTGCTCCACCCAGCCGGGCTGGGGGTAGATCTGCGGCAGCTCCAGCTGGGCCTGCGCCACGATGTGGCCGCCTTCGTCGAAAACGATGCTGCGGGAGCTGGAGGTGCCTTGGTCGAGTGCGAGCAGGTAGGTCATGGTGAATGTCAGGTGATCAAGCGGCCACAGTGCAAACGACTTCGGCGTCTTGCAGCAACGCCGGAAACGGCTCCGGCGGCGGCGCGTCGGTGAACAGGCGGTCGATTTGCGCCAGTGTGGCCAGTTGCACCATGGCTGGGCGGTTGAACTTGCTGAAGTCGGCCGCCAGCCAGACCTCGCGTGCGTGTTCGATGATGGTTTGCGCCACCTTCACTTCGCGGTAGTCGAAGTCGCGCAGGGAGCCATCGGGCTCGATGCCCGAGATGCCGATGAGCGCAATGTCCACCTTGAACTGGCGGATGAAGTCCACCGCCGCTTCGCCCACGATGCCCCGGTCGCGCGCACGCACCACGCCACCGGCCACGATGACCTCGCACTCGGGGTTGCCGCTCAGGATGGCGGCCACGTTCAGGTTGTTGGTGATCACGCGCAGGCCCCGGTGGTGCAGCAGGGCCTTGGCAATGGCTTCGGTGGTGGTGCCGATGTTCAGGATCAGCGAGCAGTCATTGGGCACTTGTTCGGCCACGGCGCGCGCGATGCGGGCCTTGCCTTCGGCGTGCAGTGTCTCGCGCTGGGTGTGGGCCAGGTTTTCCACCGTGGAGCTGGGCACGCGCACGCCGCCATGAAAGCGCGTGAGCAGGCCGGACTCGGCCAGGCGCTGCACGTCACGTCGCACGGTCTGCAGGGTCACGCCCAGGGTGTCTGCCAGTTGTTCCACCGTGGCGGATTTGCGCGCGCGGACTTCTTCGAGAAGCAGCAGTTGTCGGGGGTTCGTATTCACGCGAATCAATCGGCTTATGGGGTGGAGATACTTTAAATCGAACAAAAAGGAACTCATTAAGGGTAAACCTTGATTCGATACGATCAAAAAAGAACAAAAATGAACGCAATCGAAAACGAGGCACTTTGCTGCGTGCGCAGCAGAAAGCCAGATCCACACAGCCCCCAGGGGGCCATTAGAAAGGTTGCGTGATGCAGCTGGCACTGGACAGCATCAGCAAGAAGGTAGGGCCGCAGACTTGGCTCCACGACATGAGCCTGGCGCTGCATAGCGGCGCCGTCACGGTGCTGCTGGGCGCCACGCAGGCGGGCAAGACCAGCCTGATGCGCATCATGGCGGGGCTCGATACGCCCACGGCCGGGCGCGTGATGGTGGATGGCGTGGACGTGACCGGCATGCCCGTGCGCGACCGCAACGTGGCCATGGTGTACCAGCAGTTCATCAACTATCCCTCCATGAAGGTGGCGGCCAATATTGCGTCGCCCCTGAAGCTGCGCGGCGAAAAGAACATCGACGCCCGCGTGCGCGAAATTGCGAGCCGCCTGCACATCGACATGTTTCTCGACCGCTACCCGGCCGAGCTGTCGGGTGGGCAGCAGCAGCGCGTGGCGCTGGCCCGCGCCTTGGCCAAGGGTGCGCCGCTGATGCTGCTGGACGAACCGCTGGTGAACCTGGACTACAAGCTGCGTGAAGAGTTGCGCGAAGAACTGACCCAGCTGTTTGCTGCCGGCCAGTCCACCGTGGTGTATGCCACCACCGAGCCGGGCGAGGCCCTGCTGCTCGGCGGCTACACCGCTGTGCTCGACGAAGGTCAGTTGCTGCAGTACGGCCCCACGGCCGAGGTGTTCCATGCACCCAACTCGCTGCGTGTGGCGCGTGCCTTCAGCGACCCGCCCATGAATCTCATTGCCGCATCGGCGGTCCCAGGGGGTGTGCGCTTGGAGGGCGGCGCAGAACTGGCCGTGCCCCTGTTCCAAGGTGTGGCCACGGCGGCAGGGCTCACGGTGGGTGTGCGCGCCAGTGCGCTGCGCGTGGTGGCTCGCCCGGGCGACATCAGCGTGGGCGGAGTGGTTGAGCTGGCCGAAATTTCGGGCTCGGACACCTTTGTGCACGCGGCCACGCCCTGGGGCGACCTGGTGGCGCAGTTGACCGGGGTGCATTACTTTGAACTGGGCACGCCCATCACACTGCACCTGGACCCGGCCCAGGCCTATGTGTTTGGTGCTGACGGCCGACTGGCATGGGCGCCCGCGCGCCCGAACGCTGTACAAGGAGGGCGTTGAGATGGCCCGCATCAGTCTGGACTTGGCGCATTCGTACAAGCCGAACCCGCAGCAGGACAGCGACTACGCGCTGCTGCCGCTGAAGATGGAGTTCGAGGATGGCGGTGCCTATGCGTTGCTGGGCCCCTCGGGCTGCGGCAAGACCACCATGCTCAACATCATGTCGGGCCTGCTCGTGCCCTCGCATGGCAAGGTGCTGTTTGATGGCCGCGACGTGACCCGCGCCAGCCCGCAGGAGCGCAACATTGCGCAGGTGTTCCAGTTTCCGGTGATCTACGACACCATGACGGTGGCCGAGAACCTGGCGTTTCCGCTGAAGAACCGCAAGGTGCCCGAGGCGCAGATCAAGCAGCGCGTGGGCGTGATTGCCGAGATGTTGGAGATGAGCCATCAGCTGAACCTGCGAGCCGCAGGGCTGTCAGCAGACCAGAAACAGAAGATTTCACTGGGCCGTGGCCTGGTGCGCGCCGATGTGGCGGCGGTGCTGTTCGACGAGCCGCTCACGGTGATCGACCCGCACCTCAAGTGGCAACTGCGGCGCAAGCTCAAGCAGATCCACCACGAGCTCAAGCTCACACTGATCTACGTGACGCACGACCAGGTCGAGGCATTGACCTTTGCGGACCAGGTGGTGGTCATGACGCGTGGCCGCGCCGTGCAGGTGGGCTCGGCCGATGCGCTGTTCGAGCGGCCCCAGCATGTGTTTGTGGGGCATTTCATTGGCTCCCCAGGCATGAACTTTTTGCCCGCGCAGGTGGACGCAGGCCAGCTCAGCATCGTCGGCCACCGCCTGCACGCCCCTGTGGGACGTACTTTGCCAACGGGCCCGGTGCAGGTGGGTATTCGGCCCGAATATTTGGCGCTGGCATCGGCAGAGCAACCCGGCGCCATTGCCTGCACGGTGGCGCAAGTGCAGGACATCGGCACCTACCTGATGTTGACCGCGAAGGTGGGCGAGCACACGCTCAAGGCCCGCTTCAGCCCCGAGACGCGACTGCCCTCGGCGGGCGACACGGTGTGGCTGCAGGTGCTGGGTGAGCACACCTGCTACTACCAGAATGAGGAGCTTTTGGCATGAGCACGACGACCAAGCCCGTGAACCAGAAGGCCTGGTTCCTGATCCTGCCGGTCATCATCTGCGTGGCCTTCTCCGCCATCCTGCCGCTGATGACGGTGGTGAACTATTCGGTGCAGGACATCATCTCCCCCGAGCGCCGCGTGTTTGTCGGCACCGAGTGGTTTGCCGCTGTGATGCGCGACGAGGAGCTGCACGCGGCCTTGTGGCGGCAGATCACCTTCTCGCTGGCAGTGTTGGCGGTGGAGATTCCGCTGGGCATCCTGCTGGCGCTGTCCATGCCCGCGCAGGGCTGGAAGTCGTCCGCCGTGCTGGTGGTGGTGGCGCTGTCGCTGTTGATCCCCTGGAACGTGGTGGGCACCATTTGGCAGATCTATGGCCGTGCCGATATTGGCCTGATGGGCCGGATGTTGCAGGAGATGGGCATTGAATACAGCTACACCGGCAACGCCACGCAGGCGTGGCTCACGGTGCTGCTGATGGATGTGTGGCACTGGACGCCGCTGGTCGCGCTGCTGGCCTTTGCCGGGTTGCGTTCCATCCCCGACGCGTACTACCAGGCAGCCCGCATCGACGGTGCGAGCAAGTTCGAGGTGTTCCGCTACATCCAGCTGCCCAAGATGCGCGGCGTGCTGATGATTGCGGTGCTGCTGCGCTTCATGGACAGTTTCATGATCTACACAGAGCCCTTCGTGCTCACGGGGGGCGGGCCGGGCAATGCGACCACGTTCCTCAGCCAGTACCTCACGACCAAGGCGGTCGGCCAGTTCGACCTGGGCCCGGCGGCCGCCTTCTCGCTGATCTATTTCTTCATCATCCTGCTGCTGTGTTTCATCCTCTACAACTGGATGCAGCGCGTGGGCACCGTCAGCGACGAAGGAGCCGGCCATGAATGAAAAACGTTTCCAGAAGCGCACGCTGTTCCTGATTGCGTACCTGCTGTTCGCACTGTTGCCCATCTACTGGATGGTCAACATGAGCTTCAAGACGAATGAGGAGATCCTGTCGAGCTTCTCGTTCTTCCCGCAGAACTTCACCTGGGCCAACTACAAGACCATCTTCACCGATGCGTCGTGGTACTCGGGCTACATCAACAGCCTGATCTATGTGGCGATCAACACGGTGATTTCGCTCACCGTGGCGCTGCCCGCAGCCTATGCGTTCAGCCGCTACCAGTTCATGGGCGACAAGCATGTGTTCTTCTGGCTGCTGACCAACCGCATGACACCCCCGGCCGTGTTCTTGCTGCCGTTCTTCCAGCTCTACACCACCGTGGGGCTGATGGACACGCACATTGCCGTGGCGCTGGCCCACCTGTTGTTCAACGTGCCGCTGGCGGTGTGGATTCTGGAAGGCTTCATGAGCGGCATCCCGCGCGAGATTGACGAGACGGCCTACATCGATGGCTACAGCTTCCCGCGCTTTTTCATGACCATCTTCCTGCCGCTGATCAAGGCTGGTGTAGGCGTGGCGGCGTTCTTCTGCTTCATGTTCAGCTGGGTGGAGCTGCTGCTGGCCCGCACGCTGACCAGCGTGAACGCCAAGCCCATCGTGGCCACCATGACGCGCACCGTGAGTGCCTCGGGCATGGACTGGGCGACGCTGGCGGCGGCGGGGGTGCTGACCATCGTGCCGGGTGCCATCGTGATCTGGTTTGTGCGGCACTACATCGCGAAGGGTTTCGCGATGGGCCGGGTTTGAGGAGGCAGCGACATGTTTGACTGGATGGCCTGGACGCTGCCGGTGGCAGTGTTCTTTACGTGCATCGTGCTGATGCTGGTGGGCATGACGGTGTGGGAGCTCAAGTCGCCCACAACCATGCGCAAGGGTTTCCTGCCCCTGGAGACCACGCGCGGCGACCGGCTTTTTATCGGGCTGCTGTCGGCCGCCTACGTGAACCTGATCTTTGTGGGCATCAGCGGCAAGCTGGCCCAGTGGTTCAGCCTGCAGGGCGACCCGTCGATCTGGATCAGCTTTGTGGTGTCGATGGCGCTGCTGGCGCTGATCATGCGCAAGGGTTAAGGAAAAAATGGCCGTTTGCGCTTGATGGGTAAGCATTTGTAGCTATTGTTTTTGTAGTGTCGAAGGCCTGGCCTGGTTCCCCCCCGGGTTGGTGCCGGTCTACCAATGGGGGTCTCAATCTGAGAGGAGACAGCAATGAAGATGCAGTTCAAGGCGATCGCTTTCGCCGCCGCGGCTCTGGCGATGGGGCAGGCTGCCTGGGCCGGCGAGGCCGAGGCCAAGAAGTGGATCGACAGCGAATTCCAGCCATCCACGCTGAATAAAGACCAGCAGATGGCCGAGATGAAGTGGTTCATCGACGCAGCCAAAAAACTCCAGGCCAAGGGCGTGAAGGAAATTTCGGTGGTGTCCGAAACCATCACCACGCACGAATACGAATCCAAGACGCTGGCCAAGGCGTTCGAGGAAATCACCGGCATCAAGGTCAAGCACGACCTGATCCAGGAAGGCGACGTGGTCGAGAAGCTGCAGACCTCCATGCAGTCGGGCAAGTCCATCTATGACGGCTGGATCTCGGACTCGGACCTGATCGGCACGCACTACCGCTACGGCAAGATCCTGAACCTGACCGACTACATGGGCGCTGCGGGCAAGGAATGGACCAACCCCGGCATCGACCTCAAGGACTACATCGGTACCAAGTTCACGACCGGCCCCGATGGAAAGATGTACCAGCTGCCTGACCAGCAGTTTGCCAACCTGTACTGGTTCCGTGCCGATTTGTTCGACCGCAAGGACATCAAGGACAAGTTCAAGGCCAAGTACGGCTACGACCTGGGCGTGCCGCTGAACTGGTCGGCTTACGAAGACATCGCCGAGTTCTTCACCAACGATGTGAAGCAGATCGATGGCAAGCCGATCTATGGTCACATGGACTACGGCAAGAAGGACCCGTCGCTGGGCTGGCGCTTCACCGATGCCTGGTTGTCCATGGCGGGTACAGCCGACATCGGCGCGCCCAATGGCCTGCCGATTGACGAATGGGGCATCCGCGTGGCCGACGACAAGTGCACGCCCGTGGGCGCCAGCGTGGCCCGTGGCGGTGCGACCAACTCGCCCGCAGCCGTCTACGCCCTCACCAAGTACGTGGACTGGATGAAGAAATACGCGCCCAAGGAAGCCACGGGCATGACCTTTGGCGAGGCCGGCCCCGTGCCCGCCCAGGGCCAGATCGCGCAGCAGATCTTCTGGTACACCGCCTTCACGGCCGATATGACCAAGCCCGGCCTGCCCGTGGTGAATGCCGACGGCACGCCCAAGTGGCGCATGGCGCCCGGCCCGAACGGCCCGTACTGGAAGCAAGGCATGCAAAACGGCTACCAGGACGTGGGCAGCTGGACCTTCTTCAAGGACCACGACGCCAACAAGACGGCTGCCGCCTGGCTCTACGCACAGTTCGTGACGGCCAAGACCACGTCGCTGAAGAAGACCATGGTGGGCCTGACGCCGATCCGCGAATCCGACATCCAGTCCAAGGCCATGACCGACATGGCGCCCAAGCTGGGTGGTCTGGTGGAGTTCTACCGCAGCCCTGCCCGTGTGGCGTGGTCGCCCACTGGCACCAATGTGCCTGACTACCCCAAGCTGGCCCAGCTCTGGTGGAAGAACGTAGCCCAGGCCGTGACGGGTGAAAAGACGCCCCAAGGCGCCATGGACACGCTGGCCGACGAGATGGACCAGGTGATGGCTCGTCTGGAACGCGCTGGGATGGCCCATTGCGCTCCCAAGCTCAACCCCAAGAGCGACACCGCCAAGTGGCTGAGCGACAAGCAAGCGCCGTGGGCCAAGTTGGCCAATGAGAAGCCAAAGGGTCAGACGATTGCGTACGGCACCTTATTGCAGGCCTGGAAGGATGGCAAGGCGCGGTAAGCCTGTTTAACCCGCCGTCCTGCTTACTGTGACGATGCTTCAGGCAGCCGTGGCTCACAAGGTCTCTGGCTGCCTTTTCATTCAAGACCGTCCCCAGTGCCTTTGGAGGCCTGGGGCCGGATCTCCCCCCGAAGTGACAAAAATTCAAGGGTAAACCCTTATTTTTTGCTTCGCCCATGGACAATCACCCCATGACTACTGCCTCTGCTCCCCTCCTCACACGGCGTGCCGACCTTTTGGCGCGTTTGGCCCAGCCCCACCACTATGACCTGGCTGTGATTGGCGGTGGGGCTACAGGCCTGGGGGTGGCGCTGGATGCGGCGGCCCGAGGGTTCAGCGTGGTCTTGGTGGACTCGCATGACTTCGCCAAGGGAACCTCGTCCCGGGCGACCAAATTGGTACACGGCGGTGTTCGTTACCTGGCGCAAGGCAACATCGCACTGGTGCGCGAGGCGTTGCATGAGCGCACGACCTTGCTCCACAACGCGCCCCACCTGGCGCAACCCCTGCCGTTTGTGATGCCGTCATACCACTTTTGGGAGACGCCGTTTTACGGTATCGGCCTCAAGATGTACGACGCTTTGGCAGGGAAGGCGGGCTTGGGCGCCACCGAATTCTTGGGGCGCGCACGCACATTGGAGTGCCTGCCCACGGCCCGCCCCGAAGGCCTCAAGGGTGGCGTCAAGTACTGGGACGGACAGTTTGATGACGCCCGTCTGGCCTTGGCCTTGGCGCGAACGGCCGCCAGCCTGGGCGCCCTGGTGGTCAACTACTGCCCTGCGCGGTCGTTGATTCACGAAGCTGGCAAGGTTGCAGGCTTTGTGTGTGAAGACGCAGACAGTGGCCAGCAGTTCACCGTGCGCGCGCGTACGGTTGTGAATGCCACCGGCGTATGGGTGGATGCCCTGCGCCAGATGGACGGAGAGGCCATAGGCCGCCCCGTCAAGCCCATTGTGGCGCCCAGCCAGGGGGTGCATATCGTGGTGGATCGGGAGTTTCTTCCGTCCGACCATGCCCTGATGGTTCCCAAGACGGCCGATGGCCGGGTCCTTTTTGCCGTGCCGTGGCTGGGAAAGCTCATTCTCGGGACCACTGACAGTCCGCGCCAGGACATCGTGCGTGAGCCGCAGCCTTTCCGCGAAGAGGTCCGGTTCATCCTGGACGAATCGGCGCGCTACCTCACCCGTGCGCCCAAGGTGGAAGACATCCGGAGTATCTGGGTGGGCCTGCGCCCGCTGGTGAAGCCGCAGGACGACGATGGTGACAACACCAAGAAAATCAGCCGCGAGCACACCGTGCTCGCCAGTCGCAGTGGCCTGATCACCGTGACGGGAGGCAAATGGACCACCTACCGCGCCATGGCCGAAGATGTGTTGCAAAAATGCTTCACCACGGGCCTGCTGCCGGAAAAACCGTCGGGTGTGACCAATCGTTTGCCCTTGGTGGGAACCCCTGAAGGGGCTGTTCAACATCGCATCAGTGATGCCCAGGGACTGCACTCCTACGGGAGCGAGGCGGCGGTTGTCCGGGACATTGCCGGTGCGCACACCGATCTTGGTGGGGGGCTGACAGAAGCCATGGTACGCTTTGCCGCCCGCTACGAATACGCCTGCACGGTAGAGGATGTGTTGGCCCGCCGCTCCCGGTTATTGTTCCTCGATGCCCGCAAGGCCATCGAGCTGGCCCCTGCGGTGGCCGACATCCTGCGTGCGGAACTGGGTGCCGACCCCCACCTGGATGCCTTTTTGGAACTGGCGCAACAGTATTTGCAGGTTCCGGCCTGATAGGGCGCTTGACTTCGTAGAAGTCTTTTGCAATAATCGAGGGCTTCGCGTTTCCTACGTGAAGTTTCTGCCCAGCGGGAAGTGCTGCAAATGGTTTGCGGTGCGGACGACGGGCCCAAGACTGACTGGCTGATTTGCAGCCCTTGAGAAGTTCTCTGGGGCTGTTGTCTTCTGGTGCAAGTTGGGAATATTGAAATGATCCAGACAGAATCTCGGTTAGAGGTTGCCGACAATACCGGCGCCAAGTCCGTCCTTTGCATCAAGGTGCTGGGTGGCTCGAAGCGTCGCTATGCAAGCGTTGGCGACATCATCAAGGTGAGCATCAAAGAAGCCGCTCCACGTGGCCGCGTCAAAAAAGGCGAGGTTTACAGTGCAGTGGTGGTTCGCACGGCGAAGGGTATTCGTCGCGGCGATGGTTCGCTCGTCAAATTCGATGGCAACGCCGCAGTGTTGCTGAATGCAAAGTTGGAGCCTATCGGCACCCGTATCTTTGGACCCGTGACGCGTGAACTGCGTACCGAGAAGTTCATGAAGATCGTGTCTCTGGCTCCTGAAGTTCTCTAAGGACGCGCCATGAACAAGATTCGCAAGGGCGACGAAGTCATCGTGCTGACCGGCCGTGACAAGGGCAAGCGCGGCACGGTGTCGCTGCGCAAGGATGACTCCTACGTGGTCATCGATGGCATCAACCTGGTCAAGAAGCACGCCAAGCCAAACCCCATGAAGGGTACGACGGGCGGCATCGTTGAAAAGTCCATGCCAATTCATCAGTCCAACGTGGCCATCTTCAATGCTGCTACGGGCAAGGCTGATCGCGTGGGCATCAAGGTGCAGGCTGACGGTTCGCGCATTCGCGTGTTCAAGTCCAGCGGTGCTGAAATCAAGGCGGCCTAAGGGGTAAACATGGCACGACTCCAAGAAATTTACCGCGACAAGATCGCTCCCGAACTGGCTAAACAGTTCGGCTACACCTCGCCGATGCAGGTTCCCCGTCTGACCAAGATCACGCTGAACATGGGCGTGAGCGAGGCAGTCTCGGACAAGAAGGTGATGGACAATGCTGTGGCTGACCTGACCAAGATTGCTGGTCAAAAGCCTGTGGTGACCAAGGCCAAGAAGGCTATCGCTGGTTTCAAGATCCGCGAAGGCCAGGCCATTGGTTGCATGGTCACGCTGCGTGGCGTGCAGATGTATGAGTTCCTGGACCGTTTCGTGACCGTGGCTCTGCCTCGCGTTCGTGACTTCCGTGGTATCTCTGGTCGCGCGTTCGACGGTCGTGGCAACTACAACATCGGCGTCAAAGAACAGATCATCTTCCCTGAAATTGAGTACGACAAGGTCGACGCCTTGCGCGGTCTCAATATCAGCATCACCACGACGGCCAAGTCCGACGAAGAAGCCAAGGCGCTTCTCGCTGGTTTCCGTTTCCCGTTCAAGAACTGAGGCGAAGCATGGCTAAAGTAGCTTTGATCCAGCGCGAACTGAAGCGCGAAAAACTGGCAGCCAAGTACGCAACCAAGTATGCGGAACTGAAGGCAATCGCTGGCGATGCCAAGTGCAGCGATGAAGAGCGCGATGCAGCCCGCTTGGGCCTGCAAAAGCTCCCTCGCAACGCCAACCCGACGCGTCAGCGCAACCGTTGCGAAATCACTGGTCGTCCACGTGGCACCTTCCGTCAATTCGGTCTGGCTCGCGCCAAGATCCGCGAACTGGCTTTTGCAGGCGACATCCCCGGTGTCACCAAAGCCAGCTGGTAAGCAGGCAGGAGAGATTAAACATGAGCATGAGTGATCCCATCGCTGACTTGCTGACCCGCATCCGTAATGCACAGATGGTCGCCAAGGCCACGGTTTTGGTGCCTTCTTCCAAAGTGAAGATTGCCATCGCCCAGGTGCTGAAGGACGAAGGTTATATCGACGGCTTCCAGGTGAAAACCGAAGCCGGCAAGTCCGAACTCGAAATTGCCCTGAAGTACTACGCAGGTCGCCCCGTGATTGAGCGCATTGAGCGCGTCAGCCGCCCTGGCCTGCGTGTCTACAAAGGCCGTGATTCCATTCCACAAGTCATGAACGGTCTGGGTGTGGCAATTGTCACAACGCCCAAGGGCGTGATGACTGATCGCAAGGCGCGTGCTACCGGTGTCGGTGGCGAAGTGCTCTGCTACGTGGCCTAACCCGCGGCATTGAGGAGAAACTGAAATGTCCCGAGTAGGAAAAATGCCCGTGACCATCCCCGCAGGCGTGGATGTGTCCGTGAAAGATGACCAGATCTCTGTCAAGGGTACTGGTGGCGCTCTGTCGCTGGCGCAAAACGCGCTGGTGAAAGTGTCCAGCAATGACGGCAAGCTCAGCTTTGAGCCTGCTAACGAATCCCGCGAAGCCAATGCCATGAGCGGCACGATTCGCCAGTTGGTCAACAACATGGTGGTCGGTGTCAGCAAAGGCTTTGAAAAGAAGCTGAGCCTGGTCGGTGTGGGCTACAAAGCCGCTGCCTCAGGCTCTAAGCTGAATCTGGCTGTTGGCTATTCGCATCCGGTCAATATCGAAATGCCCGCAGGCATCACGGTTGCCACCCCGACGCCCACGGAAGTGGTGATCAAGGGTGCAGATCGTCAGCGTGTCGGTCAGATCGCTGCTGAGATTCGTGCTGTTCGTCCACCTGAGCCCTACAAGGGCAAGGGTATCCGCTACGCGGACGAAAAGATCACGATCAAAGAGACCAAGAAGAAATAAGGAGCTGCAACATGTTGACCAAGAAAGAGCAGCGTCTTCGTCGTTCGCGCCAGACCCGCATCCGCATTGCACAGCAAGGCGTGGCACGTCTCACGGTGAACCGTACGAACCTCCATATCTACGCCAGTGTGATCTCCGGCGACGGCAGCAAGGTGCTGGCAAGTGCATCCACGGCGGAAGCCGACGTGCGCAAGTCGCTCGGCGGTTCGGGCAAGGGTGGCAATGCCGCAGCAGCCCAGATCATCGGCAAGCGTATCGCTGAAAAGGCGAAGGCTGCAGGTGTCGAGAAGGTTGCATTTGATCGCGCAGGCTTTGCCTACCACGGTCGCGTCAAGGCTTTGGCCGACGCAGCCCGTGAAGCTGGCCTGCAGTTCTAAGCGGAGCGGAATACAAAATGGCTAAATTTCAACCCAAAGTGCAGAACGAAGGTCAAGACGACGGTCTGCGCGAAAAAATGATCGCGGTCAACCGCGTGACCAAAGTCGTGAAGGGTGGCCGTATTCTCGGTTTCGCCGCACTGACGGTGGTTGGCGACGGTGATGGCCGCGTGGGCATGGGCAAGGGCAAGTCGAAAGAAGTACCAGCTGCCGTGCAAAAGGCTATGGAAGAAGCTCGTCGCAACATGGTCAAGGTCTCGTTGAAGAACGGCACCATCCACCACAATGTGACCGGCCACCATGGCGCTGCTGTTGTGATGATGGCACCTGCTCCAAAGGGTACCGGCATCATCGCTGGCGGCCCTATGCGTGCAGTTTTTGAAGTGTTGGGTGTGACTGACATCGTGGCCAAGAGCCATGGTTCGTCCAATCCCTACAACATGGTCCGTGCAACGTTTGACGCGCTCGTCAATTCGACCACCCCGTCGAATGTGGCGGCCAAGCGCGGCAAGACAGTCGAAGACATCTTCGCCTGAACCGGAGCTTGAAAATGACAACGCAACAAACCGTCAAGATTCAACTGGTGCGCAGCCCGATTGGCACCAAGGAATCGCACCGCGCCACCGTTCGTGGCCTGGGTCTGCGCAAGCTCAATAGCGTGAGCGAACTGCAGGACTCGCCCGAAGTGCGCGGCATGATTAACAAGATCAGCTATCTGGTCAAAGTCCTCTGAGAGATAGATCATGGAACTCAATAGCATCAAGCCCGCAGACGGCGCCAAGCATGCCAAGCGCCGCGTAGGCCGTGGTATCGGCTCCGGCCTGGGCAAGACCGCTGGCCGTGGTCACAAGGGTCAGAAGTCTCGTGCCGGTGGCTACCACAAGGTTGGTTTTGAAGGCGGTCAAATGCCTTTGCAACGCCGCTTGCCCAAGCGTGGTTTCAAGTCGCACTTGCTCAAGTTCAACGCAGAAGTGACGCTGACGGCATTGGATCAACTCGGCCTGGCCGAAGTGGATGTCCTCGCTCTGAAGCAAGCAGGCCTGGTTGGTGAATTGGCCAAGGTGGTGAAGGTCATCAAGAGCGGTTCCCTGACCAAGGCTGTCAAGCTCAATGGCGTGGGTGCTACGGCTGGTGCCAAAGCAGCGATTGAAGCTGCTGGCGGCAGCGTCGCCTGAGTGTGGCTCTGAAGGAAGGCATCTGTGGCTACTAGCGCGGCTCAAATTGCAAAGACCGGGAAATTCGGCGACCTCCGTCGTCGTCTGGTTTTTCTGTTGCTTGCGCTGGTCGTGTACCGCATTGGGGCTCATATCCCTGTGCCAGGCATCGATCCAGCCCAACTCCAGCAGCTCTTCAGTGGCCAGCAAGGCGGCATCCTGAATCTGTTCAACATGTTCTCCGGTGGTGCGCTGTCGCGCTTCACGGTTTTCGCTCTGGGGATCATGCCGTACATTTCGGCGTCGATCATCATGCAGTTGATGACCTATGTGGTTCCCACATTCGAGCAGTTGAAAAAGGAAGGCGAAGCCGGTCGCAGGAAGATCACTCAGTACACCCGCTATGGCACCTTGGGCTTGGCCCTGTTCCAGTCGCTGGGAATTGCCGTAGCGCTGGAAAGCTCTGCTGGTTTGGTCCTGAGCCCCGGTTTCGGGTTCCGCATGACCGCTGTGGTCAGCTTGACGGCTGGCACGATGTTCCTGATGTGGCTGGGTGAGCAGATCACAGAGCGTGGCTTGGGGAACGGGATCTCGATCCTGATCTTTGCGGGCATTGCCGCTGGTTTGCCTAGTTCGATCGGTGGCCTTCTGGAGCTGGTTCGTACGGGTGCCATGAGTATTCTGGCCGCTATCTTCATCGTCCTCGTCGTTGGTCTGGTGACTTACTTCGTGGTGTTTGTCGAGCGGGGTCAGCGCAAGATACTGGTGAATTACGCTCGCCGGCAAGTAGGCAACAAGGTTTATGGTGGTCAATCGTCTCACCTGCCCCTGAAGCTGAACATGGCAGGTGTGATTCCTCCGATCTTTGCCTCGTCGATCATTCTGCTGCCGGCAACGGTGGTGAACTGGTTCAGTGCAGGTGAATCGATGCGCTGGTTGAAGGATATCTCGGGTGCGTTGACTCCTGGTCAGCCCATCTACGTGATGTTCTATGCTGCAGCCATCATCTTCTTCTGCTTTTTCTACACGGCTCTGGTATTCAACAGCCGTGAAACTGCAGACAACCTGAAGAAGAGCGGTGCGTTCATTCCAGGCATTCGCCCAGGTGAACAGACGGCCCGTTATATCGACAAGATCCTGGTGCGCCTGACATTGGCAGGCGCTGTGTACATCACCTTTGTGTGCTTGCTGCCAGAGTTCCTGATCTTGAAGTACAACGTTCCGTTCTACTTTGGTGGAACCTCGCTGTTGATCATTGTGGTGGTGACCATGGATTTCATGGCCCAGGTTCAGAACTACATGATGTCGCAACAGTATGAGTCGCTGCTCAAGAAAGCCAATTTCAAGGGCAACGCAGGCGGTTGATGATGAGGAAGGCAGTGCTGCACTTGCGACACTGCCTGCAAGGAACTGAATATCGGTTGAGTTGGCGCCCCACGATTTTTCGCGGGCACAAATTGTGTTCCGTGCGAAGCAGCCGGGACGGATGGAAAAGTTTTAGGAGAATGCAATGAGAGTTTCGGCTTCGGTCAAAAAAATCTGCCGCAACTGCAAGATCATCCGCCGCAAGGGTGTGGTGCGCGTGATCTGCACGGATCTGCGTCACAAGCAGCGCCAAGGTTGATTGGAAAGTATTAGAGGACGCATATGGCACGTATCGCTGGCATTAACATTCCGCCGCACAAGCACGCGGAAATCGGTTTGACCGCCATTTTTGGCATTGGTCGCACCCGCGCTCGCAAGATTTGCGAAGCAACTGGTATCGCTTACTCCAAGAAGATCAAAGATCTGACGGACGGCGATCTGGAAAAAATTCGCGAGCAAATCGAGCAGTTCACCATTGAAGGTGACCTGCGCCGCGAAACCACGATGAACATCAAGCGTTTGATGGACATCGGCTGCTATCGTGGCTTCCGCCATCGCCGCGGTCTGCCAATGCGTGGTCAGCGCACCCGTACCAATGCTCGCACTCGCAAGGGTCCGCGCAAGGGTGCAGCTGCACTGAAGAAATAAAGATTGAAAGATCATCATGGCTAAGTCTCCTGCCAATAACGCAGCTCAGCGCGTTCGCAAGAAGGTCCGGAAGAACGTTTCGGACGGTATTGCACACGTGCACGCCTCGTTCAACAACACCATCATCACGATCACCGATCGCCAAGGCAATGCCTTGTCGTGGGCATCGTCCGGTGGACAAGGTTTCAAGGGTTCGCGCAAGTCCACCCCATTCGCAGCCCAAGTGGCTTCGGAAGTGGCTGGCCGCGCTGCCATCGATCAAGGTATCAAGAACCTTGACGTTGAAATCAAGGGTCCCGGTCCTGGCCGTGAATCTTCGGTCCGCGCACTGGGTGCCCTGGGCATCCGTATCACGTCGATTTCTGACGTGACGCCAGTGCCGCACAACGGCTGCCGCCCTCAGAAGCGTCGTCGTATCTAATCTCTCTAAGCCCACCGCCGCCTGTGAACGCGCAAGCGCCTCAGGCGGCTCCCGCAATGGTTTGCGGCAGATGACACAAAGGAAGCTCAAGTGGCACGTTACCTCGGCCCCAAGGCCAAACTCTCCCGCCGTGAAGGCACGGACCTGTTCCTGAAGAGCGCCCGTCGCTCGATCGCCGACAAGTCCAAGTTCGACTCCAAGCCTGGTCAACACGGCCGCACCTCGGGTGCCCGTACTTCTGACTACGGTCTGCAACTGCGCGAAAAGCAGAAGGTCAAGCGCATGTACGGCGTGCTGGAAAAGCAATTCCGCCGTTACTTCGAAGCCGCTGAAGGCAAGAAGGGCAACACCGGCGCCAACCTGCTGTTCCTGCTGGAATCCCGCCTCGACAACGTCGTGTACCGCATGGGTTTCGGTTCGACCCGTGCTGAAGCCCGTCAGCTGGTGTCGCACAAGGCGATTACCGTGAACGGCAAGTCCGTGAACATTGCTTCCTACCTCGTGAAGACGGGCGACGTGGTGGCTGTGCGCGAAAAGTCGAAGAAGCAAAACCGCGTTGTGGAAGCCCTGCAACTGGCCGCACAAGTGGGTATGCCTGCCTGGGTGGAAGTGAATGCCGACAAGGCTGAAGGCATCTTCAAGAAGGTGCCTGACCGTGATGAGTTTGGCGCCGACATCAACGAATCCCTGATCGTTGAGTTGTATTCGCGCTAATCGCTCGGTACATATTTCGAGAAAACCGTCCCTGAACCGCGAGGCATCGCGGTTTAGGCGCTTCACCAGCCTTACCGGTGTAACGAGCTGGGGGTATTGAGAGGAAGTCTGAATGCAAACCAATTTGCTGAAACCCAAGGCGATCAATGTCGAGCAGCTTGGCCACAATCGTGCCAAGGTCGCACTGGAGCCGTTCGAGCGTGGGTACGGCCACACGCTGGGCAACGCCATCCGGCGCGTCCTGCTCTCGTCCATGGTGGGTTACGCAGCGACGGAAGTCACCATTGCAGGCGTTCTGCACGAGTACTCGTCCATCGATGGCGTTCAGGAAGATGTGGTCAACATCCTCTTGAACCTCAAGGGCGTGGTGTTCAAGCTGCACAACCGCGACGAAGTCACGCTGAGCCTGCGCAAGGATGGCGAAGGCGTGGTCACCGCGCGCGACATCCAGACGCCCCATGACGTCGAGATCGTCAACCCCGATCACGTGATTGCCAACCTGTCGGCAGGCGGCAAGCTGGACATGCAGATCAAGGTGGAAAAGGGCCGTGGTTACGTGCCTGGCAGCCTGCGCCGTTATGCCGACGAATCGACCAAGTCGATCGGCCGCATCGTGCTGGATGCTTCGTTCTCGCCCGTCAAGCGCGTGAGCTACACCGTGGAAAGCGCCCGCGTGGAGCAGCGTACCGACCTGGACAAGCTGGTGGTCGAGATCGAAACCAACGGTGCCATCACCGCTGAAGACGCTGTGCGCGCCTCGGCCAAGATCCTGGTGGAACAGCTGGCTGTGTTCGCACAGCTCGAAGGTGGCGAACTGGCTGCGTTCGACGCACCGGCAGGCCCGCGCGGCAATGCCACGTTCGATCCGATCCTGCTGCGTCCTGTGGACGAGCTGGAACTGACCGTGCGTTCCGCCAACTGTCTGAAGGCCGAGAACATCTACTACATCGGTGACCTGATCCAGCGCACCGAGAACGAGCTGCTCAAGACGCCTAACCTGGGCCGCAAGTCGCTCAACGAGATCAAGGAAGTGCTCGCATCGCGTGGTCTCACGCTGGGCATGAAACTGGAAAACTGGCCACCAGCTGGCTTGGACAAGCGTTAAGTTATAATTTTTGGTTCCCCGCCGGGAACAGTGCCTCGGGCAGTACCTGATACGGCTGCCTGATTTAATTACTCAAAGGAAAGCACCATGCGCCACGGACACGGCCTCCGCAAACTCAACCGTACCAGCTCGCACCGCCTCGCGATGCTGCAGAACATGATGAATTCGCTCATCGAGCACGAAGTCATCAAGACCACCGTTCCCAAGGCCAAGGAACTGCGCCGCGTGATCGAGCCCATGATCACCCTGGCCAAGGAAGATTCCGTAGCGAACCGCCGTCTTGCATTCAACCGCCTGCGCGACCGTGATAGCGTGACCAAGCTCTTCAATGACCTGGGGCCTCGTTTCAAGGTGCGTCCCGGTGGCTACACCCGTATTCTGAAGATGGGCTTCCGTGTGGGCGATAACGCTCCCATGGCGCTGGTCGAATTGGTCGATCGTGCTGCTGAAACCGAAAATAATTCGGCAGCAGCTGAATAATAGGGTATAATTTATTTCTTACCGCGCGATGGAGCAGTCTGGTAGCTCGTTGGGCTCATAACCCAAAGGTCGGAGGTTCAAATCCTTCTCGCGCAACCAATAAAATCAAGCACTTAGCTTGTCTTCAAGGCCCACTTCGGTGGGCCTTTTTGTTTTGTGTCGAGGTTTGTGACGAGGTCTGTGTCGTCACAATTGCGGCCCTCCGTGCTAGTGACCTTTGGGTATGGTTCGAGTTTCTGGAGTCAAGAGCTCAAGAGCTCAAGAGTGGCGGAGCTTCGGCTGCTACTAAACATAGGCTCCAGCTCCGTTGGCCTCAAAGTAGAACCGGCGCATCTACTTCGGCATCGCAGCGGTTGCTGCCGTTCGCATCTCGGTGTCGAATGGGCGCTATCGGCCAAGAGCAGTCCGCCAAGCTCCGGTGCGCCGCCTTACGCATAGATGCACTTCTATACTCCAGCAATGCGCCGCATCGTGAGGATTTACTTGCTGATCGCCGTCTTGCTCATGCAGACGGTGGTGTGGCTATCGCCTCTCGCTATCAACGCACAGGCGGAGCAACTCGCCCACATGTCGGTCCATGTCCAAGACATCGACCACCACCACCACGATGACGATTCGCTGCATCTCTCCTCTGACAGCGATAGCAGCGCGCCGCATTTTCATGTGGATGATGGCTTTCATCCGATTGGACTGACTGCGCTCTTTGACGATTCGGGGTTCGCGGCAATGCAGAGCGAACCGCCTCTAGCCGTCATTTCTGAGCCTCCTACCGTTTTCCTGGACGGGTTGCTGCGCCCTCCCAGCCTGACCGCCTAAGGTCTGCGCGACACTCCGCTCGCGTTTGCCGCAGCGGACCAATCCTCAAGAAGTCGCCTGTCTTCACGGGCCTGCTGTGCCGTGCAAGAGCTGAGCCTCAATAGCTCGCTCTCCTGCGCGCGGCGTCGTCAACACTTATCCATTTCAGACATGAATCTTTGCTCTATCAGGCGCTTGCTAGCGCTTGCCCTGGGCGCCGCGCCGTTGCTCGCGGTTGCCCACGGCATTTCCGCCGAGGACCAGCAGCGCATGCTGGACGCTGGCTACTTCCACTACATCGAACTGGGGGCCCGGCACATGCTGACGGGTTACGACCATCTGCTGTTTCTGTTCGGCGTGGTGTTCTTCCTGACGACGTTTCGGGATGTGGCCAAATTCGTGACCGTCTTCACCATCGGCCACTGCATCACCCTCATCTTCGCGACGTACTTCAAAATCACCTGGAACTACTACTTGGTGGACGCCATCATTGCGCTTAGCGTGATGTACAAGGCGTTTGACAACAATGGCGGGTTCCAGAAGCACTTCGCGATGGAATCACCGAACCTGCTTTGGGCGGTATTCGGCTTCGGTTTGCTGCACGGCTTTGGCCTCTCTACGCGTCTGCAGCAGCTGCCGCTGGGTGACGACCCGATTGCCATGCTCTGGCGCATCCTGAGCTTCAATGTGGGTGTCGAGCTGGGGCAAATTGCTGCGCTCACGGTGATGGTGGGTGCTCTGGCGCTGTGGCGACATCGGCCGTCGTTCAAGCGCTTCAGCTACGCGGCCAATCTGGCGCTGTTCTACGGCGGTGTGTACCTCCTGATCACGCAGTTGCACGGCTACCAGCACGACAGCCACCCTGACAGCTTCCGCTTTCCTGCTGCAGAGCACCGGCACGCCCACGAGGACATGGACGTGCAGAACACGGAAGACAAAACCCGCGATGGACTCTGACCCATCAATTTGCCCCTCAATCCCCGAACATCCAACCAAGGACTCATCATGAAAGCAATCATCCTCACCGCCACCCTTGTAGCCCTGCAATCCTTCAGCCCGATGGCCCTTGCCGACAAAGGCAGCAGCTGCCACTTCCATGGCAAAACTCCTGCGACGGAAGCTGTCGTCACTGACTGCGCGACCCAGCGCCGCGATGCGTTGGTCAAGGCAGGCAAACTGGAAAGCTCCTGGCAGTCGGCCAAGCTCGGGACGCTGGAACTGGTGGATGGCAAGAAGGGAAAGGAGTGGAAAGCCACTTTCACAAACCCTGCTGCCACCGACAAGGCGAAGCAAAATCTGTATGTCTTCTTCTCGCATCCGGGTAACTTCATTGCCGCGAACTTCACCGGCCAGTAAGTGATGGCACACGGGTCGCTTTCGCCCGTGCTCAGGGGCGGTCTGCTGGCGCTGCTGGCGGCCGCCCTTTTTGGGCTGAGCACACCCTTTGTCCAGCTGTGGGGCCGGGGCATCGGCCCGTTCACCACGGCAGGGCTTCTCTATGGCGGCGCGGGCCTCGTGGCCTTGTTCATCCGCCGCCCCAAAGAGCGCGAAGCGCAGCTGCAGCGCAGTGATGCCGGTCGCCTGCTGGCAATGGCGCTGTTCGGTGCTGTCATCGGGCCCGTCGCCCTTGTATGGGGCCTGCAGCGCACCAGCGGTACTTCCGCGTCTCTGATGCTCACCCTTGAAGCCTTGTTCACCGCTTTGCTGGCTTGGCGCCTCTACGGTGAGACGGTTGACAGGCGCGTTGTCCTGGCCATGGCCTCCTTGCTGGCCGGTGGGGTGGTCCTCGCGCTAGACCAGAGCCTGCAAGGCAACGTGCAACTGCTCGGTTTGGCCGCCGTCATGGTGACAACGGCCGCATGGGGCGTGGACAACACCTTGTCGCGCGGCGTGGCTGACCGGGACCCTGGACAGGTGGTACTTGCGAAATCAAGCCTGGGCGTCGTTGCGACCTTCTTTCTCGCTGTGTTTTTCGCAGAGCCCTTGCCGAACCTGTTGGCGGCTGGCGTTTTGCTGGGCACTGGCGCTACTGGCTACGGCTTGAGCCTGCGCTTCTATCTGCTCGCCCAGCGCACCTTCGGGGCTGCACGCACGGGCTCTGTGTTCGCGTTCGCACCGTTTCTTGGAGCCCTGGGCGCTTTTGGACTTGGAGAGCGCGCCGCGTCTGGGCTGCTGGTCTTGGGAGGCGTGTTGATGCTGGCCGGGGTGATCTTGCACTTAGTTGAGTCGCACGACCACGCACATGGCCATGAGGCCCTGGAGCACGAGCACGCCCATACGCATGATGATGGTCATCACGACCACGGTCATGAGCCCATGCCGCAAGGGGCTCACAGCCATCTTCACATGCACACGGTGCTGGTACACAAGCACCCGCATGTGCCTGATTTGCACCATGGGCATAAGCACTGAAATTTGTGGTGCTTCGTTGGCGAACGCCCGCACTTGGCCGAGAATGAAGTGCTAGGGTAACTATCCGGTGTGCCACAAACAGAACGGCAAATTCATCTGATCCGGTGTCCAGCGCCGCAGGGGCTTTACCTCTTCCAAGAACGTAGCAACAGCGCGTTGGTCACCACGCTCACGCTGCTGAGGGCCATAGCTGCTCCCGCCACCATGGGATTCAACAGGCCAAATGCAGCCAAGGGGATCCCGACCACGTTGTACGCGAATGCCCAGAAAAGGTTCTGACGGATCTTTGCGTACGTGCGCCGGGAGATGTCGATGGCATCTGCGATCAACGCGGGGTCACCGCGCATCAGAGTGATGCCTGCCGCATGCATGGCCACGTCAGTACCTGTGGACATGGCGATGCCCACATTCGCAGCCGCCAAAGCGGGTGCATCGTTGAGCCCGTCGCCGACCATTGCAACGTGTCTGCCGCCCGCTTTGAGCTGGACAACAATATTAGCTTTGCCCTCCGGCAGCACCTCGGCGCGGACCTGATCTATGCCCAAGGCGCGGGCCACCGCCTCTGCGCTTCCTTTGTTGTCACCGGTGATCAGAACGGTCTGGATGCCAAGGCTGTGCAGCTGTGCAATGGCCTGTTGCGAGCTGCGTTTTACGGTATCTCCGAACGCCAACATACCCATTACGGCAGGGGCATCGGTCACATCGGCGAGCCACGATACGGTGCGTCCCTCTTGCTGCATCTGTGCTGCTGCCGCCGCCAGGGCTGCTGTACTCACGCCCAGCTCATCCATGTAACGGGTACTTCCTAGGCGTATCTGGCGTCCCTTGACGGTAGCGGACATACCCCGGCCAGCAACAGCAGTCACCTCGGTGGCCCGGGGGACGATCAATCCCTTAGCACGCGCTGCATCCATCACCGCCTTTGCCAACGGGTGCTCGCTACCGTTTTGAATGGCCGCAGCAAATGGCAGTAACTGCTCGCCATGCTGATCAGAAGCAATCGCTACCTGTGCCTCGTAGCCCGCCCTCACGACGGCGGCGACCAAGCGGTCGGGCCTCACTCCCGCATCGAAGCGAACCTGCGCTCGCTCAGTCGCCAGATTGACCTCCGCATGTTTAACGCCAGGCACGGCCTTCAGCGCTTTTTCGACCCGGCCGACGCTCGACGCGCACGTCATCCCCTCAATCGAGAGCTCCAGTAACTCTTCAGACACGGCGTAGCCCGCCTTTTCCACCGCTGCCGCTAGGGTGGGTATCCCGGTCGTGGCACGCTCACCAAGTGGATCCGCGAGGCCATTCCTGAGGCCAGGAAAGCAATCGTCGGTCGTGTCGGGCAGCGAAGGTATCCCGAGTCGTTGAAGCAAACGGGAGTGGTGGAACTCTGCACGCGACAGGAAAGCGCTCAGGCTGTTGCCGGCGAGCTAGGAAAATCCTGCAAAACCTCCTGTCAAGTCAGATAGAAGCAGTTCAGTCATGGCATCCTCGCCAGCCATGAAGCAAAGCAGCCTTGACCTGAGCCTGAGCACCAAGAAGACCCGCAAGCAGGAGCTGCTGGCCCAGATGGATCGGGTGGTTCCCTGGGCTGCGTTGGTCGAACTCATTGCCCCGTACTACCCCGAAGGCAAGAACGGACGTCCACCCTTTGCATTGGAGGCCATGCTGCGCACCCATTGCATGCAGCAGTGGTTCACCTTGTCGGATCTGTCAATGGAAGAAGCCTTCTTTGACACCCCGATCTACCGGGAGTTTGCAGGCCTTGATGCCCATGGGCGAATGCCTGACGAGAGCACTATTTTGAGGTTCCGCCATCGACTGGAGAAACACAAGCTGGCCGAGCAGATTCTGGCCACGGTCAACGAACTGCTGGCAGCGCAGGGCTTGCTGCTCAAGGCGGGCACTGCGGTAGACGCCACGCTGATCGCAGCGCCCAGCTCTACCAAGAACAAGGACAGAAAGCGCGATCCAGAGATGCACTCCAGCCAAAAGGGCAACGAATGGCACTTTGGTATGAAGGCTCACATTGGCGTGGACGCAGACTCAGGATTGGTGCACACCGTCATTGGCACCTCGGGCAACGTGGCGGACGTAGTAGAGGGCAACAGCTTGCTGCACGGAGAGGAAAAAGACGGGTTTGGTGACGCGGGCTATCAAGGCGTGCACAAGCGCCCGGATGCCCGGGCTAGCGTGACGTGGCACATAGCGATGCGCCCGGGCAAGCGCAAAGAGCTGGATAAAGAGACCAACCCCGTAGACGCGCTCATAGACCAGATGGAGAAGATCAAGGCAAGTATCCGGGCCAAGGTGGAGCACCCCTTTCGGGTGATCAAGCGGCAGTTTGGATATGTGAAGGTGCGCTACCGGGGTTTGAAGAAGAACACGCTGCAGCTCAAGACGTTGTTTGCGCTGTCCAATCTGTGGATGGTGCGCCACCAATTGCTGGCGGTGCAGGGATGAGTGCGCCTGCAAACAGCAGGCAGCCGCAGCAGCGGCGCAAGCCGCCCGAAAGAAGGTCACAAAACATGGCCCAACCGCTGGCAAAACGGTATCCATGGCCTCATCTGAGAACATCGGCCTTGTAGCACTTACGAATCCGAGTTATTCAGGACATCCCTAGGCGTGTGCCGGCCAACGTTGTACAACTGGAAGAACCAGCTTCTGGGACGTGAGGCACCTGCATCCATGAAACACACCCATCAATCCCCGCAGGCACGTGAGCGCGACGAGCTCGAGAGCCAGGTTGATGCGTTGCGCCGCGAAGTCAGTCAACTGCGACTTGAGCAGGACCTCTTGAATAAGGCCAATGAACTGTTAATAAAGGCCTGGGCGTCGATCTGCAGCTCCTGTCCAACCGGGAGAAGACACTGCTGATTGACGCCCTCAAGGAGCACTACGGCTTGCCAGAGCTCCTTGCACAGTTAGGTCTTGCCAGTAGCTCGTACTTCTACCGTCGCGCCCGTGCAGCGGTGGGCGACAAGTATCTCTCTGCGCGTCGTGCGATCACCGACATCTTTGAGTCGAACCACCGCTGCTATGGCTATCGCAGGCTGCAGGCCTCTCTGCCCAGGCAGGACATGACCATCTCCGAAAAGGTGGTGCAGCGCCTGATGAAGCAAGAGAGCTTGGTCGTTGCAAAGCCCAAGCGGCGGCAGTATGCGTCTTACCTTGGCGAGATCAGCCCGGCACCGGAGAACATCATCAACCGAGACTTCCAGGCTGCAGCGCCCAACGAGAAATGGCTGACCGACATCACAGAGTTCCAAATCCCAGCAGGCAAGGTGTACCTGTCGCCCATCATCGATTGCTTCGATGGAATGGTGGTGAGCTGGACGATTGGCACGAGCCCGGATGCAGCGCTGGTCAACACAATGCTGGATGCAGCCATCGAGACGGTGGCAACAGTGATACGGATGCAACTGCCTTGTAGCTCAGGAACGTCTGGTGCTTGCGTATGGCAACGCACAGACGACGCTTGCCAGCAGGCGCAGTCTGCAAAGCTATCACTTCATTCCCGTTGACATCTTCCATTGATTAGCACTTGGGGTGCAGGGCAGCGCGGGATCGGGTGCCGCTTTTCTCAACTCGGGTCTGGTTTGACATAGATCAAGCGGCTCGCTGCTGCTTCTACATAGCATGGAGCGCAAGTAGCTCGCAATCAACATGAAGTTCTTTATCCACACACGCTCCAAGCGCAACACCGCATTTGTGGTGTTGCTGGTGTGGCTGTTCGCGCTGGGTTCATCAGTCGCCAACGCATGCTTGCTGGAAACCCACGAACCGTACTCTGGCGCAGCTGAGAACTCGGCGACGACGACGAGCCATGCGCCTGCCGAGTTGCTTGCCCAGATGGGCACCGATGCGGCCCACCACGATGACTCGGACGGCACCAAGGAATCGTGCCTGAAGGTCTGCGACGACAGGACGCACGCCTTGCCCAAGGCGAACTCCGGCGTCGATCACACCGACCTCGGCCCGGCGCCTTTGATCGCGACCCTGTGGACCGGATCACCGAATGTCGTCTCGGCGCCCCCCAGACTGGATGACCTGGCAATGCCCGCACTCGGGCCGCCTTTCAGGATTCGCTACTCGCGACTGACGCTGTAGCGGACCCGACGCCAGGCCCGGGGCCATTGTGCACCGGCGTTGGCGTCCGACTGTGATCCTGCTTGGATCTGTCTTCCGTACCTGCGCCGGTGCCCCTGCACCGACCGCGTGCCGATCCCCATCCACCGCCGCCCCTTTGCCAATAAACCAGGAGTTCCCCATGGAGTTCGCTTTTCGTCCTCCTTCTCTCGCCCTTGCACTCTTCGCCAGCGGTGCGCCCAGCTGGGCCGCGCAGCACGACGAGCACAAGGCACATCACCCGGCGGGTGCGGCCCCTGCGGTCGCTTCCAAGTCCGTGCCCGGCAAGTCCACGCCAGAAATGGCTCGGATGGCCAACCAGAGGAAGGCCATGCAAGAGATGCACGACATGATGATGGCCGCCAAGACGCCCGAAGAACGCAATGCACTGATGGCCGAGCACATGAAGACCATGCAGGAAGGCATGGTCATGATGAAAAGCATGGGCGGCATGGCAGGCCCCAAGAGCCCGCCGACCAACATGACCGAGCGCCAGGCCATGATGGAGCAGCGCATGAACATGATGCAGACCATGATGGAGATGATGGTCGATCGTCTCCCGCAGCCCCCGGCCAAACCGTGAGAGGGATGTCATGAACTACCCCCACGAATACGCGTCAGTGGCGTCGAGCTATGGTTTGGGAGGATCGGCATGTTGAGTAGGCGGAAGCTGTTGGCCGGTGGGGTGGTCGTTGCCGGCGTCGCCGGGGCTGGGTTGCTGTACTTCCGACATCGCGCCTCCCAAGCATTGGGCGGCGGGCCGTTTCGCCACTATCCATTCGATCCGGTGGCCGCCGAGAACTTTCAGCAGAAGCTCTTCATTCCGGTTGCCAGCGGGCCGTTCGGCGTGCTGGATGTCGCGGCGCCGCTGAAGCTCCGCGCCACGGCGGCCAGTTTCCCCCTGCTGCCCGGCCCTGCGTCGCAAGCCCCGTCGCCCTTCCTGCTGTACCAGACCGAGCACGGGGGGCAGGCCTACCAGAACCCGATACTGCGCATCGAGCGAGGCGCGCGATTCACAGCCAGCCTGGACAACGCGCTGACTGAGCCGACCATCATTCACTGGCACGGGCTGCACACTCCCGCCAAGATGGACGGACATCCCGGCGACACCATCGGGCCAGGAGCACGCTACGAGTACGACTTCACGGTGCGCAACCGCGGGGGCACCTACTGGTACCACACCCACGCGCACGATCTGACCGCCAAGCAGGCCTATAACGGCCTGGCGAGTTTCTTCCTGGTCGATGATGACGACCAGCGCAAGCTCGCCAAGGCGCTTGATCTGAAGCTGGGTGTGACCGACCTTCCCCTGGTTATCCAGGACAAACAGTTCGACGCTCAAGGCAAGCTGGTGTACCGGCCCAACGCACATGAATCGATGATGGGCTGGCTGGGCGACATCGTGCTGGCCAACCTGACCCCCAATGCCGTCCGCACCGTCACGCCGCGCACGTACCGGCTGCGATTGCTGAACGGATCGAACGCACGTATCTATCGGCTCGCCTTCGTCAAGAGCGACGCGGCGTTGCCTTTCACCGTCATCGGCACCGACGGTGGCTTGATCGAGCGGCCCGAGACGGTGACAGAAGCCTTCCTGGCGCCTGGCGAACGCCTCGATGTGCTGTTCGACGCGGCTCAGGCACAGGCTGGAGAGACAGTGTTCCTCAAGAGCCTGGCGTTCGACCCCATGGAGAACGAGGAGGGGGCGGGCAGCATGGCCGGCATGAGCAGCCAGGGCCATAAGGGCATGAGCCAGATGGCGGCGGCCATGAGCTCGTCACGGCTGTCACTTGGCGCCGCCTTCAACGTGTTGAAGCTGTCGGTCACGGCCGGTGATGGTGTCGCCACGACACTGCCGACGGCGCTGTCAGAGATCAAGCCGATCCGCACCGAAGGGGCGCTTGAGCGAAAGATCGAACTGTCGATGCAGGCCATGCGGTTCCTCATCAACGGGCGCACGTTTCGCATGGACGAGATCGCCTTCGAGGTCAAGCGCGGCGCGGTGGAAATCTGGAGCATCAGCAACCCGACAGTGGGCATGCCACACCCGATGCATATCCACGGGTTTTCGTTTCAGGTAATCGAACGCTTGAACAGCCCGCCGCAGTGGTCAGCCACGGCGCGCTTCGGTAAGGGCCGCGCCGTTAGCGACCTGGGCTGGAAGGACACGTTGCTGGTGTGGCCCGGTGAAACCGTGCGCATCGCCATCGACTTCGCCCACGACTTTCCGGGCAGCCAGACCTACGTCTTTCACTGCCACAACCTAGAGCACGAAGACGCCGGAATGATGATCAATTTTCGTGTTCAGGCGTGACGACAGAACACAACTGTCCAACCCAATTTCTCTGGAGAATGAAAATGCGCAAACAAATGAGAACCATGGCGAGCGCCATAGCGGTCACGTTGGCCGTGGTTTCGACGCTCAGCCTCAGCGGCTGCGGCTACAACAGCTTTCAAACCAACGACGAGCAGGTGAAGGCGGGGTGGGCTGAGGTCGTCAACCAGTATCAGCGCCGTGCGGACTTGATCCCCAACCTCGTCAACACCGTGAAGGGGGAGGCGAAGTTCGAGCAGGAAACCCTGATCAAAGTGATCGAGGCACGCTCGAAGGCCACATCCATCCAGGCCACCCCGGAACTGATCAACGACCCCGCAGCGTTCCAGAAATTCCAGCAGGCGCAGGGCGAACTGACCGGTGCGCTGTCGAGGCTGATGGTGGTGTCCGAACAGTACCCGAACCTGAAGGCCAACCAGGGCTTCCGTGACCTGTCCGCGCAACTGGAAGGCACCGAGAACCGCATCACCGTGGCGCGCAACCGCTACATCAAGGCGGTACAGGAGTACAACGTGACGGTACGATCCTTTCCCTCCAACCTGACTGCGATGGTCTTCGGCTACAAGGAAAAGCCGACCTTCGCCGTCGAGAACGAAAAGGAAATCGCGAAGCCGCCCAGCGTTGGATTCGACACCGCACCGGCAAAGCCCGCTGGCCCGGCATCTGGGATATCGAAGTGATTGCAAGCAGAGCCTTCGGCGGTGCATTCCAGGTCGGCCGAGCGCTGCTGTCTGCAAGCCTGTTGGCGTTTGCGCTCGGATGGTCCGCGATTAGCGCAGCGCAGGTGGCCGTGCCGCCCCTGACGGGGCATGTGATCGACCAGACCGGCACGCTGACTGCGCAGCAGAAGGCCGCGCTGGAACAAACGCTCACCGCCTTTGAAGCCCGAAAAGGCAGTCAGCTGGCAGTGCTGATGGTCGCCTCGTCAGCGCCGGAAGAGATCGAACAGTATGCGCTGCGCGTGGCCGAGCAGTGGAAACTCGGACGCAAGAAAGTCGACGACGGCGCAATCCTCGTTGTAGCGAAGAATGATCGCGCGATGCGCATCGAGGTGGGCTACGGCCTGGAGGGAGCGCTCAACGATCTCACCAGCAAACGCATCATCAACGAGACCATCCTGCCGCGATTCAAGAGCCAGGACTTTTATGGCGGCATCACGGCCGGTGTCGAACAAGTCATCCGCGTCGTCGACGGCGAGCCCTTGCCCGCGCCGAGTGCCCGGACCAGCCAGGGCATTGGAGATGTTCAGCAATACGCACCCATGCTGTTCATTTTGGCGCTCGCCGTGGGCGGGGTGCTGCGCGCCATGCTGGGCAAAGTGCCAGGCTCGCTAGTCACGGGCGGCGTGGTCGCGGTGATTGCCTGGTTCGTCGTTGGGGCCGTCTCGATGGCGTTGCTCGCCGGCGTATTTGCGCTGTTCGTCACCTTGATGGGTGGCGGCATGCTCGGTCGCGGTATGGGTGGCTACTACGGTGGCGGTGGTCGGGGTGGTCATGGCGGGGGCGGCTTCAGCGGCGGTGGTGGCGGTTTCGGTGGCGGCGGTGCGTCGGGAAGGTGGTAGCCATGAACATCAATCGTATCCTGAAGCACTTGTTGGTGACTGACGGACAGGTGAGTCGGACCTTTGGCCGCAGCACCCTGGACAACATCGAAGCGGCCATCAAGGCCAGCGAGGCCGAGCACGTCGGAGAAATCCGGTTTGCGGTAGAGGGAGGGCTGGATGGTGCACCGTTATTCAAAGGGCAATCGGCCCGAGAACGTGCGATAGAGCTGTTCTCGCAACTTCGTGTCTGGGACACCGAGCAGAAGACGGGCGTGCTGATTTACCTGCTGCTCGCGGACCGGGCAGTGGAAATCGTTGCGGACCGGGGCATCCATGCCAAGGTGGATTCGCAGGAGTGGAGCAAGGTCTGCCGCCAGATGGAGGCCGACTTCAGTCAGTCGAACTTCGAGGATGGCGTGGTGGGTGGCATCCAGGCCGTGACGCGGCATCTGAAGCAGCACTTTCCTTCTGACAGCAACGACAGAAATGAACTGCCGGACAAGCCGATGGTGGTGCTGTAAAGCATCGACAGGGCTTTAACAAGACTCACGACTCAATGGAGAAAATTCATGGCATGGCTGACCGAAAACTGGTTCTGGATCCTGACTTTCATTGCCTTCATCGCAATGCACATGTTCGGTCATGGTGGGCATGGAAGTCACGGCGGGGGTGACCGGGAACGAAGTGCGAATACCAAAGAAACCGGCGCAGCGCAGAACCGCTCCGGGGACGCCAGATCAGGCGGACACCACCACTGAAACCCTCAAGGAGCAACTGACATGCTGAATATCAAGGTCGTGAGCTGGTCGCTCGGAATCTTCACTGCCATCAGCTTCGTGCTGTGCGTGATCTATGGGCTAATCGTTCCGCCAAACCTGCACATGGCTCCGTTTCTGGAGATGGTTCTTCCGGCGTTCAAGTGGCTCACTGTCTGGGGCTTCTGCCTGGGCTTGATCGAGAGTTTTCTCTACGGGGCCTACGTCGGACTCGTGTTCGTGCCCATCTACAACTTTCTTGCTCGCCGATGGGAGGCGCCGGCGGGGGGACTGAGCAGGCAGGCGTGATGCAAGCAGCCACTGCGGGCAGAACGAAGGCGGCACAGCCCGCCGGACTGCGGAGTGTGCAGCTGGGGTGGCTGGCGGGCTCTGTCTTCATCGTCTCCGCCGGCTATGGGGCTATCTTGCCTGTGCTGCCAGGGTGGCTGGCCTCGATGATGCCCGGCGCCAGCGCTGGCGATGTCGGTCGCCACGTTGGCTTTCTCAGCGGCGTATACGCAGCTGGCGTGCTGCTGGGTGCGCCTCTGTGGGGGATCGTTTCGGATCGTGTCGGGCGCGGCCGAATCTTGATGATCGGGCTCATCGGGTATGTCGCAAGTTCGCTGCTGCCGTTGGTTCCCTCTATGGTGGGTGAGTCGGGCATCGAAGGCCTGTACGCCCTGCGCGGCACGACAGGCTTCTTTGTCGCCGCAGTAGTGCCTGTGGTCGCCGCGCTGGTGGCCGAGCACACGCCCCAAGACAAGCGGGCACGGCGTTTTGCGTGGCTGGGCGCCATGTCGTTGCTCGGATTTCTGTTCGGCCCCGCATTGAGCGCGGTGGCCAATGAGGTCGGGCCGTGGGTTACTGAGGCTGCGACCTCTCCAGCGCTGTCAGCACGGGTTGTACTGGTTTTGTCGGCCTTGCTCGGTGGGGTGACGATGGTGGGACTGGCTGCAAGCTTGCCCGCTGCACTTGTAGCTGAAACACCAGCTAAAGCCGAAGGGGGGAGTCCTTTGCTAGGCCACCCGGTTGCTTTGCTGTGGCTGAGCGCAACGGTGATGTTCGTGCTGGCGGGCTTCGAGCTGGGCATCGTGCTGCAAGGCCAGCAGCAGTCCGGACAGTCTTCGCGACAGGCAGCGATCATGCTTGCCGAGTGCAGCCTCGTCATGTTGGGGGTCAACGCGCTTCTCTTCATCACCTCGCTGCTCGAGAAGGTGTCGGCACGCATCCTGATCGGCGCGGGCCTTCTATTTGGCGTCGTTGGGTTGGCCGTGCTGGCCGTGGGTCGTGCCGATGCCTGGATGTACGTGGGCGTGAGCCTGACCTCTGCGGGCACCGGCTTGGTATTGCCGGTGATCGCCTACTTGGCCGCAAGTGCTTCACCGAAAAAGTTGGGCGTCGTGATGGGCGGCCTGACCGCCGCAGCCGGCTTCGGCCAGACGCTCGGCTCGGCCGCAGGCGGCTGGCTCTTCGGCGTGCTCGCACATCGCAGCTACGGCGTGCTGGCGCTGCCGCTGCTCGTGATGCTGGGTCTGCTGCTGGCCCGACGGTCATGGTGGTCGGTTAATGCCGCCGCGTCAACAAACCAGCCCCGGCGCCTGGTAGAGCGTTGAAACCGAGGACTCGTCATGAACAACACGGGACCTTCGCGCCGTCAGTGCGCCATGAGCACAGGCACCGTCATGGAAGCGAGGATGGTGCGACTGGCACCGCCCAGTATCCATTCCCGCGCCCGGCTGTGCCCGTAGCAACCCATCACCAGAAGGTCTGCGCCTAAGTCGGAGATGCGGGACAGGAGGATTTCGCCCAGCGCCTCGGGCTCGCTTGCATCGCGGTGCCAGGTCGCCTGAACGCCATGCAACGCTAGGTAGCGGTCAAGCTCCAGCCGCTCGCCGGCCACCGTTGTGTCCTCCGGGTTGCCCCAGCAGAGAACATGCACTTGGCTGGCACGCTGCAGCATGGGCAGCGCCGCGGTAACCGCTCTGGCCGCTTCGCGCGTGGGCTTCCATGCGATGGCGGCGATGGTTCCGGGCGTGTCTGAACAGCCGATGTGCGGAATGACCAGGGCCGGCCGGCCGCTGGTCAGGAGCACATACTCGGGGAAATCGGCGGGCACTGACGCCGCCAGGTCATGACGTTCGCCAGGCTGCCCCAGTACGAGCAGGTCGGCATACAGTGCCTGATGCACGAAGCTGCGGAACATCGAAAGATCCAGAGTGTCGCTCCAGGTCGCCGCGATTCCGCAGGCGCGCACCACCTCGTCGAACATGTTGCGCGCCGCCGCACGCTGCTCTTGATCGACCTCCACCAGCATCGCCATAGCGGCCGCTGCGTCGGGCGGCGCGGAGGCCGCCAGGAACAGTGGCATGGTCGCGTAAAGGGCGGACAGACGCGCGCCTTGCTGTTGCGCGAGGCCGAGGGCGACTTGCAAACGCTGCCGGGCAGCCGGAGTGGGGTCCAGGTGCACGAGCACCTGCTTGATGGAAGAAGTCATGGGGTCTCCAGTCGATTTCGAGCCCACGGGGTGGGCGTTATTGAATCCAGCCAGTCAACAATGGTGTCGAGCGCAAGGCCGTAGTTGCCGGCCTGGCAGTGGTTTTGCGCGCTCTCCGCGCGAGTGAAAAGGCGTGCCGTGACCGATCGTGCATTGGTGAGCAACGCGATCTGGCGATGCCACTGAGCGAGTGGAACGTAATGGTCCTCACTCCCAGCGAGCAACAGCACGTGCTGCGTAACGGAGCTGGAAATGTCTGTAGTGCGGAACTGCCTGATCCGGCGCATGAATTCGTACGGTGAAGTGGTGCCTGTCACGTGCATCCCTTGCTGGATGCCCCATTCAACAACAGCGCTTCGCTTCGCCACGCGCTTGACCATCAGATTAACGATGCCGCCGGCGCCGATTTTGAGCAGCATACCTAGCAGCTTGCGCAGCGCGGGACGTGTCTGGCGCAGCACAACTTCGGAAAAATCGGTCAGGACGTCGAAGGCAACGATCCGTTCTACCCTCGGTTCGCAGGCGGCCCGCAGCGCGAGACAACCTCCTAGCGAGAGTCCGATCAGCGTGACCCTCTCCACCTTGAAGCGGTCAAGCACCGCGGTGACGGCTGTCTGCCACTGTGCAGTCATGGGCAGGCCCGACTCGGCCAGTGCACCACCCTGGCCGGGGCCCTCGAACGCGATGACGTCGTAGCCCGAGTCGCGCAGGAAGAGAAATGCCTTCATCAGTTCTTCGATGGAACTGTCGAAACCGCCGAAGAACACGATGGTGGATTTTGCCTGCACAGGCTTGAAGCGGTAGGCGGGCAGGAACCCACGATGCTGCTGATCGGAGTAGGGGACGGCGTGGCGATCGTCCGGCCCCAGGCCATAGACCGATGTGATCGTCTGAAGGAAACTGTTGCGGGCGCCAGGCCGGTCGGGGTCGTCTGGCGCCATGAAAAATTCGGCCGATCGCCAATAGAATGCTGCGCGCAGCAGATGGCCGCGTCGGCACGCGTCACTCGCCAGTGCGAGAAACTCCCTTTTCCAGTCGGCATAGCTCGCTATGCGTTTTGCCGCCAACCGCATTTCCACAAGCATCTCTGGTTCGCCGACCCATCCAAACCACCGGTTCATCTGGAAATTGAGGCTCACGTCCGGGTGCAGGCTGTGATAGCCGACGGGAAAAGCGATCGGCCCATGCCGACCGGGCGTGCTTTCAGTCATGAGCCTGCCCCGGCGCTCAGGCTTCGCGCCCCCGTGAGCATCTCGCGGACTACGGCGCTGATGGCTGTGGCCAGCGCGATGCGGTTGGAAGGGTGCACGATGGTGTCGCAACTCACGATGTCGGCGGCACCGGCAGCACGAAGATCCTCGAAAGCCGACTCGGCGAAGATCGCGTGAACCGCAACGCAGGCCGGCGCGGCCAGACCGGCCCGGCGCAGGTGGCCGACGGTTTCGATCATGGTTCTTGCCGTGGAGACGATGTCGTCGACCAGCACCGGCGTGTGCGAGAGCCAGCGCTCGACTTCAGGCACCGAGACCACCACGTCGCGGTCTCCGCGTCGTTCCTTGGTCAGGACCACGAAGGGCGCATCGGCCCCACGCGCCACTTCACGGACCCACTGCACACTCTCTTCATCGGGCCCAACCAGCAGCGGCTGCCTCACATTCGCCTGGACCCAGGCGGCGACGTCAGGGGCGGCATGGACCACGCGGGTCGGGATCGAATAAACCTGCGCCAGGTCTGTGATGCGGTGCAGGTGCGGATCGACCGTCACCAGCCAGTCGAGGTGGCGAGCGATCCATCCACTCACATGGACGGCGCTGACAGTCTCGCCCGGGTGGAACTGGCGGTCCTGACGCATGTAGGGCAGGTAAGGCGCGACCAGGCCGACCGAGACGGCGCCGCTCTCGCGCAGCGCATGCGCCAGCAGGAACAGCGGCAACAGCTTGGCATCGGGCCGGTCGAGCGTGCACACAATCAATGCGTGCCGGCCCTGAACCGCGCCGTCGACCCGGACATGCGATTCGCCATCGGGGAAGTGGCGCACTATCACCGCAACCCGATCCAGCTCCAGCGCTGCCGCCAGCTGGTCGGCCAGGACTTTGTTGCCAGGCATCGAAATCACGACGGCGGTCATCGCGCCACCTCGTCGCCGAGCGTGATGATGGGATGTGTGCCGAGGTATTCCTTCGCATAGGTGAGTTCGCCAGGGGCCTGGGCATGGAGCGTGAACAACGGCTGTCCACGCTCCACGGGGTCGCCCAGCCCGACGTGCAGTTCGAGTCCCGCCGTCGCCGCGTCGGGGGCACCGGCCAGCTTCGCGACACGCGCCAGCCGGCGGCTGTCGATCCCCGCGACGTAGCCGCTGCGCTCGGCCACGATCGGGCTGCGTAGCGCCGCGACGCCGGGCGTCCGCAGGCCGCCTTGGGCTTCACAGATCGCCTGGAACTTGTCCCAGGCGGCGCCGCTGTCAAGCAGTCGCCAGGCCTCGGAATGGCCCGTGCCGGGCAGACTGTGGCCACAGAATTCCAGCAGTTCGCCCGCCAGGGCCAGGGACCGCATGCGCAGATCGACGGGCGCCGAGGCAGCGCCGCGCAGCACCGCCAGCACGTCATGGGCTTCGAGGGCCGGACCGATGCCGCGGCCGACTGGCTGGGTGCCGTGGGTTCGGACCACGCGCAGCAGGATGCCGTGGGCGGACGCGACCTGTTCCAGCAGAGTCTGTAGCCGGGCGGCATCCTCGTCGCTGCGTACCTTGGCGGTCGGACCCACGGGGATGTCGATCAGCGCGTGTGTGGCACCCGCTGCGATCTTCTTGGACAAAACCGACGCCACGAGTTGCGCGTCGCTGTCGATGTCGAGCGGCCGCTCGACCCGAATCAGGATGTCGTCGGCGGGGCTCAGGCTCAGCGACCCGCCCCAAACGAAGCAGCCGCCTTCGCGTTCGACCACCTTGCGCATTTGTGGGAGGTCCAGGTCGACTCGGGTCAGCGTCTCCATCACGTCTGCCGTTCCAGCCGGCGAAGTGATCGCGCGGGACGAGGTCTTGGGCATGGTCAATCCGGCTGCCACGGCGATCGCCACCACGATCGGCGTGGTGCGGTTGCCCGGCAGCCCGCCGACACAGTGCTTGTCCGCGATCGGCGAGCGGCCCCAGTCGATTCGGTCGCCGACATCGACCATCGCCCGGGTCAGGTCGATGGTTTCCTGCAGGTCCATGCGGCCGCCGGCGCAGGCGCTCAGGAACGCCGCTATGTGGATGTCGGAGTAGCGGCCGGCCGCCACGTCTCCGATGATCGCTTTCAAGGCTGGCGCGTCCAGCCGGTGGCCGTAGACCTTGGCGCGCATCGAGCTCAGCGAGTCCACGGTCGGCGCATGCGACACATCGACTTCATCCCCCGGGGCTGCGCCGAGGGCCGGCCAGCCGCTGGCCGACAGGCTGGCCTCATCCAGCGCCAAGATGTCGGAGTCGATGACGTTGAGTGTCGCGATGATGCGCCGCTTGCCAAGCGTAACCTGAACCCGGGTCTGGGCCTGAAATCCTTCGGCGCGGCAGACATGGCAGTCGCGCCGCATGTAGATCACGAATTCCCGATGGGTGTCGATCCCGAGCGGCCGCAGCCGCAGTACCGCGGAATTCATTGGCCGATCTCCACCGTCTGGCCCAGCTGAGGCACTGTCGCCGGCCAACCCAACTCTCGCTCGATCCGCTCACGCAGTGCATCGGCGGCCGCGGGCTCGCCGTGATTGAGATAGACGGCCTTAGGCGGCTTCGGTGCAGTCCTGAGCCAAGCCGTGATCTGCTGCGCATCCGCGTGTGCCGACATCCCCGGCAGAGAAACGATTTCGGCATTGACCGGGATGTCCTCGCCATGGATGCGGATGCTGCTCTCTCCGGCCATCATGCGGCCGCCGCGAGTGCCGCCGGCCTGGTAGCCGGCGAACACGACGCTGTTGCGCGGGTCCGGTGCCAGCGCGTTCAGGTGATGCAGCACCCGTCCACCGGTGGCCATACCGCTGGCAGATACGATGACCGCAGGGCGGTGCTGCGCTACCAATGCCTTCGACTCCTCCACGCTGCGGACCATGGTTGCCACCTGGCACATGCCAATGCACTCTTCCTGCGACAAGCGATGCTCCGCCCGATGCCGGTGGTAGATGTCGGTCATTTCGATGGCCATCGGACTGTTCAGGTAGATCGGCAGGTCCGGGATCACGCGCCGCTGCTTCAGGCGGTAGATGGCATACAGCAGCGACTGGGCCCGTCCGACAGCGAAGGCCGGAATCACCACGATGCCGCCGCGTGCTGCCGTGCGGGTGATGACCTGGCCGAGAAGCTGTTCGGCATCGGTCGCGTCGTGCAGGCGATTGCCGTAGGTTGATTCGGCCACGATGTAGTCTGCCCGTTCGATCGGCTCCGGCTCCCGCATGATGAGGTCGTCGGGCCGGCCAAGGTCACCAGAGAACAGCACTGTGTTATTGGCTGCGGTCAGCTCGATGGAACTGGCACCCAGGATGTGACCGGCGCGCCGGAACCGCAGCTGCATGCCATCAGGCAGCGCGCCGACCTGGCCTGAAGGCAGCGGCTCGAGCCGGCGCAAGGCGCGGTCGGCGTCGGCTTCGGTGTACAGGGGCAGGGCCGGCTTGTGCTTCGAGAACTTGCGCCGGTTGGCGTAGTCGGCGTCTTCCTCCTGGATGCGCCCGCTATCCGGCAGCAGCACGCCGCAGACGTCGATGGTGGACGGCGTCGCAAAGACCGGCCCTCGATAGCCGCGCTTGACCAGCAACGGAAGAGCCCCGGCGTGATCCAGGTGGGCATGAGTCAGCACCACCGCATCGAGCTGCTTCGGATCGAAGGGGAATTCATCCCAGTTCATCAGTCGCAGGTTCTTGTAGCCCTGGAACAGGCCGCAATCGATGAGGACTTGCTTGCCCTCGTGTGAAACCAATGTTTTGGAGCCTGTAACGGTGCCGGCGGCGCCGAGGAATGCGAGTTTCATAGTGATCTCCTGTGATGGTGGTAGGGGATGGGCGTAGTCGTCAGGCCTTGGCCTTGGCCGCGAAGGGGGTGCCCATTCCGAGCGCTGAGTCAGTCATGGCGATGGACTCGGAAGCGAGAGCGGGATGTCCGGCCAGCGCCCTGATGGCGTCGATGGTCTCGGGAATCACGATGGCCTGGTTGTCGACCATGTAGGCGTAGAACAGCTCGGTGCCCTGCACCCGCAGCATGTCCGCCCACAGCCCCACTTCGTAAAGGCTGTCGTGCGGCCTGCCGCTGTCCGCCATCAGTTCCTTGACCACGTTCGGCGCGACCAGGCCGGCGTCGCCCCGCAGCAAAGCGATCCGACTGGAACTGGCGAAGGCTGCGCGAACTTCCTCTTCCGTAGCCGCCCGGGTCAGGTCGACCGTCCAATAGTGGACGTGCGCGATCGTCATCGGCACCGCCACGGCCATGGTCACTACGTCGAGTTCGGCATCGACGCTGCGCGCGTCGGGGTCTTGGTGGCTTGGGATCGACGGTTCCGGATGGACCGTGTTCATGAGGCCGCCGAGGTGGCTCTCCCAGGGGTCGGTGGCACGCCGCAGCAGCGTGCCGCGCGCGCGCTTGAGCAAGCCGGCCCGCTTGAGCGCGCCGAGCGTGCGCACGATCGAGGTGGTGTTGCAGGACACCACGCGAGTGGAATCGCGACCAACGGCCGAGGCATAGTTCGCCTCGGCAACGAAGGAATGGCCCGTGATGTCGTGCTTTTCCCCGCCGTGCAGGATGAAGCGCTTGCCAGCGGTGCGATAGCGTTCGGCGTTGCGGGCGCCGACCCGCTTCGGGGTGCAATCAACCACGATGTCGCATACGTCTAGCAGGTCGTCCAGTGAGCCGCGCAGTTCCAGCCCGGCATCGCGCATGGCACTGGTAGCAGATGGATCGGCGGCGTACAGGGGAAACTGGCGGGCCGCAGCGGCCTGGATCCGCCAGTCGGCCACCACATCGGCCACGCCCGCGAGCTCCATGTCGCCCTGGCACGCCACTGCTTGCGCAACACGTTTGCCTATCACGCCGTAACCGACGATTCCCACCCGTGTCTTGCTGCTGATCATTGCTTTCCCCTGAAGATTGACCTTACTCATTGATGAACGCTCCCGATCGCAGCACGCGCGACCCTCGGGCGGCGTCTCGCTGCCGCCAGGTCAGGTGTTCGTAGACGCCGCTCCAGTAGGTGCCGAAAGCAAAGCCGAACAGGAATTCCTCTACCGGCAATCCCCAGGGCCGCCAGGCCAGTAAGTCGTCCAGATTCCAGACGGCTGCGATGTACCCGGGCCAGATCCACTTCAGGCCAAGCAGGAAAACGGTGTAGAGCAGCAAGAAGACTGCACCGCCGAACAGCGAGTTGCGCCAGAGGTCGGGCCGGCAAAAAAGAGTTGCCAGCGAGCCCGCGAGCATCGCCAGAATGCCGGGGTAGATCGGATTCCAGGGCAACAGCACTAGGATTCCAAACACAAGCACCGGGCTGGCCAGGGCCGGCAGATGCCAGCGATGCCGCGGCGAATGGCGGGCGTCGTGATCCATCACCCGCCATGGCACGGGCGCAACAGCCCGATAGGCCGCCACGCCCAGGCCGCCAAGGGCAAAGCAGAAGATCAGGCTTTCAATGTCGAAACCGGTTCGCTGGGCCAGGTCAAACAGTGTGGGCGGGTTCCAGTAGCGCGGCACGAACAGCGGTTCGGTCAGGCCGAAAGGCGCCGTCAGCGCGCTGGCCCACAGCATCGGTCGCCGCAAGTCCGGCCGGGCGACGAAGAGCAATGCCCACGGCAGCAGGAACGCCGAGGCCCAGATGAGCCACGTGAAGTGGAAAGAAGAATAGGTGACAGTCACTCGAGCTCGCTGGATGTGAACATCTCAGCGCTCCCCGCCATGCGACGCGCCGGCACTGACCGAAAATTCGATCTCCGCCGGCCGGCCCGGCAGCTTGACCCAGACCCGGAACCGGTACGGGCCGCTCCTGGACACCATGCTGAACCGCTGTCCGTAGCTCATCTTTCCGTCGATGGGCATGGGCGGCAGGTACTTCGACGCCTCATCGACGATTCCGGATTCGCCCAATTGAGCGCGCACGATGGCGTCCCCGATCCGCCGCCCGCTCGCAGCGTCGAACACCGCGACCAACAGGTGGTGGACCTGACCGCCGTCGTTGCGGGGGCCGCCGTGCAGATCGGCCAGTGCGTGTTTGTCCTCGACGACCGCTCCAGGCACCAGACCCCAGTACAGCGTCACTCCATCGCGCTCCATTCGGGCCTGTGCAAACGCCTGCCATGGCGCCAGGCACAGCAGAACCAGTAGCAGAAGTGCCGAGCGTTTTTGATGCCACATGACGATGTTCCTCAAAGGTGGGCTCTTCGACGCATGTCGCTACGCCTCGATGAGCACCTTCAGCGCCTTGGTGTCCGCAGCCCGGTCGAAGGTGTCGTAGGCCTGCAGGATTTCGGAGAGCTTGAAGCGATGGGTGACGAGTTGCTTCGCATCGATGCGCTTGGACTGCACTGTCTTGAGCAGCATCGGCATCGATACGGTGTCGACAAGCCGGGTCGTGATCGTGATGTTGTGCGACCAGAGGCGCTCCAGGTGCAGGTCGGCCTTGACACCGTGCACGCCTACGTTGGCGATGGTCCCGCCCGCGGTCACGATGTCCTCGCACAGCGTGAAGGTGGCGGGAATGCCCACCGCTTCAATCGCCGTATCCACGCCACGTCCACCGGTCAGAGCCATGACCTGCTGCGCAGCCGTTCCATCGGTGCTGTTCACGGTGGCCGTCGCGCCAAATTGCTTGCCGACGGCCAGCCGATTCTCGTCCAGGTCGATCATGATGATCTCCGAGGGCGAATAGAGTTGCGCAGTGAGCAGCGCGGCCAACCCGATCGGACCCGAGCCGACGATGGCGACCGTGGAGCCCGGCTGGACCTTTCCGTTGAGCACGCCGCACTCGAAGCCGGTTGGCAGGATGTCGCTCAGCATGACTAACGCCTCCTCGTCCGCACCATCAGGAATCGGGTAAAGGCTGGTGTCGGCATGCGGGATCCGCACGAACTCGGCCTGGGTGCCGTCAATGCTGTTACCAAGGATCCAGCCGCCGGTGGTGCAGTGCGAGTACATGCCCTTGCGGCAATACTCACAACGGCCGCAAGCGCTGATGCAGGAGATCAACACCCTGTCGCCCGGCTTGAACGTGACGACGCCCGGACCAACGGAGTCAATGACACCAACGCCTTCATGGCCCAGCGTGGTCCCGGGCTTGCAGGTCGGCACGTCACCTTTGAGGATGTGCAGGTCGGTCCCGCAGATCGTCGTCTTGGTGATTCGGACGACGGCATCGGTGGGACTCTGGACGACAGGCTTGGCGCGGTCATCCAGTTTCTTCTGGCCAGGGCCGTGGTAGACGAGAGCTTGCATGGGGAAGTCCTTTGGTTGGCTAGAGATTCAGTGCGAGGAATACAGCGTCGGCATCGGTGGGAGCGGCTACGGGCTCGAAGCCCAGAGAACGCGCGAGCTTGCGCATCGCCTCGTTTTCTCTCAACACGTACCCAACCATTCGTTGGGTCCCGCGGCCTGAAAGGAAAGCGATCATCTTGCGCATCAGGATGCGACCCAAGCCGCGTGTCTTGAGGTCTGATCGCACGATCACGGCGAACTCGGCGTCCACGTTGTCGGGGTCGATAACGGCACGCACCACACCTATCGTCTGGCTGGTTCCATCGGGCAAGTTGCGCACGGCAATGAATGCCATCTCGCGTGCATAGTCGATTTGCGCAAGGCGGGCCAATTCGCTTCGGGGCAGTTCCCTGCGCACGCTGAAGAAGCGAAGCCGCAGGTCCTCTGGCTGCAACGCCTCGATGAAAGACCTGTGCTGCGGCTCGTCTTCGGGGCGGATCGGTCGGATAAGAATCGTCTCGTCGTTCCATTGCACGGTTTCCGCGAGCTCTTCAGGATAGGGCGTGATCGCGAAGTGCGCGGCGCCTGCATCCTGCTTGCGGCTCACGCGCAGGCGGGCGTCCAGCGCAATGACGCCTTCGTGGTCGGCCAGCAAGGGGTTGATGTCGAGCTCGGCCAGCTCCGGCAGATCTGCGAGCATCTGCGAAACTGCCACCAGAACGTCGTAGATCGCATCGAGCTTGGCCGGGGGATGGTCGCGGTAGCCCGCCAGCAGCTTTGCGACACGGGTGCGTGAAACCGCCTCCCGCGCCAGGACGCGATTGAGCGGCGGCAGGGCGATTGCCCGGTCGCCGAGGACCTCCACCGCTGTCCCGCCCTGACCAAATAGAAGCACGGGGCCAAACACCGGATCGATACTGGCGCCGATGATGAGTTCCTGGGCCATCGGACGAGCCACCATGCTTTGCACGGTGAAGCCGGCGATCGGCGCCTCAGGACGCAATTTGCGTACGCGCTCCAACATCTCCGCTGCGGCCTGGCGCAGCGCGCCTTCGTCACGCAGATTCAAGCTGACGCCCCCGACGTCCGACTTGTGGCTGATGTCGGGGGAAGGGATCTTTAAGACGACTGGATAGGTGAGCGAGCGCCCGGCAGCGGCAGCCGCGTCGGGTGTCGGCCCGGTCGCGAGCGTTTGCACAACCGGAATACCGTAGGCCGTCAGCACTGCCTTTGCCTCCAGCTCATTCAGCATTTCGCGGCCGTCATCGAGGGCAGCCTCTACGCTCGCCCGAGCGGCGATCAGGTCTGGCGGACCGTTCTCGCTCGCCGTCGGAGCCTCCAGCAGCAACGCCTGGTTGCGGCGAAAGGTTGCCAGCAGAGCGAACGCCCGCACGGCCTCTTCTGGAGTGGCGTAGTCAGCGACGCCCGCCTGATCGAAGACTTGCCGGGCGGTCGCGACGGCGGCGTCGCCCAACCAGCACGCCATGACACGGCTCGTGGCTTCCCCGGCGATCGGCGCACAAGCGCGCGCGATATCCTCGCTGCGGACGATTGCGGAAGGCGCATGCATGAAGAGCACCGCGCCGCTGCTGCGATCCTGGAGTACAGCTTCCAGCGTCTGTGTATACCGGGCGACAGGGGCGTCCCCGATGATGTCGATGGGGTTGGCATGCGACCAGGTCGGCGGCAGCACGGCGTCGAGCTGCGTGAGCAGCGGATGACTCAGCTCCTGCAGCTTGATGCCAGCGAGGGCGGCCGCATCAGCAGCCATCACCCCGGCACCACCTCCATTTGTCATCAGCGTGAGAACCTCATCGCGATTGGTGCCAAAACGCGCCAAAGTCTCGACAGCCATGAACAGGTCCTGCAGCGTTTCAACGCGCAGCATGCCGGCGCGGCGGATCGCCGCGTCGAACACGATGTCGGAGCCCGCAAGTGCCCACGTGTGTGAAGCGGCTGCCGTCAAGCCACTTCCTGCCCGTCCAGCCTTCACCACGATCACTGGCTTGTTCCGGGCCGCCGCTCTGGCGGCTGACATGAACTTGCGAGACGCCTCGATCGATTCGATGTACAAAAGAATTGAACGTGTCCGGCTATCGCTTGCCAGGTAGTCGAGCAGGTCCCCAAAATCCACGTCAGCTCGCTCACCGAGTGACACCATGTGCGAAAACCCGATGCGTCGGGACTTGGCCCAGTCGAGCACCGCAGTCACCAGCGCGCCGGATTGGGAAACGAAGGCGACGTTCCCCGCCAGGGCGTCGGTATGCGCAAAGCTTGCGTTCACGCCATGGTGCGGTGATAGCAGTCCCAGACAGTTCGGACCCAGCACGCGAAGTACGTGGGGCCTCGCTGCTTTCAGCATCGCCTCCTTCTGCTCCGCGCTGAGGCCCGCGGTCATGACGATGACGGCGCGGGTGCCCAGGCGTCCCAGTTCCTCAATCAGGCCGGTAACCGTCTCGGGTGGCGTGCAGATCACCGCGAGGTCGGGCACTTCCGGCAGATCCGCCGGCTGCGCGAAGATCGCGACGTCACCCAGGACCTTGTGCTTCGGATTCACTCCATAGATCACCCCCGCGAATTGGCCCACGTGAAGATTTGCCCACACCGTGGCGCCCACGCTACCGGCTCGGATCGATGCACCAATGACGGCAATCGACCTGGGCTCGAGGAGTCGATCAAGGTGCCGAATGCTCATGAGGTCGCCGCGCTTGCTTCAGTTCGCCGCGTCTTCGACGTGAGATGCGCACACAAGACAAGGCTCAAAACAGCGGCAAAGAGGCACCACACTGAGATGAACCATCGTGCGTAAAAGTAGTAGGCCGCCGCAAACGACGCCGCCGCGAGCACGCCAAAGATCTTCACCCACCGATGCGTGGACACCATCGGGCTGATAGCTGTCGACAGCAGATAGACGCTCATCACCGCAGCTGCGAAGAAATGAGGAGAGACGTACTCGATGTGCTGGCCTATAGCGCGAGAGACGACGGGGAACACCATCAAGGTGTACATGAGGTACGCGGCCACGGCCGCGCCTGCTACGGAGAGTCCCCACAACGTGGCGCGGCGCCATCCGGGGGGTTCGATCAGCAGCACGGCCACGGGGACGTACACCGGCCACAGGACGTGGGAGAAAAACGAGTACGCGTGCGTCATCGCGGCGTTCAGCAGCGGCGCCTCATAGCGGAACGTCATCCAGACCACGCCTTCGACTAGCTGCTGGATGGAAAAGAGAAGCGGAATCGCGGCAAGCGGCAGCTCACGCGCGCCGCGCGCCGACCTGACCGTCAGGATGCCGGCTCCCAGCAGCAGGGTGCCCGCCGCAAAGCTTGCGGTGCCGAGAAGCACATTCAGTTCATTTCGCCGCAGCCGACGTAGCCGCTGCATCTTCGCGCATGTAGCACACCAGCCCCGCAAGCCACAGCAGGACAGGCACCAGGAGCAGCCAGCGGAAGTCCGAATGCAGCAGGAAGTTGGTCGCGCTCATCAGCGCGACCCCGGACGCCCCTGCGATTGCGAGCGCCAGAAGCGTTCCCGGAGCCCTTCGGACGAGAAATCGCCAAGCCACAAGGATGGTCATGGTGCCGGCGGCAACCATGAATCCACCCATGACATTGAACACGTGGCCGAGCCAACCCTCGAGACCCGGCGCCGCAGCGCGCAAAGTTTCGATGGTTGTCCCCATGAAGCGCGGATCCTCGGGCAGCAGCGCAGGCCGAAGCAGGATGAAATAGACGCCTAGCAGAAACATCCATAACCCGCAGGCAGCGAACAACTTGCCGGAAAGCCGCATAGGCAGGGGAGGTGGCTTCATGGACTTACGCTAACGCCGTTAGGACCTTTGCCGACACGGACGGTGCTCACCACGGCGCGTGACTTGATGTCGATCACCGATACGGTGTCTGCGTACGTATTTGTGATGTACGCGAGCCCGCCTTCGCGGTCGACGGCCACACCGTGCGCCCCAGCCCCGGTGACGACTGTCTTGGCCAGCTTGAACGTCTGCAGATCGACCATGCTGACGGTATTTCCGGGCTTGCTCCGACTGCCTTGGTTCGCGACCAGGAGGGTTTTTGAATCGGGCGTGGCAAAGAGCTGGATCGGCACCGTGCCCACACTGATCTTGCGCATCACCTTTTGTGTGGCCGGGTCGATCACCGCGACCGCCTTTTCTTCCGACAGCGAGACGAATGCAAGTAGCCCGTCCGGCGTGAAACCAACCTGAGCGGGACCTTTGCCGACCGGTATCTGCGTGATCTCCTTGCGGCTCGCGACATCGATCACCGAGACCGTTCCGCCTTTGAGATTGGCGACGTATGCTTGTCTCCCGTCTGGAGCGAATCGCAGACCATGCGGGAATTTACCCACGGGAATCGTTGCCACGACGCTTCTTGCCACTGCATCGATCACAGTCACCGAATTGTCGCCGCCATTCGTTATGTACGCGAAGCGGCCGTCTGGCGCCAGCACGACGTGGGCGGGGTGCAAGCCGACGGGGATTTTCGCTATGACAGCGTCGGTTCCCGTATCGATCAACCAGACGGCGCCGGGCTTGGCCATCACGGCGTGGTCCGCCTTTTTCATGCCCGAGTGTCCAGGCGCAGCAGCTATATCCGGCTCGCCATTGTTGGTCACCCAAACGACCTTGCCGTCGGGAGAGAGCTGTACGTTGTGGGGCATGTTGCCGACACGGACAGAGGTGAGCACTTTGAAGGACGCTGCGTCGATTACGCTCACCGTATCGGCATTCTCGTTGGCGATGTACACCTTGTCGGCGGCGCTGACTGCGCCGCCCCAGGCCAGCAGGGCGATGGCGACGTAAGTCTTGAGTATTGGCATGGGGTCTAGTTCTTTCCGTAAAGCAAGGAGAAAAGCCGTTCGCTCGCGCCATCCCTGGCGCTTCGATAGTTGTCGAGCGACTGCGATATGAGCTTGCTTGTGTGAGCTTCCATCGCGACGAAAGGGTTGTCCTGCGAGGCCGGCATTCGCTGCTGTGCAAGGAGCGGGGCGAACAGCTTCAGCGGCCGCATCCAGGGATTGAGTTTTTCGGAGAACATCAAGGCGCTGGACCGCATCGGGTGCAGCCACTTCAATGCTTCCGCACTTAAAGGGCTGGAGAGGGCGGTGACCCAGGGACGGAGTGTGTTTTGGTACACCATTTCGTTCCACTCTGAGACTGCTTGGACCTTCTCGAACGACCTCTGCGGGTACTCGTAGTGGATCTGCTCGACCTCGCGTTCTTCAAAGCGAACCGTATATTGCGGCTTGCGACAGTCCGGGTCCCCAGTCGGATTGCTGATCTTCATTTCATAAAGGCCGGGTTTCATCGCACTGAGCTCATCCAGGCTTTCCAGGATCGCGCGGTGCTCCAGTTTGGCCACGCTGCCAGATACAAAGATGCCCAGATGCCCGACATGAGGATTCAGGAGATACACGATTCGCTGCCCCGCCTTTTTGAGGTCCGCAGTGGTGGGGTAGACGGCCGGGACCCAGTTCAGCGCCTGGTGCGGTGGCGAGATGTTGTCACCGCTGGAGGCAAAGATCACCAGCGGGTTGCGGATGCGCTTGAGGTCGACAAAGCAGTGCTCGTCAATCTTCAAGGTGCCACGTTCGAGCTTGTTGCCGATGAAGAGATCTTGGACGATCGACAGGATCTCTTCGCGGCTCAGGAAGTGGTACCCCGTCCACCACCGCTCGAAATCGAGGAAACGCTGGCGCTCAGTGTCGATGTTCGCGAAAACGTTGTAGTTCTTGTCCCAGAGGGTATTGGACGGGCTCAGGTTTTCGAAGTTCTGTACCAACCATGCGCCATCCAGCTTTCCGTTGCCCAGGTCCGCAAGCAGGTGCGTTATCCAGCTGCCCCCCATCAAGCCGCCTGACAGGCGCATAGGATTGATGTCGGACGCACCGGCCCAGTAAGAAAGCGGAGAGCCGCTCAAAACGGTAACACCGGCAAGGCCTTCACAGTCCGCTGCAATGAGTGTCGCCGCCCAGCCAGCCTGGCAATTGCCATAAAGTACCGGCGACATACCGTCGTGCCGGCTGCCCACCTCCTCGATAAATCGCCGCAACACATGCAGTACGTCGGCCAGAGTCTGATTCGGACATGGCAGCGGAAAAAACACGACGAAATAAGTTTCGTGGCCTTCATGCAGAGACATACCAACTTCGGAGTCGTGCTTGAAGCCGCCGATTCCCGGGCCGTGTCCGGCACGAGGATCGATGATGACCACCGGTGGCTTGCTGGCATCCACGCAATCCATGGCGTCATCCTCCTGGCAGCGGGTGATGCGCAGCAGCGCGTAGTTCGCCGGCCGCTCGAACAGCCTGGCATCCAGAATCGTCTCGTACTCGAAATGGAGCGGGGGCGGCATACCGGCTGCCTCATGCGCCAGCATGTTGTTGGCCCGCTCCCTGAAGGTGTCCAGGAGCATCAGGCCACGTTGCCAACGATCCAATTGGTAGCGCAGCGCCTGTTCCATGATGGATGCAGGTGCTTTGGCCGCCACATTAGGTTGTGCGACAGGCACCGGCAGGCTCTTTGCCGACTCGGCCGCCCGGGTTTGCTTAGCCGCCGTTTTGGCTTTGGTCTTCACTGTAGCTGCGGTCATGTCAGCGCCTCTGCTGAGACTCGCGCAGTTTCGGTGCGCGCTTTGGCGGAAGGCGCCAGTTTGATGCCCGCAAGCTTCGTCCGCTTGAGCATCAACGCGTTCAGGGCCACCAGCGCGGAGCTGCCGGACATCGACAACGCTGCGATTTCTGGCGACAGCGTGAACGGGTAGAAAACTCCCGCAGCTACCGGAAAGGCAATCACGTTGTAGCCCACTGCCCACCAGAGGTTCTGGTGCATCTTGCGGAGTGTGGCGCGCGACAGCTCTATGGCCCCAACGACGTCGTATGGGTCACTCTTCATAAGGACCACCTGGGCGCTTTCCATGGCTACATCGGTGCCGGCGCCGATTGCGAAGCCGACATCAGCCTGGGTCAGTGCTGGTGCATCGTTAATGCCATCGCCAACCATGCCCACCTTGTTCCCCTTGTCTTGCAGCTCTTTGATCTTGGCTGCCTTCTGGCCGGGAAGAACTTCCGCCAACACGATGTCGATGCCCAGCTCTTTTCCGATGCGGTCGGCGGTTGCCTGGTTGTCGCCGGTCATCATCGCCACCTTGACGCCGCGCTCCTGCAGCTTGACGATCGTCGCCTTGGATGTTGGCCGCACTGCATCGGCGATGGCGATCAATCCGATGAGCCTTCCCGCCCGGGCCACGTGCACGGCGGTGCGTCCGCCCCCTTCGAGCCGCGCTGCCTCCGCCGCCAGCGCGTCCAGGGCCACCCCTTCGGCCTGCATCAGTTTGCGGTTGCCCAGCAGGACCGCATCGGGGCCGATGCTGGCCCGGGCGCCCTGACCATCGACATTGGTGAAGCCCGTAGCCACCTCTGTCGGCATGGCGCCGGCCCGCTTGAGAATGGCATGCGCCAGCGGATGCTCGGAGAACTTCTCCAGGGCGGCCGCGGTGGCGAGCAAATCAGCTTCGCTCACCCCCGGTGCCGTGACCATCTCCACCACATCTGGCTGGCCCACGGTGAGCGTGCCGGTCTTGTCGAAGACGACGACCGTCAGCTTGGTGGCGTTTTCCAGTGCCGACGCGTTCTTGAAGAGGATCCCGTTCATCGCTCCAAGGCCAGTGCCTACCATGATCGCCATCGGAGTGGCGAGTCCCAGTGCGTCGGGACAGGCGATCACGAACACAGTGATGGTCAGGGTGAGGGCAAACAGCAGGGGTTGACCGAGTACCCAGAACCACACTGCGAAGGTCAACAGGCCGATGACGATGGCTGCCAGCACTAGCCACTGCGATGCGCGGTCCGCGAGCAGTTGGCCTGGTGCCTTGGAGTTTTGCGCCTCCTGGACCAGCTTGACGATCTGAGCGAGAGCGGTGTCCGCGCCTACTTTGGTCGCCTTGTAGCGGAAGCTGCCGCTCTTGTTGATGGTGGCGCCGATGACCGAGTCGCCGGCCACCTTCTTCACCGGCATCGACTCTCCAGTCAGCATCGATTCATCGACCTGGGAGCTTCCTTCGGTGATCTGCCCGTCTACCGGTATCCTGCCACCAGGCTTGACGATAACCGTTTCGCCGGCCAGCACTTCCGATGTGGGCACCTCGACCTCGGCGCCGGCCCGAAGCACGGTGGCCATCGGCGGCGCGAGATTCATCAAGGCGCGGATCGCGTCGGAGGCACCGGCGCGCGCGCGCATCTCAAGCCAATGGCCCAGCAGGATGAACACGAGCAGCACGGCCGAGGCTTCGTAGAACACCTCGCCCTCGTACACGAACGTCGCTCCCACGCTGAACAGGTAGCCCGTGCCCACCGAGAGGACGACCAGCGTCGCCATGTTGGCGACCCCATTGCGGGCGGACCGCCATGCGGCGACGAGGAATGGCCAGCCCGGGTAAGCGATCGCACCCGTCGCGGCAACAAACAGGAAGAGCTTGCGGTCCATTCCAAATGGCGCTGAAAAGTCCCCAAGCATTTCACCCATCGGTGAGTACAGGAAAACCGGGATGGCGAATAGCAACGCGACCAGAAAGCGATTGCGCATGTCTCGGGCCATGTCCTGCATGGACATGCCCGGTGCATGGCCCATGTCGTGCATCATTTCAGCCTTGTCGTTCGCCGTGGACTTGCCCGGTTCCGCATGAGGCTGGTGGCCAGCGTGACTCGCATGGCCAGCGTGCTGGGACCGGTCCGGCGCGCCCGCGCTGCGATTGGCGGCATTGCAGACATGGGCCGGAACCATTTCACCGCGGCAGTGATAGCCGCAGTCCTTCACGCTTTGCTGGATTGCCGCCAGCGTGACTTTTGATTCGTCGTAGTGCAGCGTGGCGCTGCCGGCGACATAGTTCACGTCCGCATGGTGGACGCCGGGGAGTGCCTCCAGTTGCCGCCCCACACCCGCCGCACTCAGGCTGGAGACCATCTCCGCGACTTCGACAGTGCTGGTCTTCATGCGGCAGCCCCCTTTTTTCCAAAGGAAGGAATGAACCGCGGGGTACGCGCCGCATAGGCGTCAAAGGCCGCTCCGAAGTGCTTTCGCATCTCCGCTTCTTCCGTGACCGCAAGCCGCCCGTACATAGCCAGCAGAATCGGAAACATCGCCAGGGTGAGCAGCGTCGGCCATTGCAGCAGGAATCCCAGCAGGATCAAGACAAAAGCCACGTACTGCGGATGGCGGATGTGGGCATAGGCGCCCGTGGTCGCCAGCGTGTTGTGGCGTTGCGCGTGATACAGCACGTTCCAGGCGGTGGACAACAAATAGAAGCCGTAGCCCAGGAATACGTAGCTGGCGATATGAAGCGGGCCGAAATGTGCGTCGCCCTTTTCGCCAAGGAGGGTCGACCACAGGTGACCGGAGTTGTGCGACAGCAAGTCGAGGCCCGGGTACCTTGTCTGCAGCCATCCAGCCAAGACATAGAGCGTGAGTGGGAAGCCGTACATCTCGACGAAGAGAGCAACTATGAAGGCAGCGAAAGCGCTGAAAGTTCGCCAGTCACGCGCTGTCTGCGGTTTGAAGAAGCTGAACGCGAACATCAGAAATATCGCGGAGTTCAGTATGACCAGCGACCAGAGGCCGTAGGCGGAAGTGTCGTGGGTCATGGCTGCTCTCCCGATCGCGGGGCCGAATCTGCGGATGAAGCTTTATGACCGCGGTGCTCTGCATGGCCGCCGCCGTGGGAGCCGTGCCCGTTGTGCATGAACACGTGCATCAGCGGGCATGCGAGGAGCAGAAGCAGGGGCAGAGCGCCGATGAAGTGCGCGCGATGCTCGCTGAGCAGGAAGTATGCTGCGATGGCGCCCATCACAAGCAGTCCGATGGCGTAGCGCGAGCGCCAAAAGCCGGGCGCTTCTTGTTGAGGTAGGGAATGGGGATCGGTCATCTGGTTCTCCGAAAAATTTACTGTCAGCGCTCAAGGCGGTTTTGCAGCCAGCTGAAGAACGTCCCGGCAAGTAGGGCCCAAGTGCTCAATGCAAGGAGCGCTGCAAGGAATCCCGGGAAAAAGAAGGGCTGTGCACGAACCATGGGGGTGAAGTCCATGCCATGAAACAAGTTGTTCATCAGACTCAGGAACGTGGCGGGCGCGAGTGTCCACGCCACGGTGCACAGGACATAGAAGCCTCCAACGGTGATGGCGAGCGCGAGGCCGGTGCGCAGCGGTGTCATGACCTACCCCCTGCTTCGCTGGCGGGGGCCGACAAGCCGTCTATCGCCATCTGCATGGACAATGGGATAATTTGAAGTTTCATATGGAACTCCTGTGTGGATGCCGTGAAAGCTAGGCACGAGACCAGGCGGATCGGAGCCGCCACGCGCAAACCGAAGATCGCACGCCGCAACGAGAGTGCGGCTGACCTAACAGGAGGCTAGAGCGCCCACCGCGAGAAGATGATTCGTTCGGGAGGGTCGCTCAGCGAGGGCTGAACGTCGAGGCGGTCCCGCTGGCACACGATCAGGGGCGCCGATGCGGTCCTGATGACCGCGGTCAAGGGCGGGGACCCAGGATCTACCGAGTTCATCCCAGTGCTGGTTTGCAAGGCCTGCGATCCCTCGTCGCAGGCTTTCAGACACGGCGCCTTGGAGCTTGGTTCAGTGTCGTGGGTAGGCGCCGCAGCATGGCTCGTGACGTGAGAGCTCTCAGAGGAAGACAGTTGCCCGCCATGATCAGGCGCTTCCAACAGGCAAGCATTCGCGAAGCCCGACACCAGCACGAACAGCCATACGGCCAGCATCAACGATGCGGCATTGCGGCTAGTAGTGAATCGTGAGAGGAGCTTCATGACAAGGTTCAGGTCGATTCATGTTACAAGGTCAAGCGCCGATGCGAGTTGATCTATGTCAAAGCGACCTCTATGCAGTAAACCAGAGTGCTCCCGAGTCGGTGGGGTGGTCGGTGCGTTGGCGAACATAGCGGCGTAAGGCAATGCGCCGAGTTCAGAAGCAATGCAGTTCTTCAGCTGAGCAGCAGCGCGACGGGCGTACCATGCCGCAATGCCCCAATTCCTTTCTTCTCGTTTAGCCAGAAGTCGATCCTCATGATCACGGCAGCACCATTTACGTCCGTGGAGCATGTTGTCAGCGCGCAAGAGTCACTCAACAACGGATGCTTCTGCCTCACTTTGGACAAGGACGCGTTGGCGCGAGCATTGGACTTTGAGCTCGCGTGAGTGCAGCTTTCCGAGCTCGTGCGGGAGAGCTGTCCTTATGTGTTCGCAGCGAGGCCAGTGTTTGTTGAAGCCGCCCAGGCCCGTCGCATTGCCGAGGTGATCCGCGCGGTCGAGTCGGTTGTGGCCCTGCCGGCGTATCGTGATGCGTGGAGGGTGGCATCGATTTGGAATGCTGTCGGTGCTTTAGGGAACATAGCGGCGCAAGTCACAACGCCGCGATCAGGGGGAGGGTCAACAGTTTGAGTTGGGCAGTCGAGGGTGTGCAGAATTTTGTGTAAACGGACAATCCACCGCAGGCGAGAGCCTGCTTGTCCGCAAACACAATGACAACCAAGAAGCACGAAGTACCGCAAAAACTGCTGGCCAGCCTGCTGGCCGACTACAAGAAGCCTGAAGACCTGATTGGCGAGAACGGCCTGCTCAAGCAGCTGACCAAGCTGCTCG
>NZ_JAMXAX010000050.1 GCF_023913775.1 Acidovorax facilis
CGAAGACACGCCTCGCAGCCCGCGCGGCATTCAGAGCGTGGAGGTGGGCGGCCAGCTGCTGAAGGTGCTGGCGCGCACCGGCCGGCGCATGGCGCTCAAGGACCTGGCCCGCGCGGCGGACATGACGGCCGCCAAGGCCCACCCCTACCTGGTGAGCTTCGGCAAGCTGGGCCTGATCGAGCAGGACGCCGTGAGCGGCCACTACGGCCTGGGCCCCTTGGCCATGCAGCTGGGCCTGATCAGCCTGCAGCAGGTGGACCCGGTGCGCCTGGCCATTGCCGAGTTGCCCGCGCTGGCCCAGCGCATCGGCTACACCGTGTCGGCCTCGGTCTGGGGCGACAGTGGCCCCACCATCATTCGTGTGGAGGAGGGCCCCACCGCCGTGTATGTGGCCATGCGCCACGGCACCACGGCCTCGGTGCGGCACACGGCCACGGGCAAGGTGTTTGCAGCCTTCGGCCCGCGCGAGCGCGCTGCGGCTGCGCTGGCGGCCGAAGGGTTTGCGGGGGCCCTGGATGAACCCGCGTTTGCGGCCGAACTGGAGGCGGTGCGCCAGCACCAGATCAGCGAGGTGACCGACCAGCTCCTGCCCGGCATCAGCGCGCTGGCAACGCCGGTGTTTGACGGGTTTGGGCAGCTGGTGTTGTGCCTGGCGGTGATAGGGCCCAGCGCCACGCTGCAGACGGGGCCGGGCAGTGCTGCCGCAGGCCATCTGCGCGACACCGCGCGCAGCCTGTCGCAGCGCCTGGGCGCCGCGCAGGGCACCAAACCCTGAGCCGCCGTCAGCCGCCGCGCAATATGCGCGCCTTGATGCGGCTGAGCGCCACCGGCGTCACGCGCACATAGCTGGCAATGTCGCGCTGGCGCACCTGGGCGGCGATCTGCGGGTGCTGCTGCAGAAAGCGCCGGTAGCGCTCTTCGGGCGACAGCGTGAGCAACTCCATCTCGCGCTGCTCCTTGCGCTGGCCGTACAGGCGGTAGGCATTGCTCAGCGCGCGCTGCCACCCCATGTGGCGCGCGGCCAGCGCTTCCAGCGCGGCATGGTCGATCTGCTCCACCGTGCAGGGCCCGCCTTCCGCCAGGGCGGTGTAGCTGGTAACGCCGCCCGGCTGCAGTGCCGTGAGGCTGGCAAAACACATGCCAGCCGGCACAAACCCCTTGACCCAGGCGTCACCTACGGCCGTCTCGTACACCATCTTGATGAGCCCTTGGTTCACCACAAAGACCCGGGGCTGCGCCTCGCCCGCGTGGAACAGCACCTCGCCCGGCCGCAGCTGCCGCACCGTGGTGGCGCGGTCCAGAGCCTCCCACTCGGGCAGCGGGGCCTGTGCCAGTTGCTCCAGCACCGTGTGGGTGGAATGAGAAAAGGTCGGCAAAAGAGGACTCCGTTAACCCAGGTTATCGCCAGCACAGCACGCCATCGGCAGACTGCGGGCCATGTCTTGATTGTGCAAGGAGAGGTCGGAATGCAACGTTTGCTGCTGCCCCCTGTGGTCTGGTTTGCGTCGGTCGGTGCGATGGTGATTTTGCAGCGCATCTGGCCCGTGGCCGTGCTGCCCGCTGATGGGCGTGTGCTGGCCTGGTGGGCGGGGGGTGTGCTGGTGCTGGCGGGCCTGGTCGTGGCCCAGTGGCATGCTCGCCTGTTCAGGCGCATCGGCACCAACATCAACACCTTTGGCGAGCCCGGCACGCTCACCACAGCAGGCCTGTTTGCACACACGCGCAACCCCATGTACCTGGGCATGCTGCTGGCCCTCGCGGGTGTGGCGCTGGCGCTGGGCACTTTGTCGCCGTGGTTGCTGGTGTTGCAGTTTTTTGTGCTCGCGCAGTGCTGGTACATCCCGCTCGAAGAGCGCAAGCTGGCGGCCCGTTTTGGACGCCAGTACGCGGACTACTGCCGGGATGTGCGGCGCTGGATCTAGGCTCCTTGAGAGCGCGCCAGTGCCTGGTCAACGTCCCACAGGATGTCGTCCAGGTCTTCAATCCCCACCGACAGCCGAACCATGTCCGCGCTCACGCCAGCGCGGGCCAGCTCTTCTTCGCTCAGTTGGCGGTGCGTGGTTGACGCAGGGTGGATCACCAGCGTCTTGGCGTCGCCGATGTTGGCGAGGTGGCTCAGGAACTCGCAGGCGTCGATGAACTTCTCGCCCGCCGCAGCGCCTCCCTTCACGCCAAACGTGAGGATGCCCGAGGCGCCCGGCGCCCCGTCCACAGCACGAAACTGCTTTTGCGCCAGATCGTAGTACGGCGAATCCGCCAGACCCGGGTAGTTGACCCACGCCACCTGCGGATGGCTTTGCAGAAACTTCGCCACCGCCAACGCATTGCGGCAGTGCTCGCGCATGCGCAGGTGCAGGGTTTCGGCGCCCTGCAGCAGCTGCCACGCGTTCATGGGCGAGAGCACGCCGCCGAAGGTGCGGTTGACCTCCATGCGCGCCTTCATCGTGTAGCCAAAGTCGCCAAAGGTCTCGTAGAACTTCACGCCGTGGTAGGCGCGGCTGGGCTCCACCATCTCGGGGAACTTGCCGTTGTCCCACGGAAACTTGCCACCCTCCACCACCACGCCGCCCATGGTGGTGCCGTGGCCGCCGATGTACTTGGTGGCGCTGTGCACCACGATGTCGGCGCCGAGCTGCAAGGGGTTGCACAGGTAGGGGCTGGCCACCGTGTTGTCGATGACGAGCGGCACGCCGTGCGCATGCGCCACCTCGGCCACGGCGGCGATGTCGAGCACGTTGACGAGTGGGTTGCCAATGGTTTCGCCATACACGGCGCGGGTGTTGGGGCGCATGGCACGGGCAAAGTTCTCGGGGTCGGCCGGGTCCACAAAGGTGGTCTCTATCCCTAAGCGCGCGAAGCCCACGCCCAGCTGCCCCACCGTGCCGCCATACAGCGTGCTGGCCGCCACGATGTGGTCCCCGGTCTTCAGGATGGCCAGCAGCGCCGCCATCTGCGCGGCCATGCCGCTGGCACAGGCTAGTGCGGCACGGCCGTTTTCGAGGCTCGCAATGCGCTCCTCGAACACCGCCACCGTGGGGTTGCTGATGCGGCTGTAGACGTTGCCAAAGGTCTGCAGGTTGAACAGGCTGCTGGCGTGCTCGGCGTTGTCGAACACAAAGCTCGTCGTCTGGAGGATGGGCGTGGCGCGTGCGCCAGTCACGGGGTCGGGCTGGGCGCCGGCGTGGATGGCGCGGGTGCCAAAGCCGAACTCGCGGTCGGCGCCATTGGAGGGGGCTGAGGACATGGGATTTTGAGGAAATTGGCTGCTAGCGCTTTATGGATAAGCGCTAATAGCTATGAATTTGATAGCTTTGAGTTTGGCTGCGAATTGGCTAGTAAGGCAGCTGCCGCAGGCGCTTGGCGCTGATGACCCGTGTGTTCACGCCCATCCAGCCCAGGCCGCCAAACAGCCGCGCGTGCTCGATCTTCACGCAGCGGTTTTCGATCACCTGCATCCCGGCGGCCTCGGCGCGTTGCCTGGCCGCCTCGTTGAACACCCCCAGTTGCAGCCACAGGCACTTTGCGCCGATGGCGATGGCTTCATCGGCCAGCGGCGGGATGTCCTCACTTTTGCGAAAGCAGTCCACCATGTCGATCTTCTGCCCCTGCGCCGCCAGCGCGGCAGCGGCTTCGGTCACGCTGGCGTAGGCGGTTTCGCCCAGGATCTGCCCGCCCTCGCGCGCGACGAGCGGATTCACCGGCACGATGCGGTAGCCATGTGCCTGCATGTACTTGGCCGCGAAATAGCTGGGTCTGTGCCATTGGGGCGACAGTCCCACCACCGCAAGGGTGCGGCAGTGCGTCAGAATATCGCGCAGGGTGCTGATGGTGTCGGGCGTGCGTTTCATACATGGCAGTGTATGGGGGCGAACCGCTGCGGCGCCAGACCCCCGCGTTGTCCACCCACACTGCCATCAACACGGTGGCACCGACCCAGAATCCGAGGAGATCCCGTGCAGAACCCACCACGCGCCCGCCGCACCACTGGCCTTGTCGCCACGGCTGTTGTCTTGTCCACCCTTGCCCTGAGCGCCTGCACACCGCCCCGCGCCCCTGATGTGCCCAAGGTCCAGCGCGTCACGACCTACGCCTGTGACCGTGGCCCCATGCTGGTGGTGCACTGGCCCGCTCAGCCCGACGGCCCCGCGCTGCTGGAGATGAACGGCCGCACCGTGCCGCTGCAGCCTGAGCGCGTGGCGTCGGGTTTTGGATACGGTGATGGCGGAACGTACATCCGTGGCAAGGGCAACACCATGTACATGCACACGCCGCGCGCTCTGCGGGTGAACTGCGTGGCGCGCTGAAGTTCTTTTTAGCTTGCAGATTTGTGCTGCCGTAAGGCCATGCCGTTCTCCGGGGACGGGTGGGTGCGAAGCCCCTGCTAGGTATCACTGATCCTGTTGCCACTGGTGGCGCCTATTGAAGGAACGTGACCCGTTTCTACAACCGGGCAAATATGGGGCGCGCTTCATCCACGCCCAGAACCCCGTCATTGCGATCAAGGGCGGGCTTGCGCGGCCAATGGAGACGTGCTTGGGGATACCGCTGAGGCCTGGCTAGGCCTAAACTGCTGCGTTGCTGTCACACTGGTCCAGAGCGCGATGTCGGTTGCTGATGCGACGAGTATCGGGGCGAAGGGCTACAAGAGGCGGACAGGGAGCTGGGTTGAATGACTTGGGGCTGCAAGTGTTTACGCCGCTCTGCAAAGTGCCGCCACAGAACTGCAGCTACGCAGCCCGAAGCGCCCAGCCCGAACCACGCACACCACAGGGACAGCCAAGTGTCTTGCGGGACAGCCCAGTGGCCGACAAAGACAGCTGTGCCGCTGAGCAGGCCGGCCCAAATTTTGGCTTTTCTGTTTGGTTGGACCTGTGCCAGTATGAAGCGACCGGGGCCGACCCCCACCCCTTGAACTGATGGCCGCACGGCGACGAAAAACATAACGATCAGCAGCAGTGGGATCAGGAGCAGGGACCATTTGCCCAATTGTTCCGTAGCCCACAGTCGGACGTGGGGATGGATGGTGTAGGCGATGCCCCACATCAGGCCGAAGGCGATGCCCTGAAAACCAGCAGGGAGTTGTTCGGGTTCTGCATCCCGCTTCCACTGCAAGACCTCTTCGCACAGGGGACAGGTGATCGCCTGCCCCTGGGGCGTGTACCAGCGGGCGTTGCGGGGCAATAGGGTGGTGGTCCAATGATCGAAGAATCCGTTGCATGCGGGGCAATGGTGCCGACCAACGCCCAGGGCCTTGTTGGAGTTGCTGCTGGCGGGGTACGACAGTTCCTGGTTGCAGGCTTGGCAGATCTCTTGGGAGTGCTGGAGCGGGCGGCGGCATTGTTCGCAGTGCATGCCTGCATCTTAGTGGTGCCTGCCAATGCACAACAGGGTCGCCGCACACTGCATGTAGTGTGGGCGGCAGCGCAATTCCTGGCTCAGGACTTGTACTTGATGCTGCACCCATACGGCGCCGTCGTTGCCGTCGAAATCGGCTTGCCCGCCAGCGCCTCGGCCAGCCCCACCTTCACATAGTTGGTGGCCTTCTCGATGTCGGCCGGGCGGGCCGACGGAATGCTGTCGATGCCGCCTGCATATACCAGCAGGCCCTGCGGATTGACGATGTACAGGTGTGGCGTTGTGCGGGCGCCGTAGCTCTTGCCCACGGTGCCTTCCTCGTCCATCAGCACGGCGGTGGGGGCGGACTTGCGCTCCTGCTTCCAGGCCATCAGCTTGGCGGGCTCCAGGTAGTCGCTGCTGGCTTTTTCGGTGGAGTTGATGGACAGCCACACCACACCTTTGCCGGTGGCGTCCTTCTGCGTGGCGGGCATGTTGCCGCTGTCGTAGTGTTTGCGCACGAAGGGGCAGCCGGGGTTGGTCCATTCCAGCACCACGTGTTTGCCCTTGAAGTCCGACAGGCGCACGGTTTTGCCCGACGTGTCCTTGAGCGTGAAGTCGGGCGCGGGCTGGCCCACGGTGGCGGCGGCCTGGGCGCCCAGTGCAACCAGGGCAGCGGTGGCGATCAACGTACGGCGAAGCAGCTTCATGGCGGGGTCTCCTGAAGGGTTGGCGGGTGGTCGAAAGCAGGGAGGGCTACAGCTGGGCGATGGTGGCGCGCACCTCGTCCACGCTGAGCACCTCGGTCAGCACCACCGGCGGCTTGCCGGGGCGGTAGAACACGTACACCGGCACGCCGCTGCGTCCAAGCTGGGTCAGCGCCGCAGTAATGGCGGGGTCGCGGCGCGTCCAGTCAGCACGCAGCAGGGCGACGTTCTTGGTTTGCAGATCGGCCAGTACATCGGCGTCGGCCAGCGTGGTCTTCTTGTTGTACTGGCAGGTCACGCACCAGGCAGCGGTGAAGTCCACAAACACCGGGCGGCCCGTGGCCACGATCTGCTCGGCCGCGCCGGGTGCCCAGGGTTGCCAGCCGCTCGCAGAGGACGCCTGTGTGGCGCCCTGCGCGGTGGGCACGTGGGTGATGTGGGGCACAAAGGCCCACACCAGCAGCGCCATCGTCGCCAGCGACACCGTGGCCATCCACATGCGCGCGCGTCCGGCCAGCGACAGCGCCCACACCACCAGCGAGAGGCCCACCAGCAGGATCAGCAGCGCACCCGCGCCGTCGATACCACTTTGCTGGCCCAGCACCCACACCAGCCAGACGACAGTGGCCAGCATGGGGAAGGCCATGAGCTTGCGGAAGGTGTCCATCCACGCGCCGGGGCGTGGCAGGGCGCGCGCCACGGCGGGCACAAAGCTGGCTGCCAGGTACGGCAGCGCCAGCCCCAGCCCCAGCGCCGCAAACACGGCCAGCGCCTGGGGCGCGGGCAGCGTGGCGGTCAGGCCCAGGGATGCGCCCATGAACGGCGCAGTGCAGGGCGATGCCACGGCCACGGCGAGCACACCGGTGAGGAAGCTGTCGGCCACAGGGTGGCGGGCCTGCAGGCTGGCCACCGAGGACGGCAGAAAATGCCCGAACTCGAACACGCCCGCCAGGTTCAGCGCGATCAGCGTGAACAGCGCCGCCAGCGATGCCACCACGGCGGGCGACTGCAGCTGAAAGCCCCAGCCCACCGCCTCGCCTGCTGCGCGCAGGCCCAGCATGAGGGCGCCCAGGGCGATGAACGACAGCACCACACCCGCTGTGTAGGCGATGCCGCTCACGCGGTGCGCGCGCCGGTCTTGCGCATGCTGGGTAAAGCCCACCACCTTGATCGCCAGCACCGGGAACACGCAGGGCATGAGGTTGAGGATGAGCCCGCCAAGCAAGGCGCCCAGCAGCGCGGCCGTGAGGGTGAGGGACGAGGCGCCGGAGCCCATGGCTGGCGCGGCAGCGCCGCTTGCCTGCGCAGCATTGGCCTTGAGCGCGGCCTCCAGCGCGGGCGACACGCTGGCAACCGACGCCACCTGCGGCCAGGTGCCCAGCACCTTCAGCTCTGCGCGGTAGCCGGTGCGCGTGTCGGGGCCAGTGGCATGTGCGGGCGACTGCTCGGCCAGCACCACGGGCATCAGGCTGGGGCTGGCGCTGCGCTGGGCAGACAGGGGAATCTGCGCGGTCCACACGCTGCCGTTCCAGGCCTGCTTCCACTGCGCGGCGTTGTCGATGACTTCGGCGGTTTCGGGGAACAGGTCCAGTGTCTTGCCACGCAGCGCCACGGGCAGGCCCTGCACGCTGACGTTCAGCAGGTTGCCGTCGGCAATCTGCGCCTGGCTGTCCGGCACGATGCCGTTGGTGCCTGCCAGCACGGGTTGGGGCAGGGCCTTGGCGGCCGCCTCAAAGGCGGCGCCGTTGAGCGCCGTGGTGCTCTGGATGGGCAACTGCAGCGTGAATTCGCCTTCTTCGGGAATGCACTCCTTGCGGCACACCAGCCAGGAGGCGCGCAGATTGATCGTCGCGTCCTTGGCCAACGGGCTCGGGGCAAAACTGCTGGCCACGGTGACGGGCACGGGCAGCAGCACCGTGCCTTCGTAGCCATAGTTGGCCAGCGTGCCGATGGGGATCTTCTTGGGCAGGGGCCAGGCGATCTCGCCCGCGTCCAGACCGGCTGGCAGCGTCCAGGCCAGGTCGGTGGGCAGGCCAGAATCGCCAGGGTTCTTCCAGTAGGTGTGCCACTCGGGCTGGTGGGTGATCGAGAGGCCCAGCCACAGCGGCTGGCCGGGCGCCACGCCCTGGGGCGCATGGGCCAGCAACTCGGCGCGCACATAAGGCGTGGTGACCACGCTGGTGCCCTGTCCGCTGGTTTTTGAGCTAAATTGCGCGCTAGCGCTTGTCCAGTAAGCGCTAGCAGCTATCAAAAGAAGAGTAACTGCAAGGCGGTGGAACAGGCGGTAGGACATGGTGCAGTGTGGGAGCGGGGCTGACGGGTTTGGTTCCGGCGCCCAGCGAGCTGCCTGCGGGGCGATCAGACTGGCGGGGGGGATTCCCCGGAACCTTCCGCCAGCCAGCCGCCTATTGTGTCGCCAGGCTCAAATCCGCACGGGGTGTCCACTTTTCGGCTTGTTTGCCCGTTTTAGGCGCCGCCACAAACAGTCGCTCCACGGGCAGCTTTTGTGCCACCAGGTACGCGCGGATCGCCTGGCCGCGCTGCGTGGCCAGTTCGGCGGCCATGGCCTCGGTGGCGGGCTGGTTGGCCAGCAGCAGGGCTTCCATCTCGGGCACGGTGAGCTCCTTGGCCAGGCCGACCAGGTTGCGCGGTTTGGGGATGTCGGCGCGGCGGTACACCTCCTTGAGCAGGGCGGGGTATTCGGCGGCTGATACGGGGGCGGTATCGCCCGGGTTGGCACGGCGTTTTTCGGCCAGCACCCGCTGCTGCAGGCTCTCGCGCCGCAGGCCTTCGCGCTCGTCTGGCAGGCTGGCCGTGCCGGTCACAGTGATCTTGAGCGCGGGGCGGTCGGCCAGGACCTTGGCTACCTTGTCCAGGTTCTGCTGCGCCTCGGGCGTGAGCGTGGCGCTGCCGGGGGCAAAGGGCACGTGGCTCATCTCGTCGCCACCGCCGAAGGCGCTGGCCAGCAGGCTGAAGGGCGAGGTCAGCGCCTTGCCGATGAGGTTGACGATGATCTTGAAGATCACCGGGCCAATGCGGAACTGCGGGTCGTTGAGCGAGCCGCTGATGGGCAGGTCCAGGTCGATCACGCCCTGGCGGTCGGCCAGCAGGGCCACGGCCAGCTTCACAGGCAGGCTGTTGGGCGCGCCCTCCACGGGCTCGCCAAAGGTCAGCTGGTTGAGCACCAGCCGGTTGCTGGCGGTGAGCTGGCCGTTGGGCAGCACCTTGTAGTTCACGTCCACGCTGAGCTTGCCGCGCTCGATGCCATGGCCCGCGTATTTGACGGAATAGGGCGTGAGCGGGGGCAGCTCCAGGTCGCGCACCTTGCCCACGATGTCGAGGGCCAGCGGTTTGGCCAGCGGGTTGAGCTTGCCGGTCACTTCGAGCGACGCCGAGCCCTCGGCGCGGCCGCGCAGCTCCAGGTCGGCGAGCATGGGCTCGCCACCCGAGGCTTCGGACGAGAACGCGCTGAGCTTGCCAGTCAGCTCCGACAGGTCGGCCGAGTAGTTGGGCTTGATGAAGAAGTCCGAGAACAGCACCTTGCCGTTGACCAGGCTCACGGGGCCAAAGACCACCACTGGGGCCAGCGGGTCGGCCTGGGCCACCGCAGCCTGGGCAGGGGCTGTGGGCGCTGCCGATGCGGCTGTGGCTGTGGCGAGGGCCAATGCCGTGGGGGCGGCCGTGCTGGCAGCGGCGCTGGCCGCATTGGCCGCCCGTGCCTCGGCCGGGGTCTTGGCAATGTCGCTCAGGTTGATGCGGCCGGCCTCGTTGATGGTGACCCGGGCAAAAAAGTCCACCAGGCTGGTCTCCTTGACCTCCACGCGCGGCGCGGTGCCGGGGGCGGTGGCCACGGCCAGGCCGCGCAGGTTCAGGCTCTTCCAGGCCAGCAGTTCCTCACCCACCTGGGCCTCGGTCTTGGGGGTGAAGGCGGCGGTGCTGTTGGCCTGCAGGTCTTCCACCACGGCATCACCGCTCAGACGCAGGCTGACTCCTTTGTCGGTCTGCGCCAGGGCCACCTGGCCCCGGTAGCCCACATCGGCGCGCAGCAGTTCTACCGACAGCTGGCTGGCCAGGTAGCCGTCCAGTGCGTGCAGCGGCAGGCGGGTGGCGTCGAGCTTGCCCTGGGTGGTCAGCGGCTGCAGGGCCAGCGTGCCCTGGTAGTCGAGCTTGCCCGGCGCGGCCTTGCTGCCCTTGCCCGGTGCGGCGGCGCGGGCGGTGAGCGTGAAAGCTTCGGGCTTGCTGCCGTCGCTGGCCAGGTTGCGGGCGGTGATGCCCAGGGCCGTCACGTCCAGCGCCACGGGGCGCGGCTGGGCGTTGTCGGCCAGCGAGACGGTGCCGCCTTGCACCGAGAAATCGGCCACGCGCAGCTTCCAGGGCGCGGCGTCGCTGGCGGGGGCTGGGTCGGTCGTTGCGCTGCCTTGCACGGAGGGCGCTGCCTTGAGCCAGCGCTCGAACATCCAGCGCCCGTCCGCGCCCCGTTCCACCGCCAGTTGCGGCTGGCTGATGGCCAGGCGCTCCAGCGTGGCGGCGCGTGCGTCCAGGGGCACTTCGGCCCCGGCAATGTCGAGCTTGCCCAGGCTGGCCAGGGTGGTCTTGCCCTGCTTGACGGCCAGTTGCTCCAGCGCCAGGGGGCCTGCCTTGAGGGTGACGCCGGTGGCACCGGCCTGTGCGGCTTGCGGTGTGGGCGCTTGCCACACCACGCCCACATCGCCCGTGAGCTGGCCGGACACCGTGGGCTCCAGCGTCTGGGCCAGGTAGGGCGCGGCCAGTTGCAGGGCCAGGGCGTTCAGGGTGGCGTTGACCTGGGCCTTCTGGTCCGTGGCTTCGCCGGTGAAGCTGAGTGTGCTGCCCTGCAGATTGAGCCCGCCCTTGAAGGTAAAGGGTTTGGCGAAGGGGACGGCGACGTCGGCCGCATCCAGCGTGACCTCTGTGGCCTGCAGGGCCGCTGCGGGGCGCGTGGTCTGGTCGGCCCAGCGCAGGGTGCCGCCGCGCACTGCGGCGGTGGCGACTTCCACGACCCAGGCGGGTGCGGCCTTGGCCTTGGCTTTGCTGGAGGAAGCGGGCGAGGCAGAGGCCGATGCTGCGCTGGCGCTGGTCAGTGGCGAAGACGCCGGTTCAGCAGATGCAGGTGCCGCAGGTGCGTGGGTCTTGCCCTTGACCGCCGATGGCGGCGGTGCAGGCGGTGCCAGTTGCGCCAGGTTGATCTGGCCTGCTGCATCGCGCGTGGCGGTGACCACGGGCGCGGTCAGCTCCACATGCTGCAGTCGCACCACCTGGTCCAGCGGGCGCACATCGGCCATGTCGACTTTCAGGCGCTCGTAGCTCAGAAGGTCGGCGCCCTGGCGGTCTGCGATGCGTACGCCGCTGGCTTGCACGGTGCCGGTCAGCTTCACGGCCATGCGCGGGTGCTGCTCAAAGGCCACCTTCACATCCGCATCCAGCGTGGCGCCCAGCACCTTGACGGGCAGGTTGGCTGGCAAATAGCCCAGGTAGGGTGCGAGGTCCAGCCCGTCCAGCCGAATCTGCGCGTCAGCCTGGCCGGTCTGCGCAAACGGCGTGCCCTGGGCGGACGAGTCAAACCGGCTGCCATTGAGCGTGAACGCCAGGTGGGGCTCGACCTTCACCTCGCGTTGCGACGGCAAGGTGCTGATGAAAGGCACCTTGAGGGCCAGATCGCGCACCTCGTGGGTTTTATCCACGGCGGTGTCCGAGAAGTCGATGCTGCCACCCGTCAGTGCCAGGTTGTACAGCGCCACCCGTGCGGGGCCTTTGTCGGGCTCGGGTTCGGTGGTGGGCGCGGTGACCTTGGCGATGATGTCGTCCACGTCATAGCGGCCGTCGCCCAGGTGGGTGATGCGCAGCACCGGGTTTTCGATGGTGAAGGCGTCCACCACGGGCGCCAGGCGCAGCAGCGACTGCAACTCGCCATCGGCATAGACGCGGCCAATGGTCAGCTGTGGGGGCGCGCCGTTGGCACCTGCCACGGCCACGTCGCGCAGCGCGAATTCCAGGCTCCAGGGCTCAAAGTCGATGCCCCCCACGGTGACGGTGCGGCCCAGTTGTTCGGACGCAATGCGCTCCAGCGGCCCCTTGACCAGCGGCGGAATGGCCAGCCAGGTGACCAGCCACAGGACGATCAAACCCGCCAGCGCGCGGACGACAGGGCGGAACCAGCGGTGCTGGCGCAGGGAGGCAAACGAGACGGAGCGCAGGGAGATCGGCATGGCGGCAGGCAAAAGTGAGCGCCGCAGCCCCAGGAAGCCGGGTGCAAGAAGTCCAAAAAAGGCCGCGCGCGCGGGCCGCTATTGTCCCCGTTGTGGGTCTGGCGGGGTAAGCCATTGCAACCGGGGGCTGCGGCGGCTCAAGATTGTTGACATTTGAGGAGCGTGCTCGTCGCTGCGCTCACTGGGCAAAACCCAGCACCACCCTGCGGGTGGTGGGTTTATGGCTGGGACTTTTGGCGCGGCCTCACTTGCACTGCGTGCAAATGATTCCGTCCCAAAGAAAAGCGCTCTTCGCTTCGCTCACTGGGCAAAGCCCAGCACCACCCTTCGGGTGGTGGCGCTTTTCTTTTCAATCTTGGTCACCACGATGGCGCCGATCTCCGACGTGTTGGCCACATGCGTGCCGCCGCAGGGCTGCAGGTCGATCAGCGGCGCGTTGTCTTCGCCACCGATGCGGATGGTGCGGATGCGCCCGGTGCCGCGCGGGGGCTGCACGCTCATGCTTTTGACCAGCGCGGGGTTGGCGTCCAGTTCTTCGTCGCTGATCGATGCCACGGTGAGCGGGTGCGCAGCGGCCACCAGGGTGGCGATGGCGGCGGTGAGCTGCTCCTTGTCCAGCGGGTCGGTCATCGCAAAGTCCAGCCGCGCATAGTCGGGCGTGATGGAGCAGCCGTTGACCAGCTGCGGCACCACATGGCACAGCAGGTGGCTGGTGGTGTGCAGCCGCATCATGCGGTGGCGGCGCTCCCAGTCGATGCGGGCCGTGACGGCGGTGCCTGGTCCCTGTTGGGCCAGCTGCGCCACGCGGTCTTCCTGCCCGGGGGCGGGGATGTGCACGATGTCGCTGGTGGGGTTGCCTTCGGCGTCCTTGCCCTTGCGGGTGTCGGTGATGGCGATCTCTGTGCCGTCGGCCAGCACCAGCACGCCGCTGTCACCGGCCTGGCCGCCGCCCAGGGGGTAGAACACGGTCTGGTCCAGCACGATGCCGGTATCGGTGACGGCGGTGATGTGGGCGCTGCATTCGCGCAGGTAGGCGTCTTGGCGGAAGAGGTCTTGGGTCATGCGGTGATGGTAGCGGGATGGGCGGCGGCGCGCGGCGGTGAGGCGGGCGCTATGCTGGGCTGCAGGGGTTTCTGCAACGCATCATCCCGCGCCGCTTCACCTTCGGTTTTTCATGAACACGCCCTTGCCCTCATCGCCACAGTCGTCTTCTTCGGCCCCGCTTTCGCGCAGGGCGGTGTGGGTCTCGCGCACGCTGGACGTGCTGTTGCTGGGGCTGTGCGTGGCATTGGGGGGCCTGTCCTACTACACCTTCTCGCTGTACTGCGAGAGCTTTGGCTGCCTGGGCGTGGGGCTGTTGTGGATGCTGTGGGCCGGGCTGGCAGCGGTGGGCTGGGTGGTGGCTCTGGTGGTACGCGCCTGGCAGCGCCGCCGTGGCCTGGGCAGCTGGGCCAGTGGGTTGGCATCCACCGCTCTGCTGGTGATGGGCGTGGCACACCTGCTGGTGTGGCTGGGCAAGATGGCGCTGAAGTGACGCGGCCCGGAACAGGCCCTAACATCGCGGCATGACCGCTGCCGCCGCGCCCCAATCTGCACCACTCTCCTTGCCCTCGCACTTTTGGGCCGACCTGTCCACCCGCGACTTTGCCGCGCTGCAGCACAGCGGCCAGGCCGATCAGGTCGTAGCGGTGTTGCCCCTGGCCGCCGTCGAGCAGCATGGCCCGCACCTGCCGCTGTCGGTGGACGCCACGCTACTGCAGGGCGTGATCGACGCTGCATTGCCGCAACTGCCCGCCGACCTGCCCGTGCTGTTTTTACCGTCACAGAACGTGGGCCTGAGCCCGGAGCACATCCGCTTTCCGGGCACGCTCACCCTCTCGCCCGCCACGGTGATTGCACTGTGGACCGAGATCGGGGAATGTGTGGCCCGTGCAGGCGTCAAGAAGCTGCTGCTGTTCAACGGGCACGGTGGCCAGGTGAGCGTGATGGACATCGTGGCGCGCGAGCTGCGCACGCGCTGCGACCTGATCGTCTACAGCGCCAGCTGGTTCAGCCTGCCGCTGCCCGAGGCGGTGGCAGGCCAGTTCAGCGCCCAGGAGCACCGCTTTGGCATCCACGCGGGCGAGATCGAGACCTCGATGATGCTGCACTTGGCACCCGGCACGGTGCACATGGAGCATGCGCGGGATTTCCGCTCCACGTCGCAAGACCGGTCGGAGCGCTACGCCATTCTGGGCAACGGCAAAAGTGCCAAGCTGGGCTGGCAGATGCAGGACTACCACCCGGCCGGTGCGGTGGGCAATGCGGCTGGAGCCACGGCCGATAAAGGGCAGGCGGTGGTGGACGCTGCGGCAGGGCAATTGGTGGCGCTGCTGCAGGAGCTGGTGCACCTGCCGCTGCAGACTGTGCGCCCCGAGACCGAATGAGCGCATTTGCGCAACCCCTCCCGTCCGTCCCCGCATGACCACGATCCGGCGCGCCATCTTCCCCGACGATCTCCCCGCAGTCACCGCGATCTTTCGCGAGTACGTCCAGAGTCCGACCGCCAATCTCGATTTTCAGGACTATGAGCAGGAGTTCGCGGAGCTGCCCGGCAAGTACGCGGAGCCCGATGGCGGTGTTCTGCTGGCCGTCGTCGAGGGCCGTGTGGTGGGCTGTGCGGCCCTGCGCCGTGTGGAGGACGGCACCTGCGAGTTGAAGCGCGTGTATGTGCGGCCTGTGGCCCGGGGGATGGATCTGGGGCGGAAGCTGGTCGAGGAGATGCTGCGCGTCGCGAGGGAGGCCGGCTACCGGCGCATGTGCCTGGACGTGCTTCCCGAATTTGTCGCGGCCCAAAGGCTCTATGAATCCTTGGGCTTTGTCACCGCTGAGCCCGTGAGCTTCAACCCGGTGCCGGGAACCCGGTTTCTGGCGCTGGATTTGTAGAGGGGCGGTAAGGTTCCCCAACACGGATTCCGGTGTGGGAGCGGCCTGGAGTCGCGGTGCTGCTGCCGGGCGCAGTGGGGGCCAGGAATGTCAGTTTGCTATAAATTGCATAGCTTTTGGCGCTTGTCCAATAGGCGCTAGAAACCAAAAATACCCAAAATCCCGACCTCAGGCGTCAAGCATGCGTCACCCATCCCGCATGCTCCAGCTCGTTCAGGTGTGGCAGCGTGTTGAACGTCTGCAGCATCAACCGCTTTGGCGAGATCGAGAACTCCGTCACCGCGCTGTTGCGGATGCGCATGTTCAGCGCAATGGTCACCTCGGGTGCGGTGCCCAGCACCTCGCCCACGGCCGTGGAAATGGGGCCGCCACTGCTTACCAGCAGCACGTTGTGGCCCGCGTGGTGGTGGCGCACATGGTCAAGCGCAGCGCGCACGCCGGCTGAAAATTCGTTCCACGTCGGCATGCCCTGCGGGCTGATGACGCCCGCCATCCACTGCGCCAGCGCGTCGCACAGGATGCGAAAGTGCGCGCGGTACAACTCGGGCGTATCGGCTTTGCCCAGCGGCTGGGGGTGGATGGCCGCGATGAGTGCGTGGCTGTCGTATTCGTTGAGGCCCGGCAATTGAAGCACTTGGGGCATGGCCTGCAAGCCTTCGGCAATGCCTTCCAGCGTTTGCGTGTGGCGGCGCAGCGTGCCGGTGATGACGGCGTCGAACGCCATCCCCCGCGCTCGCCAGTATTCGCCCAGGCGCACGGCCTGTTCGCGCCCGCGCGCGCTGAGCACGTCATAGTCATCTGCGCCAAACGAGGCCTGGCCGTGGCGCACGAGGTAGAGGGTTCCCATGCGGCGGATTGTGCTCAAGAGCGTGGCTACCGCTTGTCGCTAGGGCGACGTGTGCTATCAAATCAATAGTATTTTATGTTGCGCTGCACCAGCGCTCCGTGGCTCAACGCAACGCGAATGGAACCCAGAGGGTCAGGCCCAGCAGGACAGCCATGCCGACCACCGTGCAGCGCCCGCGCCAGCCGCCGTGCCGCCAGTAGTGGGTGATCAGTCCGTTGTGCCAGATGCTGTCGTGCATGGTCATCTGAGGGAGCCGGTCGATGATGTTCTGGCGCAGACCGCCTTCGTCAAACAACGCGGAGCCACGGTGCCGCAAGGGCACCATGGCTGTGCCGATGAGCAGGTGCTGGCGCGTGCAAGTGACCTGGTCCGCCAGCGCCTGATAGCGCCGCTTGCCCACTTGTGCCTGGATACGCACCCCATCGGTGCCGATGCGGATCGACTCCAGTGCCTTGAGCTGTCTCCAGCCCTGGGCCATCAGGAGGGGAGGCAACGCGACCAAGGGGAGCAGCAATGCCGCGCTGAAGAGAATGCTGGGCTTGCCGGACATCCATGGAAACTGCGTGGCGTAGGGCCACAACTCATAGGAGATCGTGGCCATGACAGCGCACATCAAGACACCCCCGACCACCACCGCGTGCCGGGTGGTGCGGGTGCTGCCGGGAAGTGCCTTCACGGTGGTGATGCGTCCGGGTGGGAGCGGAGTTGCGCTGGCGACGGGAGGAGGCGCGGTACCCGTCGCGCTGGGCTGGGGCGCGGGTTTTCGCCACGCGGCGCCCCGCAGCTGGCCCAGTTCGCCAGACTTCCAGGCAAACCACAGGGCCGCCAGCATCAAGACGCAGATGCTGGAAATCAACAGCGTGGGCAGGCGCCCGAGGGCCCTGTATTGCTGATGGGCGGCCGCCAGTTCGGCGCGAAAGGGCGCATCGCCGAACGGCGCCAGCACCTGACCCTGCAAGTCCAGCCGCTGCACGACAAAGTTGCGCATGTCGGTCAGCAGCAGGTGTTGGTCGAAAAATACGATGGCGTTCGGGTCTTGCTGCTGCGCGATGGGAATCACCCGTTCGGGCTGCGCCTGCTGGTTCATTCGCAGCAGGTCAGCGTTGCGCATGCCGCCGTCTGCCACGAGCACCCACAGGCGCTCCTGCGGGTCGCGGGCCATGGCAAACGGAAACCGCCGTGTGGGCCGCAGGTCAGGGTGCGTGATGGGGTGTTCGCTGCGTGCCGGTTGTGTGCCAGAAGGCCCACTGAGCAGTCGCACGATCTGGTGCTGGTTGGTGTTGGCTACCCACATCCCGTCTGGGGTCTGCAGAGTCTGGTTGGGAAAACGCATGCCGTCGGCGTAGGTGCGCTGCAGAAGGTATTTGCCATCGGCAGAGTTGCGTTGGTACACCAGCACCTGGTGCCCCGACGCATCGGACACCACGACCTCCGACTCATCGCTGCTGACGCGCACCCAACGGTAATCTGACCGGCCGGATAACTCGGGCAAGTCCAGCGCCATGCACCGCTTTTGCGACAGGTCGCAGCGGTGAACGCGGCTCGCGTCGTGTACCCAGAAGATGTGGGCTTGCGTGAACTGCAGGCTGGTGGGGTTGGGAGACAGTTGCAATGCCGACAGCTCTATGCGCTGCAACCGCTGTCCTTGCGTGTCGAACTGGTGCAAAGCCCCGTGGCTCTCCAACCACAGCGTCGCCCCTTGAACGGCGGGCAGGCGCGGCCCTTGGGGGGCGGGTGCAGCCATGTAACGGTAGACAAACGCGCAAATCAGCAGGCACTGCAAGGCGACGACAGCGCGCAGGCCCCAGCGGTAGACCGATGGTGGTTTGGATGGCATGGACACTCCCTCGTTTTTTTGTGGCACGGCAGGCCATGACTGCTGCCGTGCGGGCATTGTCCAACACCTTGCGGCCGGGGCCGGCCGGTTCTGGCTCTGGTTAGCTCGCTTGCAGCACCTGCGCAAACATCGGCGCATCCACGTTGCCGCCTGTCAACGCCAGGCCCACATGCAAGCCCTGGAGCTGGTCGCGTTCCTGCAGCGCTGCCGCCAGCGCCGCGGCGCCTGCACCCTCGGCCACGTTGTGCGTGTCGGTGAACAAGGCGCGCATGGCGGCGGCCACTTCGGCGTCGCTCACTTGCACGATGTGGTCGATGTGCGGGGCCATCACGGCCAGGGCTTCAGGGTCGGCCACGCGGCAGGCCATTCCGTCGGCGAGCTGGGTGGTGACGGGCGCCTCGATCACGCGGCCGGCGGCCAGCGAATCGGCATAGGTGGTGGCGTGGCTGCTGACCACGCCGACCACGCGCACGGGGTGCTGCAGCGCCAGCTTGGCCGCGATGGCCGAGCACGCGCCCGAACCCTGGCCGATGGGCACATACACCACATCGAGCTGCGGCACGGCGCGCAGAAATTCCCACCAGTAGGTGCTCACGCCGCGCAGCAGGTCGGGGTGGAAGCTGGGCACCATGTGGGCGCCGCGCTGGGCGGCGAGCTGCTTTGCGTGCTCGCGCGCTTCCTGAAAGTCGTCGCCATGTTCGATGAGCGTGACGCCCAGTGCGCGCATGGCAGCGTTTTTCTCGACCGAATTGCCGCGTGGCACGACGATGGTGCAGGCCACGCCGTGGCGGCGCGCGGCCCAGCCCATGCTTTGGCCGTGGTTGCCGCGTGTGGCGCTGATCACTTCCATGGGCAGCGAGCCGCGTTGTGCGAGCTGGTCAAAGTAGGTCAGCCCGCCGCGGATCTTGAAGGCGCCGACGGGCGTGTGGTTCTCGTGCTTGAGCCAGCAGTCGGTGCCCAGGCGCTGGCTGAGCAGGCCCCAGCGGTACTGGGGCGTGGCGGCGAAGTCGCGGTACACCACCTCGGCAGCGGCTTCGATGTCGGCCAGGGTGGGCAGCAGGGCGGTGGGGTCGAGGCGGGTGTTCATGCGGCGGCTTTCTTTTCAGTCAACAGTTTGAGGGCCAGCAGACCCAGGACGGTGCCCATGAAATAGCGCTGGGCGCGCATCCATGCAGCATTGCGGTTGAGGAACAGCGCCACGCGGGCGGCACCCAGCACCAGCAGCGCGTTCACGGCGGCACTGGTGCTGATCTGCACCGCGCCCAGCGTCAGGCTTTGTTGCAGCAGCTGGCCGCGCTCGGGGTGCAGGAACTGCGGGAAGAACGACAGGTAGAACATGGCCACCTTGGGGTTCAGGAGGTTGGTCATGAAGCCCATGAGGAACAGCGTGCGCGGGCGGTCGTGCGGCAGGTTGCGCGCCTCGAAGGGAGCAGCGCCGCCGGGTTTGACGGCCTGCCAGGCCATCCACAGCAGGTAGGCGGCACCGGCGTAGCGGATGGCGTCAAACGCCAGTGGCACGGCGGCCAGCAGCGCGGTCAGCCCCAGTGCAGCTGCCAGCAGGTGTACGACAAAACCCAGCACCACCCCGGTCAGTGAGATGAGCCCGGCGCGTGGCCCCTGGGTGAGGCTGCGCGATACGCAGTACACCATGTTGGGGCCCGGCGTGAGCACCAGCACGAGGGCGGCGAGTGTGAAGAGCAGCAGTTCCTGCACAGAGAAAAGCATAGTGGTTACTCCTGGAGGGTGAACGACGAGAGGGTGACCGGGCCCTGTGGCGTGCTGAGCTGTGCGCTGAGCCGGGGCGTGTTGCCGGGTGTGATGGCGACGGTGTTTGCTACCCCCACCGCTTCGCACGCGGCCTGCAGCGTGGCGGCCTGCGGATGCTGCAGCGTGAGCCGCTGCAGTTGCACACCGCTGGCGGGCAGGCTGTCGCATGGGTGCACCGCGCCCCACTGGATGAGCGTGGGCAGGCAGCCGTCCATGAGGCGCAGGCCATCGTCGCGCACGGTGATCTGCCATTGCAGCAGGCCGTTTGGCGTGGGCCGGCTGGCGGTGACGATGGCGCCGCGCTCGATGTCGAGCGCCCCCAGCGCGGCACACCGCTCGGCCACGTCGGGCACGGAGGCCACCCAGTGGATGAGCTGCGGGCCGTGCGCTGCCACCTGCTGCTGCAGAGCCGCATCGTCCATGTCGAACCAGCGCCTTGCGCCCGCTGGTATTGCGGGAGTTGCTCCTGTGTTGATAGCAATGATCTCCAGATAGATGCGCGAATGCGCCGGGCTGGAGACGTTGATGATGCGGTTGTGTGTGCCCATCAGCGGGTGTTCACCGCCCGCCGTGGGGGTGATGCCCAGCGTGCGCTCGCACCACGCCACGCCGCTGGCAAGGTCCGTAGCCAACACAACCAGGTGGTCCACGCAGGGTGGGTGCTGGGGGATGGCCGTGGTCACAGCAGCACCTCGCCCGACACGCAGGTGACCGAGCTGCCGCCTACCCAGATGGTGTCCCCGTCCTGCTGCACGTACACCCGCCCGGCGCGCCCCAGGCAGGAGCCTTGGGCGGCCACATACTGCGTGGGGGCCAGCCCGGCGCCGATGAGCCACTGCGCCAGCGCGGCATTCAGGCTGCCGGTGACGGGGTCTTCGGCCAGGCCGTTGTTGCCGGGGAAAAAAGCGCGCACCTCGAAGGCGATGCCTTCTGCGTCCGTGCTGCCGATGACACCCACTTTTCCGCGCGGTCCCACCACGCCCACATCGAGTTGGCCGAGGATGCTGGCGTCGGGCTTGAGCGCCAGCACCTGCTCAGCCGAGCGCAGCATCACCCCGCGCCAGTTGGGGCCGTTGTCGCACCAGGCGTGGTGCAGGATGTCGCTGCGGTCCACCCCCAGGCCCCTGGCAATCAAGGCCACGTCGTCTTCCGCCAGCGGGCCGCTTTTGATCAACGCAGGCGCGGCAAAAGCCAGGCGGTCGCCATCCTGGCGCAGCGTGACCAAGCCCACGCCGCATTCCTGCACCACCTTGCCTGCTACCTGGGGCTTGCCCCCGGCCTGCAGCCAGGCGTGGCAGCTGCCCAGCGTGGGGTGGCCGGCAAAAGGCAGTTCGCGCCCGGGGCAGAAGATGCGCACGCGGTAGTCGGCACCGGCGGCGCGGCCTTCGGGAGTGGGTGGCAACAAGAAGGTGGCTTCGGACAGGTTGGTCCAGTTCGTGAACTCCTGCATGGTCTCGGTGGACAGGCCCGTGCCATCGAGCACCACGGCCAGCGGGTTGCCCCGGTAGGCCTGGGCGGTGAAAACATCGACTTGTTGGAAGGGGCGCTGTTGCATGGTGGTCCTTGGTAGAAAAATCGGTGATGCGGCCAGTGAGGTGACGGTGGAGGCACGCCGGGGGCTTACCGGGTGTGTTGCCCGGTGTTTTTGGTGTGGATTCGGTAGGCCCCGTCAGGAGCCCGCAGGCGTGAAATTCAGCCGCTGGGGCGCGGCACGGAAGCCATCAAATTCATAGCAGCACCGTGCCCTCGATGCAGGTGACTGCGCGCCCGCCCACCCAGATCTGGTGATCGTTGTCCTGGCGGATGTGCACGCGGCCGGCGCGGCCCAGGCATTCACCCTGGGCGACCAGATAGCTGCGTGGCGCCAGGCCATCGGCAATCAGCCACTCGGCCAAGCTGGCGTTCAAGGTGCCGGTGACCGGGTCTTCGGGGTTGCCCATGGGGGCGGCAAAGGCGCGCACCACCACGCCGGGCTGGGCGGTGTCGCTGGCGTTGGGGCCGACATGGATCACGCCCACGTCCTGGCCCAGGTCTTTCAGGCGCGCGTGGTCCGGCCGCAGGCCCAGCACGGTGTCCGCGCTGTCGAGCAGCAGGCCCAGCCACACTGGGCCGTTGTCCAGCAGTTGTGCCCCCAGGATCTGCGGGGGGCGCAGGCCCAGCGCGCTCGCAATCAGCGGCACCAGGGCCGGGCTGGGCGCGCTGCGCTTCAGGGGCGGGGCGGCAAAGGCCAGGGTGCCATCGGCCTGCGCGATACGCACCAAACCCAGCGCGCACTCCTGGATCACCATGCCCTGCTGGCGTGGCGTGTTGCGCGCCTGCAGCCACGCATGGCAGGTGCCCAGCGTGGGGTGCCCCGCAAAGGGAAGTTCGCCATTGGGGCTGAAGATGCGCAGGCGGTAGTCGGCACCCGCGGCGCGCCCGGCCTCGGTGGCGGGCAGCAGAAAGGTGGTTTCCGACAGGTTGGTCCACGCCGCAAAGCGGCGCATGTCGCTGTCGCTCAGGCCCTCGGCATCCAGCACCACGGCGACCGGGTTGCCAAAACCCGGGCGATCGCTGAACACATCGATTTGCTTGAAGGGACGCTGGTGCATGGGGGGCTCCGGGATCACGACAGGGGCTGGTCCAGCACCCCGCGTGCGCCGGGCCGGGTGCTGACCGTGTTGTACCACCGCTCCAGGTGAGGGCGCGCCACACGTTCTTGTGGCAGGCCCCACCATCGGTGGATCTCGCAGGCCACAGGGATGTCCGCCATGGTGAACCGGTCGCCCGCCATGAAGGGCTGGCGCGCCAGATGCGCATCCAGCAGTCCCATCAGAGGCTCCGTGGCCGCCACGGATGCTGCAATCAGCCCGTCGTCCCGCTGGGCCGCTGGGGTGCGTATCCACTGCACAAAGGCATCGCGCCCGGCCGGGTTCAGGGTGGTCTGCTGCCAGTCCATCCACTGCTCGGCCACAAAGCGCTCACGCAAGGTTTCAGGGTACAGCTCGCCCGGCGAGTGCCGCGCGCACAAGTAGCGCACGATGGGGTTGGATTCCCACAACACGGTGCTGGTCTCGTCGTCTTCCATCAGCGGCACCAGGCCATTGGGATTGCGCTGCAGATAGTCGGCCTCGCGCACCAGCCCGAACTGGCCGCCCGCGTCGGTGCGCTGCACCGTGATACCGAGTTCTTGCGCAGCCCACACCACCTTGCGCACGTTGATGGACGACAGGCGCCCCCAGAGCCTCAGCATGTTGAATCAACTTTCATGTGCGTTGAACGAACTGTGATGTATGAAGCGGGCGTGGCCCGGCCAGCGGCCGCCGCGCAAGGGCCGCCCCGCCGCGCTGGCGGCGTCCCCCTTCCGCATCGCACAGCGATGTCAGAGAAGGGGGAAGGCGCGCAGCGCCACAGGGGGTTGTTCACTTGTTATCGCGGATTGCCGCTGCCAGCGCAGCAATGCCGGTGGCAATCTGCTCTACCGTCGATGTGACGAACGACAGGCGCAGTGTGCGCGGGTCGGCGTTGTCGGCATAAAACGCCGCGCCGGGCACGAAGGCCACGTTGCGCTCCACCGCCTTGGGCAGCAGTTCGACGGCACTCATGCCTTCGGGCAAGCGCACCCACAGGAACATGCCGCCATCGGGGCGGTTCCACTGCACACCGAGGCCCTGCATTTCCTTGTCGAGCGCGGCCAGCATGGCCTCGCACTGCTGCTTGTACAGCGCGCGGATGGTGGGCACGTGGCGGTCCAGGAAATTGCCCTTCATCACCTCGGCCACCAGGCGCTGGTTGTAGCCGGGCGTGTGCAGGTCGGCGGCCTGCTTGGCCTGCAGCAGCTTGGGGTAAACCGCCTTGGGCGCCACCACAAAACCCAGGCGCAGGCCGGGTGCCAGCACCTTGGAGAACGAGCCCATGTAGATGCAGCCTTCAGGGTTGCGGGCGGTGAGCGGGGCGGGTGGCGGGTTGTCAAACCACAGGTCGCCGTAGGGGTTGTCTTCCACCAGCGGCAGATTCAGTTCAGCGGCAGCCTGCACCAGGGCGGCGCGACGTGCTTCGCTCATGGTGCGGCCCGTGGGGTTCTGGAAGTTGGGCAGCACGTACAAAAAGCGCGCCTTGTTGGCACCCGTGCCCACCTTGGCCTTCAGGTCGTCGATGAGCACACCTTCGTCATCGCTGGCCACGGACACCACGGCAGGCTCCATGGGCGTGAAGGCCTGCAGCGCGCCCAGGTAGGTGGGTGTTTCCACCAGCACGCGGCTGTCGGTGTCGATCAGCACCTTGGCGATCAGGTCCAGCGCCTGCTGCGAGCCAGTGGTGATGAGCACCTGGTCGGCATCCACATCCCAGGGCAGGAAGTCCGCGATGGCCTGGCGCAGCGGGGCATACCCTTCGCTGGCGGCGTATTGCAGGGCGGCGGGGCCGTCATTGGCCAGCACTGCGGCCGAGGCTTCGGCAAAGGCCGACACCGGGAAGGTCTTGGGCGAGGGCAGGCCGCCCGCCAGGCTGATGATGCCGGGCTTTTCCGTGACCTTGAGGATTTCGCGGATGACCGAAGGGTTCATGCGCTCGGCGCGGCGCGCCAGGGTCCAGGTGCTGGTCTGTGGAAGGTCGTTCAGTTTCACTCTCGTTCTCCTCCGGGCGGTCCCCAAAAGACTACCCATGTTGCAAAGTCGTCAGAAAAATTCTCAAAGCGGTGGTGCTGTCCCGCAGGTACAAAAAAGGCATCTCCGGCCGCGAAGTGGTGGCGGGCTTCACCTTGCACGAATTCTCCGCTCCCACGCTGGACGAAATACAACTCGTCCTGCGCGTGCGGCTGCTGCGGGTCGTGGCCGCGTGGCGCATACAGCTCCGTTCGCATGCTGCCGTGGCGCAAGATTTCCACGAACCGCTCACCGCCCGGGCCAGGTAGCTGCTGCAATGCGTGTTCCACGGAGTATTTCACAGGCGTTCCCCTCTTCCTGGTCAGTCCACGATGAACAGGGTTGCCCCTTGGGGTGAGCTGGAACGGTGGGGCTCGGCGTTGTCCGCCACCTGGTAGCTCATGCCCGGCGTCAGCGTGAAACGGCGGCCGCCGGCCAGCTCGGTGTGCAATTCTCCGCTGAGGCACAGCAGCACATGGCCCTTGACACACCAGTGGTCCGAAACGTATCCGGCCGTGTACTCAACCATGCGCACGCGCATGTCGCCGAACTGCTGCGTGCGCCAGAAGGCCTGGCCTGCCTGTGCGCTTTTTTCTTCGCGGGGAATGCTGGACCAGTCGGTGGTGGCAAACGGGATGTTGTGTATCTGCATGGCTGTCAGTTTTTCACGGAAACCACCGCTTCAATCTCCACCGCGAAGCCACGCGGCAGGGAGCCTACGCCCACGGCAGAGCGCGCATGCCGCCCCGCGTCGCCGAACACCTCGACCAGCAGGTCCGAGCAGCCGTTGATGACCTCGGTGTGCTGCATGAAGTCGGGGGTGGCGTTGACCATGCCCAGCACCTTGACCACGCGGCGCACCCGCGAGAGGTCGCCCAGTGCAGCCTTCATCGTCGCGATCAGATGCAGTCCCACCTCGCGGGCATGGTCCCTGGCTTCTGTGGCGCTGATTTCGCGCCCTACCTTGGGCACGGTGGCCATGTCTTCGCGGGCGGGAGCGCCCTTGCCCGACAGGTACAGCGTGTTGCCGTCGAGCACATAGGCGTCGAAGTTGCCACGGGGTGCGGTCACGGTGGGCAACACCAGGCCCAGCTGCTGCAGGCGTTGTTCCGGGTCGATGGAGGTCATGTGGCGGCTCCTTGGTGAACGGGCATCTTCTTGCCCACAAACACGGTGGCAATCACGGCCAGCGCAAACACCACCGTGACGGTATCCAGCCGCTCTCCCAGCAGCGGCACGGCGAAGAGCAGGCTCAGGAAGGGCTGGATCAGCTGGATCTGGCTCACGCGCACGGCACCCAGTGCCAGCGCCCGGTACCAGGCAAAAAAGCCGATCCACATCGAGAACAGCGCCACGTAGACAAAGCCCAGCCAGGCCATGCCGCCGATGGCCGAGGGCACGGCCGGTGCAAACCACCATGCGATAGGAATGGTCAGCGGCAGGGAGCACACCAGTACCCAGCAGATGACCTGCTCGGCCCCTAGCCTTGGCGTGAGGCGGGCGCCGCCGATGTAGCCGAACGCGCCCGTGGTCATGGCAATGAGCAGGTAGATGTTGGCTGCACCCAGGTAGATGCCACCGGCCCGCCACACCATGAAGCCCAGCACCAGGCTGCTGCCCAGCACCGCGCAGGCCCAGAATCCGGCGGAGGGCCTTTGCCGGTACCACAGCGCGCCGAGCAAGGCGGTGGACAGTGGCAGCAACGCGGTGACCACGGCCCCATGCGTGCTGGGCACATGGCGCAGCGCCAGAGCCAGAAACAGCGGAAATCCCACGATCACGCCAAAGGCCGTGATGGCCAGCAGCGGCCATTCTGCTTTCTGCGGCAGGTTGAGGCGCCCACGGGCATGCTGCAGCCACAGGTAGGCGATGGACAGCAGCCCTGCCACGGCAGCGCGACCGAATGTGACGAACCAGGGCGACAGCTGGGGCGCGTCGGTGGGCCCCACGGCGAGGCGGGTCATCGGCAGGGTGGCGGCGAACAATGTCACACCCACCAGCCCCCAGATCAGCGCTTCGCGCTCTTGTGCGTGGTTCATATCGTGAGCATCCATACAGCGGTGACCACCAGCACCATGGCCAAGGCGCGGTTGAACCAGAGCAGGCGGCGGCCCTGTGCCAGCCACTGGCGCAGCAGCGAGCCGATGAGCGCGTAGGCAAAGTTGCTGGTGAAGGCAAACACCATCATCACCCCGCAGATGATGGCCAGGCGCTCGCCCGGATTGGTCGAGGGCTGGCCTGCGGCGTTGACCACCCAGCCTGCGCTGAGCGTGAGCGCCAGCATCCAGGCCTTGATGTTCACGAACTGCAGGCCCACGCCCTGCCAGAAGGTCACGTTCAGGCGCGTGGTGTCGATCTCGGTCATCTTGCCTGCCCGGCTGAGCTTCCAGGCCAGCCAGAGCATGTAGGCCACGCCCAACAGCGTTACGGCCCAGCGCAGCGCGGGCACTCCGGTGATCAGGGCGCCCAGGCCCAGGCCGCTGCCCAGCATGAGCAGCGTCCAGCCTGTGGGCACTGCAAAGCAAAAGCGCAGGGCGCGCTTGAGGCCCAGGTTCGCGGCCAGCGCAGTGGACAAGGTGGTGTTGGGCCCCGGCGAAAAACTCATCGCGGTGCAGAACAGCAGCAAGGCAGTCAGTTCGGGGGCGGTCATGGGCAGGTGTGTCCGGGCTTTTTTGCGGGTGGCTTGTCAGCGCCTGGGCTTCAATGTAATCTTCGATGCCAGTACACAACCAATACAGTTAAACAGCGCAGTTCGTGATCTGTATTGGCCGTCATAACAGTACACAAGGACACCGCCATGCTGATGAAAACCACCACCCAGTCGCTGACCGAGCAGCTGTCGGCGCGTTTTGGCGAGCGCATCCGCAACCGGCTGCTGGCACCCGGCGCGCGCCTGCCTTCTGTGCGGCAGTGCGCGCAGCAGCATGGCGTCAGCCCTTCCACTGTGGTGGCAGCGTACGACCAATTGCTGGCGCAGGGGCTGGTGGAGGCACGCAAGAACCGGGGCTTTTTTGTGCGTGAGATGGCCAACGGGTTGCTGGACAGGGGCGCTGACGACGACGACGCGGGCGCCCAGGAGGTCGAGCGTGCCATGGGCAACTGGAGCACCGCGCACTGGTTTGCCGCGCGGGGCGCCGGGCGCGGTGCTGCGCGGGGGGCATCGCCCGTCAACGCTACGGCGCTGATCCGGGGCATGTTCCACAAGATCAGCGACAAGCCGCAGCCCGGCATGGGGGTGTTTCCGCCCGCCTGGCTGGAGTCCACGTTCATGCCCGCCGCTGTGCGCAAGGTGACCAGCACACGCGCGTTGAATGATTTTTCGCTGCAGTACGGCGAGCCTCTGGGCGATACGGGGCTGCGCCGGGTGCTGTCCAAGAAGCTGGCCACGCTGAACGTGCATGCGGCCCCCGAAAACATCATCACCACCGTGGGTGCCACGCACGCGCTCGACATCGTGAGCCGCACGCTGCTGCGCCCGGGCGACCCGGTGATGGTGGAGGAGCCCGGTTGGGCCGTGGAGTTTGCGCGACTGGCGGCCCTGGGCATGCACATCCTGCCGGTGCCGCGCCGTGCCGATGGGCCGGATCTGGAGGTCATGGCGAAGTACTGCAAGGTGCACCAGCCCAAGCTCTACGTGAGCGTGAGTGTGTTCCACAACCCCACGGGCTACTGCTTGTCGCCGGGCAGCGCGCATCGCATCCTGCAGCTGGCCAACCAGTACAACTTCCATGTGGTGGAGGACGATACCTACAGCCACATCGCGCCCGAGCACGCCACGCGCCTCACGGCGCTCGATGGGCTGCAGCGCACCATCTACGTGAGCGGCTTTGCCAAGATCCTCGCGCCCAACTGGCGCATCGGTTTCATGGCCGCACCGCCCGCGCTGGTGGAGCAATTGCTGGACACCAAACTGCTGGCCACGCTGACCACGCCCGCGCTGCTGGAAAAAGCCCTGGCCCTGTGCATCGAACAGGGCCAACTGCGCCGCCACGCCGAGCGCATCCGCACGCGGCTCGACGCTGCGCGCGCGCGCAGCGTGAAGCTGGCGCTGGGCGCGGGCTGCACCTTTGCGGCCGAGCCCGTGGGCCTGTTTGGCTGGGTGGAGACGGGGGTGGACACCGACGCGCTGTCGCAGCGCATGCTCGACGAAGGCTACCTGCTGGCGCCCGGCGCGCTGTTCCATGCAGAGCGCAAACCCAGCACGCTCATGCGCATCAACTTTGCCACCACGCAGGAGGCGGCGTTCTGGAAGACTTTTGCGCGGGTGCGCGATGAGCAGGCACGGTGAGCTGACCCACTGCCTTTGAGCCCATGTCCCAGACTGGCGCTGTTGGCAAATACTGGCGCGGCCCCAGCCAGTGCCACCGTGGAACCGGCTTTGCCGGGCCACTGGTGGCGTCCCCCTTGGGGGAAGACGCGCAGCGGCTCAGGGGGGCTCTACCTTCTCTCTACTTCCAGGTCGGCCAGCACCCGCAGCAGCGCGCGGTTGACCTCTTCCAGGTCCAGCTCGAACGTCTCGCAAAGGTTGCGAATGGCACTGGCGTCGTCCGTCTCCAGCGCGCAGGCCATCTGCAGGCCACCGGTGTAGGGGCCGGTGCGCAGCACCGTGGCGTCATAGATGCGCTCAGACAAGGGCAGACGGCGCAGGATGGTGCCCAGTGGCTCCCCCAGCAGGTCGTCGATCTGCGACAGCAGGCCACACAGGTAGATTTCGCGGCGCAGGTCGTTCTCCACGCCCGCGTCGAGCAGCTGTGCGGTGAGTTGGGCACGCATCACCATGGCCTCGCGCACCGGCTGCATGTTGGGGTCGGTGCTGGCATGGGGCAGCTGGTCGGACAGCCAGCGCTTGATGGAGCCGTAGCCCATCATCACCAGGCCCCGGCGCAGCGAATCGATGCCCGTGCGCAGGCCCAGGGCCGCAGAGTTGGTGTACACCATGAAGCGGTACGCCAGGATCGGGTCCTGGCCCATGATGTCTTCAAAGGTTTCCAGCGACTGCTCTGCGTCGATGGCCTTCATGAGCTTGAAGATCACCGCGTGCGACGGTTGCTGGGGATGGTGGCGCAGGCTGTAGAGAACATCTTCCGTGGGCCAGCCGGCCAGTGCCAGGGCGTTGTGCTGGTCCAGGCAATGCTCCATGAGCGCGCGGCTGGCAATGTTCTCGTACATCTGCCCGGCCAGCACCGGGCTGGTGGTGCGCGCGGGCTGCGTGGGGGGGGCGCCAGGGCGGGCGGCAGGGGCCGCCTTCAGGGCCGCCACGGCGTCTTCGGGGCGCAGGGTGAGCAGGCTGTTGTCAAAGCACTGGGCAATGTCGGGCTCGGGCAGCCGACCCAGCTCGCCGCGCCACACGAGCTTCAGGCCCCGCTGGTGGGCGGCCTTGACCAGCGCATAGATGGTGGAGTCGGACAGCCAGTTGCCGCGCACCTCGATCCACGGCGCGCCACGTGGCGCGTGCTCCAGCATGTTGGACAGCAGCTGGTGGTTTTGGGGGGACAGCAGAATCGGGGGAGAACTGGCGGACCACAACTCCTGCAGCGTGCGCAGCAGGTGGGCGGTATCGACCAGGGCCGAAGCCTCGCTGTGCACATAAAGCTGGATCGCCGCGAGCTTGCGGGCGCGGTTCCACAAAGGGCGGTAACCCAGAATCAGGCTGCCAAGGACAGATTGGACCATGTGCTCTTAGGCGGTTGTCTCGTCGTTGGGGCCTGTCCCCGCCCGGGGCTGTGCAGCGTGGGCAGGCCCGCTTTAACTGATGAAATTGAACAGGGAGAGCTTCTGAACCTGCGCATAGGACTTGAGTGCTGCCTCGTAGCCCACCTGCTGGTTCTGGAAGTCTGAAATTCCCTGGATCATATCGAGATCCTCGGCCCGCGAGCGGTCGCCTTCGAGCTGGATGGAGCGCTTTTCCTGGTCGCCCGTGATGCGGTCCGCACGGTTGAGCAGCTCGCCCGCATAGCCGCGCATGTTGTGCAGGCGTTCCAGGCCAATGTCCATGTTGCCCAGGGCCTGCCCCACTGCCTGCGCCGCCGCATTGCTGTCGGGGGCGCTGCGGATGTCGCGGATCGCGTTGTCCAGGGTGCTGAACATGCTCGGGCTGGGCTGCAGGGTAATGGTGTCCCCGGTGGCGGGGTTGCCCTTGATGTCGAAGCTCAGGCCCGGGATGCTGGTGATGGCGATGGTCACTGGCTTGTCGGTGGGATAGTCGGGCACCACAACGGCCGGTGACACGGCGCCTGTGGTGGTGTTGGTGAGCGTGTAGGTGGCGGTGGTGGTGCCGGGTGTGGCACCCGGGCCGACCGCGCTGAAGGTGATGGTGTAGTTGTCGCCCGTTACCAGGCTCGGGTCCACGGGGGTGACCGCCGTGGTGTTGAGGAAGCGGCTGGAGGGAATGGCGCTGACACCTGCGGTGTAGACACCATCGCGCTGCGGGTCGAACATGAAGGCGGCTTCGCCATCCAGGGTGTTGGGAATCGACACGCCACTGCTGGCTGTCTGGCCAGGCAGTCCTTCAAAGCTGTAGTCGGGGCTGGTGCTCAGGGGGCCGAGGAACGGCGCGAGCGCGCTGCCCAGGGCGCTGAGCAGGGGAACGCCGTTTGTGTCCTTGCGGTTGGCTACTTCCAGCAGCTGCTCGCGCAGGCCTTGCAGCTGGTTGGCGATGGTGTTGCGGTCGTTGGGGGTCAGGGCCGCACTGCCGGCGTTCACCACCAGTTCGCGGAAGTTCTGCACCAGGTCCACTGCGTCGCCCAGGGCGGACTCGGCCTGCGCGATGGCGTTGCGCTGCGTTTCCAGTGCGCGCTGCTCGGTCTGGATGCGCGCCAGCCGGTTGATGGCGCGTTCGGCCTGCGCGGCCGACACGGGGTCATCGCTGGCCCGCACCACGCGTTTGCCCGAGGTCAGGTTCTCCTGCAGGTTCGACAGGTTGGTCTGGCGCGTGCCCAGGTTGCGCAGCGCGTTGTCATACATGTTTGCCGTGCCAAGGCGGTAGATGCTGTTACTCATGTCGAACTCCTAACTCCTGTCCCGCGGTCAGCGGCCGAGGCCCTGCAGCAGCGAGTCAAAGATGTTTTGCGCAATCTGGATCATTTTGGACGATGCCTGGTACGCCTGCTGGTATTGGATCAGCCTTGCAGCCTCCTCGTCCAGGTTCACGCCCGAAATCGCCGTACGGTCCCGTTCCAGGTTGGCCGCTATGGTGGTGGACAGCTCGGCCGCGAACAGCGCGCTCTGGGTGCGGGTGCCCACCTGGGCCATGGCCCCAGCGTAGCCGTCGGAGAGTGTGGACTCGTCGAACATCTTCACGTCCCGCAGGCCCATGAGCGCACTCGCGTTGCCCGCGTTGCGCGTGAAGATGTCGCCGTACTGCGGGTCCGATGCATTGCCGATCACGACGGTGTCGCCCGTGTTGGGGCTGCCCTGCAGCTTGATCTCCCAACCGTTGATCGAGATGGGTGCACCCGGCGTGTAGGGCTGCGCGGCGGCAATGGTGGTGGGTGGCGCAGTGCCCCGGTCCAGCACGTCGTATGTGGTGGGCGGGCCGGCCGTGAACTGCAGCTGGATACCGCCCAGGATGGGGGGCAACGCCGCCGGGTTGGCGTTGGGCGGCAGCACCAGCCCCGGCGGGTTGGGCAGGCCCGTGGCTTTGAGGCCCGCCAGCTGCAGCGTGCCGCCGTTGGAGGTGCCCATGGCCGCGTTGATGGGGTTGGCGGCAGCCAGATCACGCGGTGAGTACACCAGCGACTGGATGTTGGCCGCCGCGGTGCTGAACGGCTTGAACAACATGCGCTCGCCGGGGTTGCCGGGCGTGGTCAGGTTGAAGTTCAGGCCGTCGATCTGCAGCGTGGCCAGGTTGGCCGCGTCGGTGAACGGGGTGGACGTGCCGTCCGACAAGCGCACCACCTGCCCGGCCGTGCCGGTGGTAAAGCGGATTTCGTAGTCCGACGCCGCGAACTCCGTGGGGCCGGTGAAGGACACCGTGCCCACGCCCGCGCCGTTGGTGTGGCCCGGCATGCTGGCGGGCAGCGCGAACAGGTCCTTGCCCAGCGCACCGTCCAGCGTCAGGCCCAGGTTGTGCTGGTCGTTCATCGTCATGCCGATGGCCATGGCCATGCGGCCCAGCAGGTTGCGCCCTTCGGCCAGATCGTTGTTGTTAAAGCGCAGCAGGCCCGACATCGAGCCCCCGCCGAGCACGTTCTCGTCCATCTCCACGGCTGGCGCACCGGGCCGGTTGAAGAACAGCTTGATCTGGCCGCTGCCGGGGAAGGCCGTCGCGTCATCGATGGACAGGCTGGTGGCCGTGGTGCCCAGCACCAGCGGCTGGCTGCCCGCCACAAACAGGCCCACGGTGCCATCGTCAGCTGGGATCTGCGTGGTCTGCACGTACTGGTTGATGTCGCGGATGATCTGGTCGCGCTGGTCCAGCAGGTCGTTCGGAGTCTGGCCATTGCCCTTGGCGCGCGCGATCTGCTCGTTCACGCTGGCCATCTGCCCGGCCAGGCTGTTGACGGCGGTGATGCTGCTTTGCAGCTGTTCGGTTACGGTGTACTGGATTTCGTTGATGCGGTCGGCGGCCGCACGCATGCGCGAGGCGGTTTCGTCCATGCGCGTGAGCACCACGGTGCGCGCAGTGATGTCCGTGGGGGCGCTCACCACGTCCGAGAACGCATTCATCATGTCATTGATGGCTGCACCCAGGCCCGCCGTGCCGCCGCTGAAGACCTCCTGCAGCTGGCGCAGGCGCTCGGCCCGCACGATGTCGGACGACTGCACCGAGCCCGCCGTGGCCGACTGGCGCGTGAGCAGCTCGCTCTGGTTGCGCAGGATGGTCTGCACATCCACGCCCTGGCCGATGTAGCCGCCGCCTGTGAACTGGCCCTGCACGGTCTGCAGCACCACGGTCTGGCGCGAATAGCCGGGCGTGTTGACGTTGGCAATGTTGTGGCCCGCCGTCTGCAGCGCCACCTGGTTGGCCAACAGGGCGCGGGCGCCGACGTTGAGCAAGCTCATGACTCACCTCGCATTTCAGTGATCCCCAGCGCTGCCTGCACCCCCAGCGCGTGAGACTGGCGCGGCCCTGGCCAGCGCCCCCGCGCAAGGGCCGCCCCGCCGCGCTGGGGGCGTCCCCCTCCCGCGAAGCGAGAGAGGGGGAAGGCGCGAAGCGACTCAGGGGGTGTTTGCATGGTCAAGCCTGCGCGCGCAGCGTGCGCAGCACGCTATTGATGGCACCACCGAGCTTTTTGGCGTACTCGGGGTCGGTGGCGTAGCCCGCCTTTTGCAGCGCCGAGGCATAGGCCATGGCCGAGCCGGACTGGGCGACGGATTCGGCCTTCTCGTAGCGCGGGCTGTCCTTGATGAGCTTTGCGTAGTCCCGGAACGAATCCTCGTACGAGTCGTAGGCGCGGAACTTCGCCGTCACCTTCTGGGCCTTGCCGTTGATGTATTCGGTGGTGGTGATCTCGGCCACCTTGCCTGTCCAGCCCTTGCCGGCCTTGATGCCGAACAGGTTGAACGAGTTGGAGCCGTCCTTGTGTTTGATCTCGCTCTTGCCCCAGCCGGTTTCGTGGCCAGCCTGGCCCAGCATGAAGCTAGCGGGAATGCCGCTCTCCTGGGCCACGCGCTCGGCGGTGCCCGAGAGGTGCTGCACAAAACCATCGCGGCCCTTGGGCGCGGTTCCAGTGGCCTCGGCCGGTGTGCCGGTGGCCGAGGACGCTGCGCGGGGCAGCGCCTGCGGCAGGCTCAGTGTGGAGGGCACGGAGAAATTCGCGTCGGCCCCGCCCATCTGGCGCGAGAGCTGGCGTGCAATCGCTTCAGACAGCCCGCCCTGCTGGCCCGACATGCTGACCGAGAGCTGCTGGTCCAGCATGTCCTGGCCCAGGTTGGCCTGCTCGCCTTCCATGAGGCCGGATTTCATCGTGGCGTCGCGCATGCTCTTGATCAGCTCGCGCATGAACAGCGACTCGAACTGCTTGGCGACCTCGCGCGTGGTCTGGGCGTTGTTGGCCGTGCCCGCGTCGTACTTGAGCGAATTGAGCGAGCGGATGTCCACCGCCAGCGCATTGGACGTGCTGCTGGTGGTGCTGGACGAGGGCAGGGTGAGGGCCATGGTTGCTCCCCGGGGTCAGATCACTTCCAGCTCGGCGTTGAGGGCGCCGGCGGCCTTGATGGCCTGCAGGATGGCCAGCAGGTCGCCCGGCGTGGCCCCCAGCGTGTTGAGCGCCTTGACCACGTCTGCCAGCTGGGGTGAAGCCGGCATCTGGATGATGTTGCCCGGTTCCTGGTTGATGCGGATGTCGCTTTGCTGCGCCACCACGGTCTGCCCTTGCGAGAGTGGAGCGGGCTGGCTGATGACGGGCGTGGAGCTGATGGTGATCGACAGGTTGCCGTGTGCAATGGCGCAGGGGCCCAGCGTCACGGCCTGGTTCAGCACCACCGAGCCGGTGCGTGCATTGATGACGACCTTGGCCGAGGGAGTGGACGCCTCCAGGGCCAGTTCTTCCAGATCGGCGATGAAGCCCACGCGGGCGCCGGGGTCCAGCGGTGCGCGCACTTGCACGGTGCGGCCGTCGAGCGCCGTGGCCAGGCCGCTACCCAGTTTGGTGTTGATGGCCTGCGCCACGCGGCGTGCGGTCTGGAAGTCCGAGGCGTTCAGGCCCAGGTTGATGGTGTCGCCTTCGTTGAGCGGGGTAGGCACGGCCCGTTCCACCTGCGCACCGAGCGGAATGCGGCCTGCGCTCAGGTGGTTGATCTGCACCTTGCTGCCACCGGCTGACGCGCCAGCGCCGCCCACCACCATGTTGCCCTGGGCCAGTGCATAGATCTCGCCGTCAGCGCCGCGCAGCGGTGTGACGATGAGCGTGCCGCCCTTGAGCGACTTGGCATTGCCCATGGACGAGACGTTCACGTCGATCTGCTGGCCCGGCTGGGCAAAGGCGGGCAGTTGCGCCGTGACGATCACCGCTGCCACGTTCTTGAGCTGCAGCTGCGACGCCGTGCCGGGTGGCAGGCTGATGCCCATCTGCTGCAGGTAGTTAGACATGGCCTGCGTGGTGTAGGGCATCTGCGTCGTCTGGTCGCCCGTGCCGTCCAGCCCTACCACCAGACCGTAGCCGGTCAACTGGTTGCTGCGCACGCCCTGCACCGCCGCCACTTCCTTGATGCGCAAGGCCTGTGCAGGCGTTGCCAGCCCTGCGGCTACCAGGGCCAGCAGCAGCCACAGCACGCGCGCGGTGCGGGGCAAGAGGGAATGGAACGAGGCTTTCATGGCATCCATTGTGGTAGGCCATGGCCAGAACTAAAACCCAAAAAGAAGCGGGTTCACCGGCTTATTGGCTGGGTCTGAAGCCGCGTTGGCAAGGCGCGCGCAGAAACGGCCCGCAGGCGCTCTGGGCGGCGGTTTTTGAGTAAAAACGGCCAGAGGCGCTAGTGCTAAATGCGCCAATAGCTATCAAATTTGTAGTGATGAAAGGACGCACCCAGCCGTCCGTCGGATGCCGGAAGGACTGGGGACCTGGGCGCTTGCGGTGCGCCCAGTGCGGTCAGAACGGCGTGACGGTGTTGAAGAACCGGCCCAGCCAGCCCATGGCCTGGGCTTCGTTTTGTGCGCCGCGTCCGCGCGATTCGACGCGCACATTGGCGACCTGGGTCGAGTTCACGATGCTGCCGGGTTGCAGCGCGCGTGGGTCCACCGTGCCCGAAAAGCGCAGTACATCCACGTTCTGGTTCACGCCGATCTGCTTTTCGCCAGTGATGACCAGGTGGCCGTTGGGCAGCACATCCACCACTGTGGCGGTGATGGAGCCGGTGAAGGTGTTGGCGCTTTCGGTGCCGCCCTTGCCGGAGAACGCATTGCCCGAATTGGCGCCCACGCCCAGCTTGTCGGTGAAGGTCTTGCTGGTGAAGGGCAGGGCGGTCACGCCGGCAGATACTTCGGAGGTGCGGTCCACCGTGGACGACGACTTCTGGCTGGCCGTCACGTTTTCCACGATCTGAATGGTCACGTTGTCGCCCACCAGGCGCGCGCGGCGGTCTTCAAACGCGGGCCGGTAGCTGGCGTTGTGGAACAGCCCGCCCGTCACCGGGGG
>NZ_JAMXAX010000051.1 GCF_023913775.1 Acidovorax facilis
GCGGCGGGGCCGGGCAGGTTGAGCGCGAGGCTCAGGACGCGGACATTGCGAAGGGGCAGGGGCAGGGCGGTTGTCATAGGTGTGGGGTTGTCTCGGTGTTGTGGTTTTGAACGGAAGGAAAAGGCGCGGCGCTGGAACTTCAAGGGGCGCGCGGGCTCACTCCCCGCGTTATACATAATTTGTTACGCTCCCCGACCCATGCAACGCAGAACCTCTTTGGCCGCCCTCACGGGCCTGGCCGCCTTTCCGGGAGCTTTCATGACCTCGTCTTTGAGCAGCGCCGCCACGGCATCTGCGTTGCAGGCGCTCAAGCCCTCGCCCCGCATGCCCGTGCTGTTTGTGGGCCACGGCAGCCCCATGAACGCCATCGAAGACAACGCCTGGCGCCGCAGCTGGCAGGCCATGGGCGCGGAGCTGATGGCGCGCGCCGTGCAGCCGCAGCTCATCCTGTGTGTGTCGGCCCACTGGCTCACACGCGGCGGCTGGCAGCTGACGGGCATGGCCAACCCCAAGACCATCCACGACTTTGGTGGATTTCCGCAGGCGCTGTTCGACCAGCAATATCCCGCGCCTGGGGCGCCGCAGGTGGCGCGCAGCCTGGCCAGCGAACTCAAGTCGCCCGCTACTGGCGGGGCATTGGGCGTGGACGAAGGCGAATGGGGTCTGGACCACGGCACCTGGTCGGTGCTCAAGCCCATGTTTCCCAAGGCACAGATCCCCGTGATGCAGCTCAGCATGGACTACAGCCGTGCCCCGGCGGAGCACTATGCGCTGGGCCAGCAACTCAAGGGCCTGCGCGAGCGGGGCGTGCTGATCGTGGGCAGCGGCAACGTGGTGCACAACCTGCGCGCGTCTCGCCGGGGCAGTGCTGCCAACGAGGCTTACGACTGGGCCACCGAGTTCGACACCGTGGTTCAGGAGCAGATCAAGAAGGGCCAGTTGGGTGCCCTGCAGGACTTCCAGAAACTGGGTGCGGTGGCCCAGCAGGCGCACCCCACGCACGAGCACTATCTGCCGCTGCTGTACGCAGCAGGAGCTGTTTTGCCCAGCGAGATGCCGCGTTTCTTCAATACGGGTTACCAGTCGGCGTCGATCTCGATGCGGTCGGTGCTGTGGGGGTGATGCAGGATAGCGCCGGCTGCTTCTATTTTGATAGCTGCCAGCGCTTTTACATCAAGCGCTAGAGGCCAAAAAGACGTGAAAAATAGTGGCTTTGCCGATCAGGCGGTGGCCCGGATCGTCAGCCACGGCCAGCGTTCTCGGTAGCTTTCAGCCTTGGCCTGGAACAGCGGTAGATGGGGGCATGCGGGGTTGGGTTTGAGCAGTCCTGCGTACAGTTCTTCCAGCCCGTAGGGCGCGTACAGGGTGGACTCGTTGACGCTCAGGTTGTCAGCAGGTTGCAGCCCGACGCAGGTGCAGGGCACCAGAAAACGCTCGATCCCGTTGCTGGCCGATTTCAGTGGCGCATACGGGTAGTCAAACCAGCGCTCGTACCAGAGGTGCACGCGGGCCTGGTTCTTGGCTTCGACGGTGATGGGCAGGTCGGCGAAGAGGGTGGTGACTTGGGCTTGCACCTGCTGCTCCGCCGATTCGGACAAGTCGTTGCCGTCGAAGTAGAACAGGTCGTAGTCCTTGATGTTCGCGGTAGGCTCCAGACCAGAAAGCAGGTTCCACACCGTCTGAAACAGGCAGCCCGCCACCAGCCACGCGTCGGGCAGGCCCAGAAACGGCAAACGCTCCAGAAGGGCCGCGTTGTGCGGGTTCTGGAGCGCTTCGCTCACAAAGCGGCGCTGAAGATCAGAGTGAGGGTTCAAGGGGGCATTCAATGGATTGCGTATCGCCACTGCCCCCAGAACAAGCGCAGCCCATGCGAGGTAGCCGCGCAAGGGCCGCCCCGCCGCGCTGGCTGCGTCCCCCTTCCCGAATTGCGCAGCAATTCGAGAGAAAGGGGGAAGGCGCGCAAGCGCCTCAGGGGATTAAACCACCTTGGCGATCGCCTGGCAGACGTAATCGATGTTCTTGCTGTTCAGGGCTGCCACACACATGCGGCCGGTGTCGGTACCGTACACGCCGAACTCATTGCGCAGGCGCACCATCTGGTCCTTGGACAGGCCGGAGTAGCTGAACATGCCGATCTGGGTGGTGATGAAGCTCATGTCCTGCTTCACACCCGCAGCCTTGAGGCCGTCCACCAGCTTCTGGCGCATGGCCTTGATGCGCACGCGCATCTCGCCCAGTTCCTTCTCCCACATCGCGCGCAGCTCAGGGTTGTTCAGCACGGCGGCCACCACTGCGCCACCGTGGATGGGTGGGTTGGAATAGTTGGTGCGGATCACGATCTTGAGCTGGCTCAGCACGCGCGAAGCTTCTTCCTTGTCGGCGCACAGCACGGACAGGCCGCCCACGCGCTCGCCGTACAGGCTGAAGCTCTTGCTGAACGAGGTAGAGACAAAGAAGTTGAGGCCTGCAGCCACGAACTTGCCGATCACGGCGCCGTCTTCGGCGATGCCGTGGCCAAAGCCTTGGTAGGCCATGTCGAGGAAGGGCGTCAGGCCCTTGGCCTTGACGGCCGCAATCACTTGGTCCCACTGCTCGGGGGTGATGTCGTAGCCCGTGGGGTTGTGGCAGCAGGCGTGCAGCACAACGATGGTGCCGGGGGCTGCAGCGTTCAGGCTGGCGAGCATGCCTTCGAAGTTCACGCCACGCTTTTCCGCGTCGTAGTACGTGTAGGTATCGACTTCAAAACCGGCGTTGGTGAACAGTGCGCGGTGATTTTCCCAGCTGGGGTCGGAGATCAGCACCTTGGCATTGGGGCTGAGTTTCTTGAGGAAGTCAGCGCCGATCTTCAGGCCGCCCGTGCCACCCACCGCTTGCACGGTAGCCACGCGGCCCGAGGTGACGGGTTCGCTGTCCGCGCCAAACACCAAAGCCTTCACGGCGTTGTCGTACGCCACGATGCCGTCGATGGGCAGGTAGCCACGGGCCGTGGGGGTGGACATCATGGTCTTTTCTGCGGCCTGCACGCATTGCAGCAGGGGCAGCTTGCCGTTGTCGTCGAAATAAACGCCGACGCCCAGGTTGACCTTGTTGGGGTTGGTGTCGGCGTTGAATTGCTCGTTGAGGCCCAGGATGGGGTCGCGGGGGGCCATTTCGACGGCGGTGAACAGAGACATGAAAATCCTTGAAAGGTTGTCAGTAGCGAAGAATCCGGGCGTGGTGTACTGTGCCGGGTTCGGCCGATTTTAACGGCCTGCCTCTACCAATCGTTGACCGCACCTATGCCGGATCTCACAGAAGTCATAACGGAAAAGCAAGACGGCGAGTTCGTCCATTTCCCCAACTCCCCCTTCGAACTGTTCCAGCCGTACCCACCGGCCGGCGACCAGCCCGAGGCCATCAACAAGCTGGTGGAAGGTTTGAACGATGGGGAAACCTTCCAGACGCTGCTGGGGGTGACGGGCTCTGGCAAGACCTTCACCATGGCCAATGTGATCGCCCGCATGGGGCGCCCGGCGATCATCTTCGCGCCCAACAAGACGCTGGCTGCGCAGCTGTACAGCGAGTTCCGCGAGTTCTTCCCCAAGAACGCCGTGGAGTATTTCGTGAGCTACTATGACTACTACCAGCCCGAGGCGTATGTGCCGCAGCGCGACCTGTTCATCGAGAAGGACAGCGCCATCAACGAGCACATCGAGCAGATGCGGCTTTCGTGCACCAAGAGCCTCATGGAGCGCACAGATGTGGTCATCGTGGCCACGGTGTCGGCCATCTACGGCATTGGTGAGCCCGAGAGTTACCACCGCATGGTGATGACGCTGCGCACCGGTGACAAGCTGGGCCAGCGCGACGTAATCGCACAGCTGATACGCATGCAATACCAGCGCAATGAGGCTGATTTTTCGCGCGGCAAGTTCCGCGTGCGGGGCGACACCATTGATGTGTTTCCGGCCGAGCATTCCGAGCTGGCCGTGCGCATCGAGCTGTTTGACGACGAGATCGAGAGCCTGCAGCTGTTTGACCCGCTCACGGGCCGGGTCAAACAGAAGATTCCGCGCTTCACGGTGTACCCAAGCAGCCACTACGTCACGCCGCGCGACAAGGTGCTGGCGGCGGTAGAGACGATCAAGATGGAGCTGTCGGACCGGCTCAAGCAGCTGCTGGCCGACGGCAAGCTGGTGGAGGCGCAGCGGCTGGAGCAGCGCACGCGCTTTGACCTGGAGATGCTCAGCGAAGTAGGGCACTGCAAGGGCATCGAGAACTACACGCGCCACCTGTCGGGCGCCGCGCCCGGCGACCCGCCCAGCACGCTGACCGACTACATGCCCAAGAACGCGCTGATGTTCCTGGACGAAAGCCATCAGATGATCGGCCAGCTCAACGCCATGTACAGCGGCGACCGCTCGCGCAAGACCACGCTTGTCGAGTATGGCTTTCGCCTGCCCTCGGCGCTGGACAACAGACCGCTCAAATTCGAGGAGTTCGAACAGCGTATGCGGCAGGTGATCTTTGTCACCGCCACACCGGCGGACTACGAGCGCACGCACTCTGGCCAGATCGTCGACCAGGTGGTGCGCCCCACCGGACTGGTGGACCCCGAGGTGGAAGTGCGTCCCGCCACCCATCAGGTGGATGATGTGCTGCAAGAAATACGCATTCGTGTCGAAAAGCATGAGCGCGTACTCATTACTACACTGACCAAGCGCATGGCTGAACAGTTGACCGACTACCTGACGGACAACGGCGTGAAGGTGCGCTACCTGCACAGCGACGTGGACACGGTGGAGCGGGTGGAGATCATCCGCGACCTGCGCCTGGGCGCCTTTGACGTGCTGGTGGGCATCAACCTGCTGCGCGAAGGCCTGGATATCCCCGAAGTGTCCCTGGTGGCGATCCTGGATGCTGACAAGGAAGGCTTCCTGCGGGCCGAGCGCAGCCTGATTCAAACCATCGGCCGTGCGGCGCGGAACCTCAATGGCCGGGCCATCCTTTATGCGGACCGCATCACCGACTCCATGAAAAAAGCCATGGGCGAGACGGAACGCCGGCGCATCAAGCAGATCGCACACAACGAGGCCCACGGAATCACGCCGCGCAGCATTGTCAAGCGGGTAAGAGACCTGATTGACGGGGTTTACAGCGAAAAGGCCGGTAAAGACGCAGAACGGCTGGAGCAGGAAGCCCTGCAGCGCGCCAAGGTGGAGGACATGTCAGAGAAAGACGTGGCGCGCGAGATCAAGCGGCTTGAAAAACTCATGCTGGAACACGCCCGCAATCTGGAGTTTGAGCAGGCAGCCCGGGTGCGGGACCAACTCACGCGGCTCAAGGACCAGGCATTTGGTGCGCATGGCAATGATTCGGTGGCCTTGTAATGGGCGAAAGAACAATCGGAAATAACTATTGGGTCAATTAAAAACTAGTTGGTTTTTTAACCCGACAGATTCGATAGGGATTTGTGTTATACTCGCACAAAATACTCAAGAAAACAGCCCAGCGATGAAGGGCTCCGTGGCAGGCGACTGTTCGGAGTAAGGGGCGGAGACGGTGCCTTGCTGACCAACAGTCAGTGCAGGCGGTTTCTACAACGAACAAGCCTTAGCACAAGGAGCTTGCGATGCGTCTCACAACCAAAGGCCGTTTTGCGGTCACCGCCATGATTGATCTGGCCCTGCGCCAGAACAACGGCCCAGTCACCCTCGCGGCCATCAGCCAGCGCCAGCAGATATCGCTGTCGTACCTGGAGCAACTTTTCGGCAAGCTTCGCCGCCATGAACTGGTCGAATCGACCCGTGGCCCCGGTGGCGGTTATACCCTGGCCCGCAAGGCGGGTGACATCACCGTGGCCGACATCATTGTCTCGGTGGATGAGCCCATTGACGCCACGCAGTGCGGTGGCAAGGAAAACTGCCTGGGCGAAGCTGGCCGCTGCATGACGCATGAGCTGTGGGCATCGCTCAACCAACGCATGGTCGAGTTTCTGGATTCCGTCACTCTGCAAAAGCTGGTGGATGAACAGATTGCCAAGGGTGTGCAGATCGAAGACAAGCCGGTGGTACGCCGTGCCATTTCGACGACCCCGGTGGTCAAGCCGATCCGCGTGAATGCTCCGAACTCCGTGTTCGCGCTGGGCAACGTTTTCGCCAAATCCTGATAGCCCAAGGGCTTGTGCCGACCCTGGGGTCGGCACCGCCCTGAACAGTTTTTGAACCCGTTTTTGTTTCTTATTGCGTTTGCCAGCCAGCAACCACTACTGAGCCAGCCATGGACATGACCCCGCACTTCCCCATCTATCTCGACTACGGCGCCACCACCCCCGTGGACCCCCGTGTGGTCGATACCATGATTCCCTGGTTGCGTGAACACTTCGGCAACCCGGCGTCGCGCAGTCATGCCTGGGGCTGGGAGGCTGAGGAAGCGGTTGAAAAAGCGCGGGTGCAGGTGGCAGACTTGATCGGTGCGGACCCGCGTGAAATCGTGTGGACCAGCGGCGCTACCGAATCCATCAACCTGGCCTTGAAGGGTGCAGCGCACTTCTACAAAGGCAAGGGCAAGCACCTCATTACGCTAAAGACCGAGCACAAGGCCGTGCTGGACACCATGCGTGAGCTGGAGCGCCAGGGTTTTGAAGCCACTTATCTGGATGTGCAGGAAGACGGTCTGGTCAACATGGATGCCCTGAAGGCCGCCATCCGCCCCGATACGGTACTGATCAGCATCCTGTTCGTGAACAACGAAATCGGCGTGATCCAGGACATCCCTGCTATCGGCGCGCTGTGCCGTGAAAAGGGCATCCTGCTACATGTGGATGCCGCCCAGGCCACAGGCCGGGTCGAGATCGACATGAACGTGCTGCCCATCGACCTGATGAGCATGACCGCGCACAAGACTTACGGACCCAAGGGCGTTGGCGCGCTGTATGTGCGCCGCAAGCCTCGTGTTCGGCTGGAAGCGCAGATGCACGGCGGTGGTCACGAGCGTGGCATGCGTTCGGGCACCTTGCCCACGCACCAGATCGTGGGCATGGGTGAAGCCTTTCGTATCGCCAAAGAAGAAATGGCCGAGAGCAATGCCAAGGCCCATGCCTTGCAGCAGCGCTTGCTCGATGGCTTGAAGGACATTGAACAGGTGTTCATCAACGGCAGCATGGAGCGCCGCGTGCCGCAAAACCTGAACATGAGCTTCAACTTCGTCGAAGGCGAATCGCTCATCATGGGCATCAAGGGTCTGGCGGTGTCGTCGGGTTCGGCCTGCACCTCGGCCAGTCTGGAGCCCAGTTATGTGCTGCGCGCCCTGGGGCGCAGCGACGAGTTGGCACACAGTAGCCTGCGCATGACCATCGGCCGTTTCACGACCGAGGAAGAGATCGACTACGCCATCTCCACCATCCGCGAGAACGTGGCCCGCCTGCGCGAGCTGAGTCCGCTGTGGGAGATGTACAAGGACGGCATCGACATCAGCACCATCCAGTGGGCTGCGCACTGATCGATTCTGCAAAATTTTGGACGTATTGAAGAGGTACACATCATGGCTTACTCAGACAAAGTGGTTGACCATTACGAAAACCCCCGCAATGTGGGTTCGTTCGACAAGGGTGACGATTCGGTGGGCACCGGCATGGTGGGCGCCCCTGCCTGCGGCGACGTGATGAAGCTGCAGATCAAGGTGAACCCCGAGACCGGCGTGATCGAAGATGCGCGTTTCAAGACCTACGGTTGTGGTTCGGCGATTGCCTCATCGTCGCTGGTGACCGAGTGGGTCAAGGGCAAGACGCTGGACGAAGCGGCAGCCCTAAAGAACAGCGAGATCGCTGAAGAGCTGGCCCTGCCGCCCGTCAAGATCCACTGCTCCATCCTGGCTGAAGATGCCATCAAGGCCGCTGTGCTCGACTACAAGACCAAGCACGCAGCCACTGCAACTGCCGCTGCCTGAGTTGACAGATAAATAGATCGAGAGACATGGCCATTACGCTGACAGAAGCCGCTGCACGGCACGTCAACCGCTACTTGTCCCGCCGGGGCAAGGGCCTGGGAGTGCGCCTGGGAGTCAAGACGACCGGCTGCTCCGGGCTTGCCTACAAGCTCGAATATGTGGACGACAGCGAGCCTGAGGACATCGTGTTCGAGAACCACGGTGTCAAAGTGCTGATTGACCCCAAGAGCCTGGCCTACATCGACGGCACCGAGCTGGACTTTGTGCGCGAGGGTCTCAATGAAGGCTTCAAGTTCAACAACCCCAACGAGCGTGACCGCTGCGGTTGTGGGGAGAGTTTCCGCGTTTGAGCGCCTGCCGCCTTCGTGCCGTTAAACCGCCATCGCGCTGCGTGCTGGCGGTTTTTTCTTTGATTCTTTGCTCAGCCACCTAGCGCATGAACCTGCAATCTGACGACTTCGAACTGTTTGGCCTGGCTCGCCGTTTTGCGCAGGAGCGCAGCGCCATCGATGCGCGCTGGAAGGAACTGCAGCGCGAAGCCCACCCCGACAAATTCGCGGCGCAGGGTGCGGCGGCGCAACGCGTGGCCATGCAGTGGTCCGTGCGCATCAACGAGGCTTACCAACGCCTGAAAGACCCAATGCGCCGCGCGGCCTACCTGTGCGAACTGCACGCAGCCCCCATCAATGCCGAGGACAACACTGCCATGCCCACTGCGTTTTTGATGCAGCAGATGGAGTGGCGCGAGGCTTTGGAAGATGCCCGCGCAGAGAGCGAACTCGATACGTTGGACGACGCTGTCGCGCAGGCCCGCCGCGCCGCGCTGGCGCAGTGCGAGCAACTCATCGACCAGCAGCAGGACTACGCGGGCGCGGCCCGCCAGGTCAGAGCCCTCATGTTCATTGCGCGATTTGCCGACGACATTGAACGACGCCGAGAGCAACTGGGACAATAGAGCGGTTTTGCCTTCCCCTTGGGGCCCCTGTCGCTTGCTGAGGTGATGGCGTCCCCCACCACGTTGAGACCCGAAATTTCATGGCGCTTTTGCAGATCTCCGAACCCGGCCAATCCCCCGACCCGCACCAGCGGCGCATTGCCGTAGGTATTGACCTGGGCACGACCCATTCGTTGGTTGCCGCTGTGCGCAATGGCGTGGCAGAGTGCCTGCCCGACGCGCAGGGCAGGGTGCTGCTGCCCTCCGTTGTGCGCTACCTCGAAAACGGTGGTCGCCAGATCGGATATGACGCCGTGGCGGCGCAGGCCCAGGATGCGCGCAACACCATCGCCTCGGCCAAGCGCTTCATGGGGCGTGGCCTGAAAGACGTGGCGGAAGCGGGCAAGTTGCCCTACGACTTCGTGGTTGCTGCCGATAGTGACGAGGGCGGTATGGTCAGTCTCGCTACGGTGGATGGCAACAAGTCGCCCGTTGAGGTCAGCGCTGAGATTCTGGCCACGCTGCGCTACCGGGCTGAAGACACCTTCAACGCCGATCTCTACGGCGCCGTCATCACCGTGCCGGCCTACTTTGACGACGCGCAGCGCCAGGCCACCAAGGATGCGGCCAAGCTTGCCGGTATTAACCTGCTGCGCCTGATCAACGAGCCCACCGCTGCCGCGATTGCCTATGGCCTGGACAATGCCAGCGAGGGGGTCTATGCCGTATACGACCTGGGCGGAGGCACCTTTGACATCTCGATCTTGCGCCTGACGCAGGGCGTGTTTGAAGTCATTTCCACGGGGGGTGACTCGGCCTTGGGCGGGGATGACTACGATGCCGCGCTGGCCGACTGGGTTCTGCAACAGCTAGGGCTGCAGGCGATCACACCAGCCGACAAATCAGCCGTGCGCATGGCTGCCCGCACCTGCAAGGAAGCTTTAACCGCTATTGATTCAGTAGCATTCAGTGCTTTACTATCAAGCGCTGAGGCCCGATTTGATGTCAAACGTTCAGACTTTGAAGCGATCACCGCTGAGTTGACGGCCCGCTCCATGGCCGCAGTGCGCCGTGCGCTGCGTGATGCTCAACTGGCACGTGACGAGGTGCACGGCGTGGTGATGGTGGGTGGCTCCACCCGCATGCCACAGGTGCAGCGCGCCGTGGAGGAGTTCTTCGGCAAGCCGCCGCTGACCAACCTCAATCCCGACGAAGTCGTAGCCTTGGGCGCCGCCATCCAGGCCAACCAGCTGGCGGGCAACAACACCTCAGGTGATCTGCTGCTGCTCGATGTGATTCCGCTGTCGCTGGGCATCGAAACCATGGGCGGGCTGGTGGAACGCATCGTGGCGCGCAACGAGACCATTCCCACCGCCAAGGCGCAGGACTTCACCACGTACAAGGATGGTCAGACCGCCTTGGCGATCCATGTGGTGCAGGGCGAACGCGACCTGGTGCAAGACTGCCGCAGCCTCGCGCGTTTTGAGCTGCGTGGCATCCCGCCCATGGCCGCAGGGGCAGCGCGAATCCGTGTGACCTTCACCGTCGATGCTGATGGCCTGCTGAGCGTGAATGCGAAGGAGCAGGGCAGCGGTGTGGAGGCGCGCATTGATGTGAAGCCGTCGTATGGTCTCTCCGATGACCAGATCGCGCGCATGCTTCAGGACGGGTTTGCCACTGCCGCGCAGGACATGAAGGCCCGCGCCGTGGTCGAAGCTCGTGTGGACGCCGACCGTATGCTGATCGCCACCCAGAGTGCGCTGGATGCGGATGGCGATGTGCTGAGCCCCAAGGAGCGCGCCGCCATCGATGCCTTGATGGTGGCCCTGCGCCACCAGCGCGATGCCGATGATGCCGGTGTCATCGAGGCCGCGACCGATGCACTGGCCAAAGGCACCGAAGGTTTTGCGGCCCAGCGCATGAATCGCGGCATCCAGCAGGCATTGGCCGGCAAGAACGTCGCGAGCCTCTGAGCGTGCCCGGCGCATCCCTCTGAACAAGAAAAAGACACCCCATGCCCGTCATCAAAATCCTCCCCCATCCCGAATACTGCCCCGCAGGCACTGAAATTACGGCGCCTGCTGGCACCTCGATCTGCGAAGCCCTGCTGGACAATCACATCAACATCGAGCACGCCTGTGACATGAGCTGCGCCTGCACCACCTGCCACGTCATCGTGCGCCAGGGGCTGAGCTCGCTCAACCAGGCCGAGGAAGAGGAAGAAGACCTGCTGGACCGCGCCTGGGGCCTGGAGCCACAATCGCGCCTGTCGTGCCAGGCCATCCTGGCGCAAACCGATGTGACCGTGGAAATTCCCAAGTACACGATCAACCACGCCAAGGAAAACCACTGATGTCCCGGCAAATTGTTTTGGACACTGAGACGACCGGCCTTTCGGCCGAAGGTGGTGACCGCATCATTGAACTGGGTTGTGTGGAGTTGCTCAACCGCAAGCTGACCGGCAACAACCTGCACCTGTATTTCAATCCAGGCCGCGACAGCCACGAAGACGCGCTGAAGGTGCACGGCATCAGCAACGAGTTTTTGAAGGACAAGCCCAAATTCGCCGAGGTGGTGGATGACATCCTGCAGTACCTGCAAGGCGCCGAGATCATCATCCACAACGCCGCGTTCGACGTTGGCTTTTTGAACAAGGAGCTGGAACTGGTGGGGCGTCCCGCGTTTCGCACCTATGTGGAGAGCGTGACCGACACGCTGGCCATGGCCAAGGAGATGTACCCGGGCAAGCGCAATTCGCTCGATGCCCTGTGCGACCGGCTGGGCGTAGACAACTCGGGCCGGACCTTGCACGGTGCCTTACTGGATGCCGAGCTGCTGGCCGACGTGTACATCAATCTCACGCGCGGCCAGGATGCCCTGTTGATTTCCGACGATGCCCAGGACAGTGGCGATGGCCTGAAAATCGCAGCCATCGACCTGCGCGGACTGAACCTGCCTATCCTGCGCGCCAGCGAGCAGGAACAGACGGCCCATGCGGAGCTGCTGGCGCAGATCGACAAAGCCAGTGGTGGCAAAACAATTTGGCGAACTATTCAGACAGCCTGAAAAGCTGTGCCATAATCGAAGGTTGTCACAGCGACACGGGTGATTAGCTCAGCGGTAGAGCACTGCCTTCACACGGCAGGGGTCACATGTTCGATCCATGTATCACCCACCACGCTTTTTGACTTCTTGCGAAAGCACTCTGATTCAGGGTGCCATCGTCGGGTGATTAGCTCAGCGGTAGAGCACTGCCTTCACACGGCAGGGGTCACATGTTCGATCCATGTATCACCCACCAATTTGAAAACCCCTGCAGATTTTGGTCTGCAGGGGTTTTTTCATGGGCGTTTGCATGGGCGGCTGTTTCACCGGCTTCACGCCGCAGGGAGGCTAAAGTGTCGGACTTGATTCCACGGCGGTTGCATTTCCTGGGACCGCACTCGCTGTCCTCTGGCCTCTTTGCCGCTATCGATACGCCCTGACCCATGATCACCTATCACAACCCGCTTCACCAGGGGCACGCCCCCGCCCATGAATTTTTTCGCGGCGAACGCGTGCCGTGTTTTGAGAAGCCTGCACGTGTGGACTATGTCGAAGGGGCGCTGCGGGCGAGGGGCCAAGACCTGATGACCCCGGATGTGGATAGCGCCCCCGTGTTGTCTCAGGTGCACGCGCCACGCTATTTGGCCTTTTTGCAGACCGCTTGGCAGCAATGGCTGGCCCTCGATCCTGCCAACGCTGGGGTGCAGCCATTCCCGTCGGTCTGGCCCGTGCGTACCTTGCGCAGTGATCTGGTACCTGAGAATTTTGTGGCACGTCTGGGCCTGTACTCCATGGACAACGGCACGCCCATGGCGTCGGGTACCTGGGCTGCAGCCAAGGCTGGGGCCGATGCTGCCGCCAGCGCTGCGACCCTTGTGGCGCAAGGGGCCCGCGCGGCGTTTTGCTGCACACGGCCGCCCGGCCACCATGCTGGCCCCGACTTCATGGGCGGCTATTGTTTTCTCAACAATGCTGCCGTGGCCGCACAGGTGCTGCGCAACCAGGGTGCACAGCGTGTGGCGTTGCTTGATGTGGACTACCACCACGGCAACGGCACACAGAGCATCTTCTACGACCGGGCCGATGTGCTGTTCATCAGCATCCATGGCGATCCCCGCACCGAGTACCCGTTTTATCTGGGCCATCCGGACGAAACCGGGGTGGGCGAGGGCGCGGGTTTCAATCTGAACCTGCCCCTGCCTGCAGGCACCAGTGCGACGACCTGGTTCGATGCGCTGGAAAGCGCCTGTGCGCGTATTGCCAGCCAGGGGGCTGATGCCTTGGTGGTCTCCCTCGGGCTCGATACCTTTGAGGGCGATCCCATCTCCAAGTTTGCGCTGGCGTCTGCGGATTTCACCCGGGTGGGTGAGCGCCTCGCACGGCTGGGCCTGCCCACCGTCTTTGTGCTGGAAGGTGGCTATGCGGCTGCAGAACTGGGCACTAACGCCGTCAATGTGCTCGACGGGTTCGAGCAGGTTTGAGGATGCGGTTCCTATTGGAGGGCTGAGTGATGGCGGATGCTGTTGACTGTGTGGTGGTTGGTGCGGGTGTCGTGGGCCTCGCCGTCGCTCGGGCGCTGGCCCTGCAGGGCCGCGAAGTGATGGTGCTGGAGTCTGCCGATGCCATCGGAACGGGTATCAGCTCGCGCAACAGCGAGGTGATCCATGCCGGTCTCTACTACTCCACCGATTCGTTGAAGGCCAAGCTGTGCGTGCGAGGTCGAGACATGCTGTATGCCTACTGCACAGAGCGCAATGTGCCTCACAGCCGCTGCGGCAAACTCCTGGTGGCAACCGCGCTGAGCCAACTGCCCAGTCTTGAGTCCATCCAGGCGCGGGCGCAAGCCAATGGCGTGCTGGATTTGCGCTGGCTGGGCCGCCATGAAGCCCAGGCTATGGAGCCTGCGCTGGAATGTGTTGCCGCTTTGTTTTCGCCCAGTACCGGCATCGTGGACAGCCACGCGCTGATGCTCGCGCTGCAGGGCGATCTGGAGCATGCGGGCGGACTTGTTGCACTGAATTCGCCCCTGGCGCTTGCGGAATGTGCGCAAGATGCTATTAATTTGGAAGCATTCGACGGCACGCGCTTGCGAGCGCGTACGGTGGTCAATGCAGCAGGGCTGAACGCCCCCGGGCTGGCCCGCCGATTCGCAGGGCTGGGGGCGGATCATGTGCCCCATGCCCGCCATGCCAAAGGCAGCTATTTCACGCTGTCTGGCAAGGCACCCTTTAGCCATTTGATCTACCCCGTGCCCGAGGCAGCAGGCCTGGGCGTGCACCTGACACTGGACCTGGGTGGGCAGGCCAAGTTCGGCCCCGACCTGCAGTGGGTGGATTCGCCAGATGACCTGTTGGTAGACCCCGCACGCGGAGAGGCGTTTTATGCCGAGGTCCGCAAGTACTGGCCCGCACTGCGCGACGGGGCGCTGGCACCCGGCTATGCGGGCATGCGGCCCAAGATCCACGGACCAGATGAGCCGGCAGCGGACTTTGTGATCCAGGGGCCATCAGTTCATGGCATACCTGGTCTCGTGAACCTTTTTGGCATTGAGTCCCCGGGGTTGACAAGTTCTCTGGCGATTGCAGAACATGTGGCCGCACTCGTTTGATCTGGGGCAAGCCATTTGCAATCGGTAACCTCTTGAGACCCCGTCCTACGAAGGGGAACAGAGCGGATGACTAAGATGAACTGGTGTTCTGCACGGCTCTGCCGACAGGGCTGACTGATTTTTTGTTGCTTAAAGAAAGGCTTGTATGACTGCTTCCGACACCACCACGACCCAGGGCGAACTGGAAAAGCTGGTTTCTGACCTGCGGGGGCTCCTGGCCAACAAAGATCTCGATGCGGTTCCGGAAATCAAGCTGCTGCGCCAGCGTCTTGACGATGGCATGCACAACGTGCGCGAGTCTGCCGTGCGTGCGGCGCAAGATGCAGCCCGCCAGGCCAAAGACGCTGCCCTTGCGGCCGACCGCTATGCGCATGATGAACCATGGCGCGTGGCCGGGGCCGCACTGGCGGTGGGCGCGCTGGTGGGCTTCCTGCTTGCACGCCGCTGATCCGGGCTGTCAGGGCTCGGTTGCACAACACGGGGGCTGCGCATGAACTGGCTTTCTCTTCTGGGGCTGGAGTCGCTGGTGGCCCGGTGGCGCGCCAATGTGATCGAAGGCGCCATTGCGGCCGAAGACCGGATGGACCTCGCCCGTCTGGAATGGCAGGATCAGAAGCAGCGCCTGCAGCAGATGCTGGTGTTGACCATCGTGGTGGCGGGGCTCACGGTGGTGGCCTTGATCATGCTTTCGTTGGCGGTGCTGGTTCATTTCTGGGATACCCCCCATCGCACGCTGGTGGCCTGGTTGGTCGCGGCCGTGTGGACTGTGGGATGGGCCGCGACGCTGATGTCGCTGGTTTCCGTGGTACAGAAGGCGGGCAATGGATTTGCCCTCACGCGCCGCGAACTCGCACAGGACTGGCGTGACATCAAGGAGCGTTTGTAATGGCGACGACCCCTTCATCTCCATCTCCCATGTCGCAGTCTGTGTTTCCCCCGCCGACGGCTGCTCAGCAGCGGGTGCTGGACCGCATTGCCTTGCAACGCGAACGTCTTCGCGCCCGGAGAGCTGCGCGGGCCCAGTCGCTGGCCTTGGCGCAGCGTGACCCTGGGGCAGGCGGCATGGACGAATCCATGGCGCTTCGCGCTGCAGGGTTTGCGCGGGAGCATCCCCTAGCGGTTGCGGCCATGGCAGGGGTTGCCTTGGTGGCAGGGCCGCGCCGCCTTATTCGTTGGGCGGGCGTGGTGCTGCCCATGTTGATGCGGCTGCGGCGCTAGGTCGGTGCTGCACGCACCCGCGCTAAGCGGCCTGCCTCTCGCAAACAAAAAGAGCCTCTGATCACAGGGGCTCTTTTTTGTTTCCGGTTCAGTGGAGCTGCCTGGACTCACCCGATGGCTTTGACGGCCTTTGCAGCCTTCACCACCAAAGCGGGGCCTTCGTAGATCAATCCGGTATAGATCTGCACCACGTCGGCGCCCGCGCGGACTTTGCTGACGGCATCCTCTGCGCTCATGATGCCGCCCACACCGATGATGGGAAAGCGGCTGCCCAGTGCGGCCCGCAACTGGCGGATGACCTGGTTGCTGGCCTCCAAAACCGGGGCTCCGCTCAGGCCACCGGTCTCTCCTGCATGGCGCAGGCCTTGCACAGCAGTGCGGCTGATGGTGGTGTTGGTCGCGATCACGCCGTCCATCCCGTGGCGTTGCAGTGTGGCGGCGATCACGGACACCTGGGCTTCATCGAGGTCGGGGGCAATCTTCACGAACACCGGCACGCGGCGGCCATACTGTGTGGCCAGGGTCTCACGCCGCTCGGCTATGGCACCCAGCAAGGCGTCCAAGGCAGCGTCGCTTTGCAGAGCGCGCAGGTTCTGGGTGTTGGGTGAGCTGATGTTGACTGTGACGTAGTCAGCGTGGGCATAGACTCCCTCCAGGCAGGTCAGGTAGTCGCTGGTGGAATTCTCGATGGGGGTGGTGGCGTTCTTTCCGATGTTGAGGCCCAGCAGAAGGGGATGTTTGCGGCTTTGGGTGCGAAACTGCGCCTGCTGCACGTTGTGCAGGAAGGCGTCCAGGCCCTCGTTGTTGAAGCCCAGGCGGTTGATCAACGCCCGGGCTTCGGGCAGGCGGAACATGCGCGGCTTGGGGTTGCCGGGCTGCGCCTTGGGCGTCACCGTGCCCACCTCGACAAAGCCGAAGCCCATGGCACCCAGCGCGTCGATGCAGCGGGCGTTCTTGTCCAGGCCTGCCGCCATCCCCACGCGGTTGGGAAAGGTCAGGCCTGCCAGTTCCACGGGGTCGTCCACGGTTTCGTTGCACCAGGCCCACTGCAGCGGAGTGCGCTGCCCGCGTGCCAGCATGTCCATGGTGAGTTTGTGGGCAGTCTCGGCATCCATGCCAAAGAGAAAGGGGCGGGTGAGGGCGTAGGGGATCAGGGACATGGAGGGATAATTCAAGGATTACCCCTGATTTTCTCCCATGACGACCACTCCTTCCCTGACCCAAGACGAACTCAAGACCCTGGTAGGCCAAGCCGCACTGCAATATGTGGTGCCTGGCGAGATTGTGGGCGTAGGCACCGGCTCCACCGTCAACAAATTCATTGACGCACTGGCCACCATCAAGGACCAGATCAAGGGTGCTGTCTCCAGCTCGGTGGCAAGCACGGAGCGGCTCAAGGCGCTCGGTATTCCAGTGTTTGATGCCAACGAAGTGGCTTCGCTTGCGGTCTACATCGACGGTGCCGACGAGATCGATGGCAACGGCCATATGGTCAAGGGCGGTGGCGCTGCGCTGACGCGCGAGAAGATCGTCGCGGCACTGGCCACGCGTTTTGTGTGTATTGCCGATGAATCCAAGCTGGTCCAGGCGCTGGGGCAGTTTCCCTTGCCGGTCGAGGTGATCCCCATGGCTGCCAACCACATTGCACGGCGTTTTGCGGCGATGGGGGGGCAGGCGCAGCTGCGGATGCGGGATGGGCAACCTCTGGTGACCGACAACGGTCAACACATCCTGGATGTCCGTGGGCTCTCGATCACGGACCCGTTGGCGTTTGAATCCGACATCAACCAGTGGCCGGGGGTGGTGACGGTGGGGGTTTTTGCCCACCAGAAGGCGTCTGTCTGCCTGTTGGGCACCGCACAGGGTGTGAAAACGCTCACCTACTGAGCATGAACTCCTGAGCAGTTTTTCTGCCAAAACAAAGGGGCCTGAAAAGGCCCCTTTGTTTTGGCAGTTGGCAGCGCGTTCCCGCACTCCGTGATCAGAACCGGATACCTGCGGGATTGCTGGGTGATGGCCCATCATTGACAGGTGCGGGCGGGCGTGCCCTGGACGGTGCTGCGGGCGCTGGGGCCGAGGCCGCTGCTGCGGGTTCTGCCGCCTTGACGGCCACCAATGGCGTGGGCGCTGGCTGGCGGTAGTTTCGGGGCAGTGCGGATTGTTTCGGGTAACCCGCAGCGTCCAGATACTGTACCCATTCCCCTTCGGAAAAGCCTGCGAGCTGCTGGCCGCCGATGGTGCCGAAGGGCAGGCCGGTACCGCCACTCAACCTTTGAAACGCCGCGATGTCTTCGTTGCTGGACACGGTGCGCTCGGTGAACGGGACACCCCGTGACGTGAGCAGGTTGCGCGCAGAGGTGCAGGGCGGGCAGTCGTTGCCGGTGTAGAGAGTGACCGGAAAGCGGTTGGCAACCTGGCGCAGCTCGTAGGGCAGCGCACCGTTGGCAACAGCGGGTGCCTCGTTGGCCGTGCGGGCGGGCTGCGCGTTGGCATTGGCGTCGGCGGGAGGTCGGTCCGAAAACGTCACTTTGCCATCCGGGCCGACGATGCGGTAGACGCCTTGTGCCTGCACGCTGGCGCAGGCCAGTGTCATCAGCAAAGTCGCCAACAGGGGGGCGGTCAGTGGCTTGTGCATGTTCATTCTCCTTGCTCCTTCTTTGTCGTCAGGCCTGGGTGCAACGTGTGCATTTCAGGCCGTGGGTTCGGTTCGCTCAGGCAGTCGATTCTTCCGCCATGCCCTGGTGGCGCAGCAGGGCTTCCAGGCTGGGCTCGCGGCCCCGGAAGGCCTTGAACGATTCCATCGCAGGGCGGCTGCCACCGGCTTCCAGGATGGCCTGGCGGTAGCGGCGACCCGTTTCTATACTCGGCAGACCGTCGCTTCCAGCGGTTTCCTCGAAGGCTGCGTAGGCGTCTGCACTCAGTACCTCGGCCCATTTGTAGCTGTAGTAGCCAGCGGCATACCCGCCCGCAAAGATATGGCTGAAGGTGTGTGCCGTGCGGCTGAATGCCGGGGGCTGCAGCACGGCCACTTCGCGGCGCACCTGGTCCAGCAGGGGCATGATGTCCTGAGCCGGGTCGTGTTCGGTGTGCAGCAGCATGTCGAACAGCGAGAACTCAATCTGTCGCAGCGTCTGCATGCCGCTCTGGTAGTTCTTGGCGGCAATCATCTTGTCGAACAGCGCGCGGGGCAGGGGCTCGCCCGTGTCCACATGGGCCGTCATGTGTTTGAGCACATCCCATTCCCAGCAGAAGTTCTCCATGAACTGGCTGGGCAGCTCCACCGCGTCCCACTCCACGCCTCCAATGCCCGAGACGTCGCGCTCGTTCACCTGGGTGAGCATGTGGTGCAGTCCGTGCCCGAATTCGTGGAAGAGGGTGATCACGTCGTCGTGAGTGAGCAGCGGTGGCTTGCCGTCCACGCCGCTGGCGAAGTTGCACACCAAGTGCGCCACCGGGGTTTGCAGCACGCCCGTGTCGGGGCGCAGCCAGCGTGTGCGCACATCGTCCATCCATGCGCCGCCGCGTTTGCCGGTGCGTGCAGGTTGGTCGAGGTAGAACTGGCCCACCAGCTGGGTGCCCTTATGGGCGCCCTCCGGGTGCGTGCGCTCAATGCGGTAGAACTCAACGGCCGGGTGCCAGACGGCGGCCGTGTCGCGCCGGATGGACACTTCGAACAGGGTTTCGATGATCTTGAACAGGCCTGCCAGCACCTTGGGCGCCGTGAAGTACTTCTTGACCTCCTGCTCGCTGAAGGCGTAGCGCGCTTCCTTGAGCTTTTCGGAAATGTAGGGCCAGTCCCAGGCCTGCGGATTGGCCAGGCCCAGGTGTTCGGCGGCAAACGCGCGCAGGTCGGCGATGTCCTTCTCGGCGTAAGGGCGGGCGCGTCGGGCCAGATCACGCAGGAAGGTGATCACCTGCGCCGGTGATTGGGCCATCTTGGGCACCACGGACACTTCCCCAAAATTGGCGTAGCCCAGCAGTTGGGCCTCTTCGCGGCGCAGTGCCAGGATTTCGCTGATCAGCGCTGTGTTGTCGAATTTGCGTGCATCGCCCTCAGCCTGGTCGGAGGCACGGGTCACATAGGCGCGGTAGAGCTTCTCGCGCAGGTCGCTGCGCGCGGCAAACTGCATGACCGGCAGGTAGCAGGGCATCTTCAGGGTGAGCTTGTAGCCTTCCTTGCCGTCTGCCTGTGCTGCGGCCAGCGCGGCCTGTTGCACATCGTCTGGAATGCCATCGAGCTCTTCGGCCGTGGCGTAGTAAGCGTAGGCGTCGGTGGCATCGAGGGCGTTTTCGCTGAACTTCTGGCTCAGCTCGGCCTGGCGTTCCTGGATCTGCGCAAAACGCTCCTTGGCGGCACCGGTCAACTCCGCGCCACTCAACACAAAGTTGCGCACCGCGTTCAGGTGTGCCTGCCGCTGCTCTGCAGTCAGGGTGGCGGGGTCGATGGCCTTGTATTTGGCGTACAGGCGTTCATCGGCACCCAGGCGCGTCCAGAACTCGGTGACCTTGGGCAAGGCGGCGTTGTAGGCTGCGCGCAGTTCAGGGGTGTCGGCCACGCTGTTGAGGTGGCTGATGCTGCCCCAGGCGGTGCCCAGCCGTTCGGTGGCCACATCCAGCACTTTCGCAATCGCATCCCAGCGGGCCGGAAAGTCGGGGGTAGTGACGGTCTCCAGCGCGGCATTGGCACGCTCCAGCAGAACATCCACGGCAGGCGCCACGTCCTGCGGTGTGATGCGGTCGAAATGGGGGAGGTCCGAGAAGTCGAGAAGGGCGTTGCTCATGCGAAATCAGATGGCGCCAGATGGCGCAGGTTCAAGTTGCAAAGCCGCCGACATCGACAGCACTGACCCAGGTCAGTGCCCTGCAGTGCGCTCAGCGGCTTCGATGGTGTTCACCAGCAGCATGGTAATGGTCATGGGCCCAACCCCGCCAGGCACGGGGGTGATCCAGCCGGCCACTTCCTTGACGCCGTCAAAGTCCACGTCGCCGCAGAGTTTGCCTTCGTCATTGCGATTCATGCCCACGTCAATCACCACGGTGCCAGGCTTGACCATGTCGGCGGTCAGCACATTGCGTTTGCCGACTGCGGCCACGATCACATCGGCCTGAAGGGTTTGAGCCTTGAGGTCCTGGGTGGCACTGTGGCAAATGGTGACGGTGGCGTTCTGGCCGAGCAGCATCAGCGCCATGGGCTTGCCCACGATGTTGCTGCGGCCGATGACCACGGCGTGTTTGCCCTTGAGGTCGTAGCCGATGCTCTCCAGCATCTTCATGCAGCCATAGGGTGTGCAGGGCCAGAAGCCGGGCATTCCGGTCATCAGAGCCCCGGCGCTGGCGATGTGAAATCCATCCACGTCCTTGGCAGGCGAGATGGCTTCGATCACCTTCTGCGCATCAATGTGTTTGGGCAGGGGCAACTGCACCAGAATGCCGTGAATGGCCGGATCGTTGTTGAGGGCCTCCACACGGGCCAGTAACGCGGCTTCGGTCATGTCGGCCTCGTACTTTTCGAGGACGGAGTACAAGCCGCTGTCTTCGCAAGCCTTGACCTTGTTACGCACATACACCTGGCTGGCAGGGTTGTCGCCCACCAGGACAACGGCCAGCCCTGGGGTGACGCCACGGGTTTTCAGGGAGGCGGCGCGTTGCGCCACGTCGGCGCGCAGTTGGCGGGAAAGGGCGTTGCCGTCGATGAGTTGGGCTGTCATGTCAGAGAATATGAGTCAAATTGGTCTCTAGCGCTTTATCAGCAAGCGCGAGAAGCTATCAAAATGTGAGTATCAACCCTTGGGGGCGTTTTGGCCGAGGGCGATCTTGAGCAGGTCGGCCACGGTGTTGGCGTTGAGCTTTTCCATGATGTTGGCACGGTGCGCCTCCACCGTCTTGATGCTGATGCCCAGGTCGTCGGCAATCTGCTTGTTCAGGCGACCGGCCACGATGCGTTCGAGCACCTGGGCTTCGCGGCTGGTCAGCTTGGACAGCAGGGCATCGCGGCTGGCGGCCTGCTGGTAGCCGGCGAAGGCTTCGCGGGCGTGGTCGAGCATGCGCTCGACGAGTCCGACCAGTTCTTCTTCGTCAAAAGGCTTCTGGATGAAATCCAGCGCGCCTTTCTTCATGGTGTTCACGGCCATGGGCACATCGCCGTGGCCTGTAATGAACACGATGGGCAGGGGGGACTTGCGCTCGATCAGTCGATCCTGAAGCTCCAGGCCCGTCATGCCGCCCATGCGGATGTCCACAATCAGGCAGGCGACTTCGCGGGGGTCGTAGCGTGAGAGAAAGGTCTCGGCCGAATCAAAGCAACGCACCCGGTAGTCCTTGCCTTCCAGCAGCCACTGCAGGGAATCGCGAACTGCCTCGTCGTCGTCCACAACGTAGACAGTGCCTTTTTTCGGAATCAAGCTCATGCAATTGTCCTTGGTTTTTGAATGTTTGCTACAGAATTTGTAGTGGCATCAGCAGGCTTGGCAAGCGGCAGCCAGAAGGAGAACTTGCAGCCCGTGACCTCGGATCCATTGTAGAGGTTCTCCGCAAGCATCCTGCCCTGGTGCGACTCGACGATGCTGCGGCACAGATTGAGGCCCATGCCCATGCCTTCTTCCTTGGTGGAGAAGAAGGCTTCGAAGAGGCGCTCCAGCACTTCGGGGGCCAGGCCCTTGCCGGTGTCCTGCACCGAAAATTCCACCACTTCGCGGTCTTCGACGTGTTTGGGCACCACGCGCAGTTCCACGCTGCGACCCGACGGTGGACGGTTGGCGTGCTGGATGGCTTCGGCGCCGTTCTTCATCAGGTTGACCAGCACCTGCTCGATCAGGATGGTGTCCACCATCACGGGCGGCAGGCGGGCGGCCACATAGTGAGTCAGACGCACGTTGTGTCGGCGCAGCTCGATGTCGGCCAGCTCCACGGCTTCGTTGACCATCGAATGCACGTCGGCCAGGGTGCGGTTGGGCTCGCTCTTCTTCACAAAGGCCCGGATGCGCTGGATGATCTGGCCCGCGCGCTGGGCCTGGTGGGCGGTCTTTTGCAGTGCCGTGAGCAGCGCTTCTTCGGTCAGCTGGCCACTCTGGATGCGCGAGACCATGCCACTGCAGTAATTGTTGATGGCCGTGAGCGGCTGGTTGAGTTCGTGCGCCACGCTGGAGGCCATCTCGCCCATGGTGATGAGGCGGCTGACGGATTGGGCGCGCTCGGCCTGGCGCGCCGCCTGCTCCTCGGCCTGGCGGCGGGGGGTGATGTCGGTGGCAATCACCATCTGGGCCAGTCGGCCGTCCACCCAGTTGAGGTAGCGCGAGCGTACTTCCAGCCATTTCCCCAGGTCGGGCAGGTAGATTTCGGCGTTCTCGGTGCGGGCACTGGTGAGTGGGTCGGTGGGCAGGCCCATGAGTCCGTCTTCGTCGTCCATGCCCGTATGCTCTGTGCCCGCCACGGGCACCACGCCCGCCTGCGCCACCAGCTGCAGGTGGCCGCCGGTCTGCGAGCCGAACCATTGGCGGTAGAGCTTGTTGGCGAACAGCAGTTCTTCGCTGCCCAGCGGGGCCACCGACACCGAGGCGTCCAGCGATTCCAGGACGATGGTGAAGCGCTCGTGCGATGCGGAAAGCTGTTCGCGGATGCGGTTGGGCTCGGTGATGTCCGTCATCGACGTCATCCAGCCCGTCTGCTGGCCGTGCGCATCGATCAGGGGCGACACATACAGTCGCGCATCGAAGAGAGTGCCGCTTTTGCGCCGTACCCGCACTTGGAAGCCGCCCACGATCGTTTTACCGGACAGTTCGTCGCGCAGCTTGGCGTGCAGGGCTTCGTGGTCGGAGTCGGGCCAATAGGGGAAGGGTGCTTTCAGGCCCACCAATTCGGCCTCGCTCCAGCCAGTCATCTGGCAGAAGGCGGCGTTCACATAGGTAATGCGGCCTTCCATGTCCAGCGCGCGCATGCCCGTCAGGATGGAGTTCTCCATCGCGCGGCGGAAGTTCGTCTCGGCCACCAGGGCCTGCTGGGCCTGCATGCGGCGGCGGGTGTGGCGCCAGGTGGCGATCAGCATCCAGGCTGTCATCGCGCTCAGCGTGCCCACCAGCCAGAACAGCCCGCTGCCCACCACGCCCAGCGAGGTGCGGTAGGCCTGTGCCTTGAGCACCAGCCCGTTGCCCACCGGGGAGACGGGGACCTCGTATTCGTTGGCACGGGGTGACCAAGGTAGGAGCTGTGTGGCCGTGTTGCGCGGTCCCAGGGGGGTTCCGGCCAGCACCTGATTCTTGCCATCGAGCAGCGTGACGGCGTAGCGCGCCAGCACTTCGGTCGGCGTGCCGTAGCGCAGCAGGCTGTCGATGGAGTATTCGCCCAGCACCACGCCGCTGAACTTGCCCTGGTTGTTCAAGGGCACTTGCAGCTGGAGCAGCGGGGTTGAATCGCCCGAGGTTGCGGCGGGCTGGGCATACACCGGCTGCTGCAGGTCGCGGGCCAGGCCAAAGGTGTCGGCCGTGTCGCCGGGTTTGAGCACTTCGCCGGCAATGCGCAGCTCGCTGCTGGCCAGCGTGGGTGCCGCATGGCTTGCGCGGATGCGGCGGCGCTCGTCGATCCAGGTGATCGCCTGCAGTTCGGGGTATTGGCTGATCAGGCTTTCGGCACGGCTCACAAACTCTGTGCGTTCCAGCTCTTGGTTGGACAGGTCACGCGCAATGCGCATGAGCTGTTCTTGCCGCTCCAGCAGCCGCAGGCGCACACGCTGTTGCGCGTATTCCACGTCACGCCGTAGGGCTTCTTGTTCGCGCTCGGCCTCTTCGGCGCGCAAATACCAGAACGCCGCCACGATGGCGGCCAGAAACATCAGCACGGCAGCCAAGGGTGCCAGCGCTGCAAACCGGTCCTGCCGGGTAGGCGACAACCCGCGCCACCACTTGCGCCACCAGCGGGCGGGCGCTGCCACGACCATGGCTGTGGGGGAGGGGTGAGGGGGCAGGGAATCCATCCTTCAAGCGTAGCCCGGAATCCGGGGCATGTGCAATGTGCGTTCGCAGCATTTTCTTGCAATATGAAATGCATGGGCACCATTTGAAATTCTAAAAAAATATGCGAAACTAGAGCCAACGTACTAAATTGCTGCCACACCTACAGGAGACAAAGCATGTCAGCTCAGCCCGACCCTCAGGCCGGAAACGGCAACGCGCCCGCCACCGATACCGACCAACAGGAAACCCGTGAGTGGATGGATGCGCTGTCCGCCGTCATCGACAAAGAGGGGGCCGAGCGCGCCCACTACCTGTTGGAGCAATTGCTGGAACACGCCCGCCAGAACAGCGTGGACCTGCCGTTCTCGGCCAATACCGGCTACGTGAACACCATCGAGCCCAGCCAGGAGGCACGCAGCCCCGGCAACCTTGAAATCGAACAGCGCCTGCGCGCCTACATGCGCTGGAACGCCATGGCCATGGTGGTCAAGGCCAACCGCCATCACCCGCCCGAAGGTGGCGATCTGGGTGGCCACATCGGCTCCTTTGCCTCGCTGGCCAGTATGTTTGGCGCGGGCTTCAACCATTTCTGGCACGCCGAGAGCGAAAACCACGGCGGTGACCTGCTTTACATCCAGGGCCACGTATCGCCCGGTATTTATGCCCGCGCCTACCTGGAAGGCCGCCTGAGCGAAGAGCAGTTGCTCAACTTCCGCCAGGAAGTGGACGGCAAGGGCCTGTCGAGCTACCCGCACCCCAAGCTCATGCCCGAGTTCTGGCAGTTCCCCACGGTGTCGATGGGCCTGGGCCCGCTGATGGCCATCTACCAGGCGCGTTTCCTCAAGTACCTGCACGCCCGTGGCATCGCCAATACCGAAAACCGCAAGGTCTGGGTGTTCTGTGGTGACGGTGAAATGGACGAGGTCGAATCCCTGGGCGCCATTGGCCTGGCAGCGCGTGAGAAGCTCGACAACCTGGTGTTTGTCATCAACTGCAACCTGCAGCGCCTGGACGGCCCCGTGCGTGGCAACGGCAAGATCATTCAAGAGCTCGAAGGCGAGTTCCGTGGCGCGGGCTGGAACGTCATCAAACTCATCTGGGGCAAGGGCTGGGACGAGTTGCTCGCCAAAGACCATGATGGTGCGCTGCGCAAGCTCATGATGGAAACCAACGACGGCGACTACCAGGCCATGAAGGCCAACGACGGTGCCTACGTGCGCAAGAACTTCTTCGGCCGCGACCCGCGCACCCTGAAGATGGTCGAGCATATGACCGACGACGAGATCTGGAACCTGCAGCGCGGCGGCCACGATTCGCAAAAGGTCTATGCCGCATTCCATGCCGCTCAAAACCATGGCGGCCAGCCTTCCGTCCTGCTTGTCAAGACCGTCAAGGGCTTTGGCATGGGCAAGATTGGCGAAGCCAAGAACACGGTTCACCAGACCAAGAAGCTCAGCGACGAAGACATCAAGGCCTTCCGCGATCGTTTCAACATCCCGATCCCCGACAGCCAGCTTGCCGAACTGCCCTTCTACAAGCCCGCCGACGACACCCCGGAAATGAAGTACCTGCACGAGCGCCGCAAGGCCTTGGGCGGCTACCTTCCGCACCGCCGCGTGAAGGCCGACGAGAGCTTCACCGTGCCTGCGCTGGACACCTTCAAGGCCATCCTGGAGGCTACGCCCGAAGGCCGCGAAATCTCCACCACGCAAGCCTACGTGCGCTTTCTCACGCAGCTGCTGCGCGACCAGGCCCTGGGCCCGCGCGTGGTGCCCATCCTGGTGGACGAAGCCCGTACCTTCGGCATGGAAGGCCTGTTCCGCCAGATCGGCATCTACAACCCCGCAGGTCAGCAGTACACCCCGGTCGATAAAGACCAGGTCATGTACTACAAGGAAGACAAGGCCGGCCAGATCCTGCAAGAGGGCATCAACGAAGCCGGCGGCATGAGCAGCTGGATCGCGGCGGCCACCAGCTACAGCACGAACAACCGGATCATGATCCCGTTCTACGTGTACTACTCGATGTTCGGCTTCCAGCGCATCGGCGACCTGGCTTGGGCGGCGGGCGACATGCAGGCCCGTGGCTTCCTCTTGGGCGGCACCTCGGGCCGCACCACGCTCAACGGCGAAGGCCTGCAGCACGAAGATGGCCACAGCCACATCCTGGCCAACACCATCCCCAACTGCGTGAGCTACGACCCGACCTTTGCCCACGAAGTCGCGGTGATCATGCACGACGGCATGAAGCGCATGGTCGAGCGCCAGGAGAACGTTTTCTACTACCTGACGCTGCTGAACGAAAACTACCCCATGCCGGGCCTGCAGCCCGGCACCGAAGAGCAGATCATCAAAGGCATGTACCTGTGCAAACAGGCGCCCGCACTGCCCAAGGACGCGCCCACCGTGCAACTGCTGGGCAGCGGCACCATCCTGCGCGAATCGTTCTTTGCGCAAGAACTGCTCGAAAAGGACTGGGGCGTCGCCGCCTCGGTGTGGAGCTGCCCGAGCTTCAACGAACTGACCCGCGACGGCCAGAACGCCGAGCGTTGGAGCCTGCTGCACCCGACCGAAGAAGCGAAGGTGCCATTCGTCACGCAGCAACTGTCCGCATCGCAAGGCCCCGTGGTCGCATCCACCGACTACATGAAGGCCTATGCAGAGCAGATTCGTCCGTTCATCCCCAAGGGCCGTACCTACAAGGTGCTGGGCACCGACGGCTTTGGCCGCAGTGACTTCCGCAGCAAGTTGCGCGAGCACTTCGAGATCAACCGCCACTACATCGTGGTCGCTGCGCTCAAGGCGCTGAGCGAAGACGGCGTGCTGCCCGCCACCAAGGTGGCTGAGGCGATCGCCAAGTACAACATCCAGGCCGACAAGGTCAACCCGCTGTACGCGTAAACCGAACGGAGACAACAATGGCATTGGTAGACATTCAAGTCCCGGACATCGGGGATTTCGACGAAGTGGGCGTGATCGAACTGCTGGTCAAGGTGGGCGACACGGTCAAGGCTGAGCAGTCGCTCATCACCGTCGAATCGGACAAGGCATCGATGGAGATTCCGTCCAGCCACGCAGGCGTGGTCAAGGAACTCAAGATCGCCTTGGGCGACAAGGTCAAGCAGGGTTCTGTGATTGCCGTGGTCGAGTCGGCAGACGCGGTTGCCTCAGCCCCGGCTGCTGCGCCAGCCCCTGCAGCTGTTGCCCCCGCCCCCGTTGCAGCCGCTGCGTCAGCACCGGTTGCACCCGCTGCAGCCCCTGCAACTGCAGGCCCGGTGGAAGTGCGCGTGCCCGACATCGGTGACTTCAAGGACGTGGCCGTCATTGAGTTGCTGGTCAAGGTGGGCGACACCATCAAGCTCGAACAATCGCTGTTCACCGTCGAATCCGACAAGGCCTCCATGGAGATTCCGTCGCCCGCCGCTGGCGTGGTCAAGGAGCTCAAGGTCAAGATTGGGGACACCGTCAACATCGGCGACCTCGTGGCCATGCTGGAAGGCGTGGCGGGCAATGGGCCTGCTGCCGCTGCAGCGCCCACAGCGCCGGCGGCGGCTCCCGCTGCTGCGCCTGTTGCAGCCCCCGCACCGGTTGCAGCAGCCGTTGCACCGGTCGCTGCCACGGCCTCCGTGCCCGCCCACCAGCCTGGCACGCCCACAGCGGGCCTGCCGCACGCATCGCCCTCGGTGCGCAAGTTCGCCCGTGAACTGGGCGTGCCCATCGACGAAGTCAAGGGCACCGGACCCAAGGGTCGCATCACGCAAGACGACGTGCAGACCTTCACCAAGCAGGTGATGGCAGGCGCGGCCCAGACCAAGGCGCAAGCTGCCAAGGCTCCTGCAGCGACGGGCGGTTCCGGCGTCGGCCTCGACCTGCTGCCCTGGCCCAAGGTCGATTTCACCAAGTTCGGCCCGGTGGAGCGCAAGGACCTCTCGCGCATCAAGAAGATCAGTGGTGCCAATCTGCACCGCAACTGGGTCGTCATCCCGCACGTCACCAACCACGACGACGCGGACATCACCGACCTCGAAGCCTTCCGCGTGCAGTTCAACAAAGAGAACGAGAAGAGTGGCGTGAAGGTCACCATGCTCGCCTTCATGATCAAGGCCGCCGTGGCCGCGCTCAAGAAGTTCCCCGAGTTCAACAGCTCGCTCGACGGCGACCAGCTGGTGCTCAAGCAGTACTTCCACATCGGCTTTGCGGCCGACACGCCCAACGGCCTCGTTGTGCCCGTCATCCGCGACGCCGACAAGAAGGGCATCGTCCAGATCTCGCAAGAGATGGGCGACCTGGCAAAGAAGGCGCGCGACGGCAAGCTCGGTCCGGCCGACATGACCGGTGGCTGCTTCTCCATCAGCTCGCTGGGCGGTATTGGCGGGCGCTACTTCACGCCCATCATCAACGCGCCAGAAGTCGCCATCATGGGCGTGTGCAAGAGCAGCATCGAACCGAAATGGGACGGCAAGCAGTTCGCACCGCGCCTGATGCTGCCGCTGTCGCTCAGCTGGGACCACCGCGTGATCGATGGCGCGGCCGCCGCACGCTTCAACGTGTACTTTGCCTCGCTGCTGGCGGACTTCCGCCGCATCGTGATGTAACGAAAGGGCAAAACACATGGCAATCATCGACATCAAGGTGCCCGACATCGGCGACTTCGCCGAAGTGGCCATCATCGAAGTGCTGGTCAAACCCGGCGACACCATCAAAGCAGAGCAGAGCCTGATCACCGTGGAGTCTGACAAGGCCTCCATGGAGATCCCGTCCAGCCATGCTGGCGTGGTCAAGGAGCTGAAAGTGAAGCTGGGCGACAAAATCGCCGAAGGCGCTGTGGTGCTAACGCTGGAAGTGCAGGGCGCCGCCACTGTAGCCCCCGTGGCTGCACCCGCTCCAGCAGCACCCATAGCAGCAGCTTCTGATCCAAAAGCGGCTACAGCGCCCGTCCCACAAGCGCAAGCAGCTATCAATCCAGTAGCATCCAGCTTTGCTGGCACGGCAGACCTGGACTGCGACGTGCTCGTGCTCGGCGGCGGCCCCGGCGGCTACAGCGCCGCCTTCCGCGCCGCAGACCTGGGCCTCAAGGTCGTCATCGTCGAGCGCTACGCAGCCCTGGGCGGCGTGTGCCTGAACGTGGGCTGCATACCCTCCAAGGCGCTGCTGCACGTGGCGGCCGTCATGGACGAAGTCAGCCACATGGCCGACCTGGGCGTGGACTTTGGCGCCCCTGCCGTCAACATCGACAAGCTGCGCGGCCACAAGGAAAAGGTCATCGGCAAGCTCACCGGTGGCCTGGCCGCCATGGCCAAGATGCGCAAGGTGACCACCGTGCGCGGCTACGGAGCCTTTGTCGGCGCCAACCACCTCGAAGTGGAAGAAACCACCGGCACCGCGCAGGAGAAGACGGGTAGCAAGAAGGTCATCGCCTTCAAGAAGGCCATCATCGCCGCCGGAAGTCAGGCCGTGCGCCTGCCCTTCATGCCCGACGATCCACGCGTGGTCGACTCCACCGGCGCCCTGGCGCTCAAGGAAGTGCCCAAGCGCATGCTGATTTTGGGCGGCGGCATCATCGGCCTCGAAATGGGCACCGTGTACAGCACGCTGGGCGCGCGCCTCGATGTGGTCGAAATGATGGACGGCCTGATGCAGGGCGCCGACCGCGATCTCGTCAAGATCTGGCAGAAGATGAATGCCAAGCGCTTCGACAACATCATGTTGAAGACGAAAACCGTGGGTGCCGAAGCCACGCCCGAAGGCATCAAGGTCACGTTCGCCCCGGCAGAAGAGGGCGGCACCGCCCCCGAGCCGCAGGTGTACGACCTGGTGCTGCAGGCTGTGGGCCGCACACCCAACGGCAAGAAGATTGCCGCCGAAAAGGCCGGCGTTGCCGTGACGGACCGTGGCTTCATCAACGTCGACATCCAGATGCGCACCAACGTGCCGCACATCTTCGCCATCGGCGACATCGTGGGCCAGCCCATGCTGGCGCACAAGGCGGTGCATGAGGCGCATGTGGCGGCAGAAGTGATTGCTGGTGAACTGCAGGGCAACAAGGAACTGGCCTCCGCCGCCTTCAACGCCCGCGTGATTCCGTCGGTGGCCTACACCGACCCCGAAGTGGCATGGGTGGGCCTCACCGAAGACCAGGCCAAGGCGCAAGGCATCAAGGTCAAGAAGGGCCTGTTCCCCTGGACGGCTTCTGGCCGCGCCATCGCCAACGGCCGCGACGAGGGCGTGACCAAGCTGCTGTTCGACGACTCGCCCGAGGCCCATGGCCACGGCAAGATCCTGGGCGGCGGCATGGTCGGCACGCATGCGGGCGACATGATCGGCGAGATCGCCCTGGCCATCGAGATGGGCGCCGACGCCGTGGATATCGGCAAGACCATCCACCCGCACCCCACGCTGGGCGAAAGCATCGGCATGGCGGCGGAGATTGCGCACGGCAGCTGCACGGATGTTCCGCCGCAGAAGAAATAAGTAGCCAGCTTCTCAGCTTCTAGCTGGTAGACAAAGCCCGAACCGGTAACGGTTCGGGCTTTTGCGCATTGCGCGCCCCTGCAATCGTTGCAAAATGTTGCTGATTGGTATTGACTGAAGCGATCGCCGGTCTCCCAGGCGGGCGTACGACGACCACCAGCAGATTGTTGATCTGGAAGCAGGATGCCCGTAACGCCAACCATCGCCGCTCAGCCTGACGATGACCCGAACCTTGCCTGGGTGCTGCTGGGTAAGGGGCTGGACCTGTATCAGGATGCCGTACTCATACTGGGCGAAGAGGGCCGCTTCTTCTATGTGAACGATGCCGCCACCCGCGCCCTGGAATACAGCCGCGAGGCGCTGCTGACGATGGGGCCGCCGGACATCGATCCGAACATTTCCAGGGAGCGGTGCCAGGAAATACTGCAAAGCCCGGAGGGCCAGGCTTTCGTTATCGACACGGTGCACAAGACCCAGAGCGGCAAACAGATTGCCGTGCAGGTGCACGGTGTGACGCTGCGGCGGGAGGGGCGCTTGTTTGCCGTCTCCATCGTTCGCGACATGTCGGAAGCCCAACGAATGCAGGAGGCCCTTCAGCAGCGCCAGCAGTATTGGCGCACGCTGCTGGACGAGTTCCCATTTTTTGTCTGGCTCAAGGACGAGCACAGCCGTTTGCTGGCAGCCAATATCGCGTACGCCAGAGTGGCGCGGGTGGCCTCCACGGCGGAACTGGAGGGCCGGACTGAATTCGATTTCTTCCCCAAGGATTTGGCGGAAACGTATGTGGCCGACGACAAGGCTGTCATGGCGGCGGGCGTGGCCCACTACGTGGAAGAGCTGTACGTCGATGAGCACGGGCAGCGGCGCTGGATGGAGGTGTGGAAGTCTCCGCTGCACCAGCATGGCAAGGTGGTGGGCACGGTGGGATATTCCAGAGATATCACGGACCGCAAGCACACCGAGAGTGAACTCCAGAAAGCGCTGGCCTTTGCCCAGGGGGTGATTGATGCCTTTCCGGACTTGTTGTTCGAAACCGACCGGGAAGGCCGTTACCTGAATATCTGGACGCGCAACCCCGAGTTATTGGCGGCCAGCCGGGAGGCTTTGCTGGGGCGGACGCTGCAGGAAGTGCTGTCTCCTGAAAGTGTGGCGATTGCCGAGATGGCGTTTGCGGAGGCAGAGCACAAAGGCGTGTCGTTGGGCCATGTCATATCGGTTGCGACCTCTCTGGGCCCGCGCTGCTTTGAACTGTCGGTATCGCAAATGCGCACCAGCGTGGATGCGCGCCCGCATTTCATTACGGTCTCCCGCGACGTAACGCAACGGCTGGAACTGCAGGAAGAGCTGACCTTGCGGGAGCGTGAGTACCGTACCCTGGTCGAAAACTCTCCCGATGTGATTGCCCGTTTTGATCTTCAGTTCGGCTGCCGGTATGCCAACCCGGTGTTGCTGAAGGCGGTGGGGCGGCTTGACACCGGCGCGCTGGGATGCTCGCCCCATGCGCTCTGGGGGCAAGAGGTTGGGGCAAAGTTGGCGCAACATCTGGTGCAGGTGGTGGACAGCAAGACGCCTGTCGAGTTGGAGCTGCAATGGTCCGATGCGCTGGGGCGCCGCATCTGCAGTTTGGTGAGTTTGACCCCCGAGTTGGATGACGACGCCAGCGTCTCGAGCGTGTTGCTGGTGGGGCGGGATATCGGTGAACTGAAGGCCTACCAGGACAAGGTCCACCAGATGGCTTTCTACGACGCGCTGACGGGGATGCCCAACCGCGTGCTGTTCCATGACCGGCTGGCGCAAATGCTGAAGGATGCGGCCTACCACCGCGCTCAGGCGGGTGTGATGGTGGTGGACCTGGACCGCTTCAAGCAGATCAACGACACCATGGGCCATGCGGCGGGAGACGCGTTGCTCAAGGAGGTCTCCCTGCGCCTGCGCGCCAGTGTGCGCACTTATGACACCGTAGCCAGGCTGGGAGGGGACGAGTTCGGCATGTTGTTGCCAAAGATCCATACCGGCAGCCATCTGGCGCGTGTGGCGGGGAAGGTGAAGACCGCCTTCAACCAGAGCTTTTGGCTGGAGGGGCAGGAAATTTTCGTCTCCTGCAGTGTCGGTATTGCGGTGTACCCGACGGACAGTGAGGCGGCAGAAGAGCTGCTCAAGTACGCAGATTCGGCGATGTACTCCGCCAAACGCTCCGGGCGAAACAGCTTCCGGTTTTACTCCAGGGATATGACCGAGCATGCCCAGCAGCGGCTGACCCTGGAGTTCGACCTGCGCCGAGCGCTCCAGCGCGGTGAACTGGCGCTGCACTACCAGCCCAAGGTGCTGCTGGCGTCCGGCGCAACGGTCGGCTGTGAGGCGCTTTTGCGCTGGACGCATCCTCGCCTGGGCCAGGTGTCTCCGGAGTTGTTCATCCCGGTGGCAGAAGACGCTGGCTTGATCAACCAGCTGGGCGCCTGGGTGTTGCGCGAATCCTGCTCGACCGCCGTCGCCTGGAATGCCGGGGCCACACAGCCACGCAAGGTGGCGGTCAATCTGTCGGCCCGTCAGATCCAGGCCTCCGGCCTGGTGGCGCAGGTGAAGGAAATCGTGTCCGAAACGCGTTGCAAGCCCCAGTGGCTGGAGTTTGAGATTACCGAGAGCCTGCTCCTTGACGAGGACGGTGTTGCAGTCAAGGCTCTGCAGGCCCTGCGCGACATGGGGGCCACCATCGCGATCGATGACTTCGGCACCGGGTATTCGGCGCTGTCCTATCTGGCCCGCTTCCCCATCGATACGCTCAAAATCGACAAATCGTTCATCCACTCCGCGACCACTGACCATTTCAGGGCCGAGCTCATCAAGGCCATCTTGTCGATCGCGCGCTGCTTGAACCAGGAGGTGGTGGCGGAAGGCGTGGAAACGCCCGAGCAGGCAGACTTCCTGGCGGCGGAAGGATGCCAGTTGGCTCAGGGCTTTCTGTTCAGCAAAGCGGTGCCACGAGAGCAGTTGCTGGGCATGTTTGGCGCCTGACAGGAGCCCGCTGGGCTGGCCACGATCCGCCCGCACCGCGCAGCTCTGCATGGGCTGCTGCAGGGGGCTTTTTTCGCCTGGAAGATGATCAAAGGCGCATTGGGCTCATTGTTACAGGTGGAAACTGACATGGGGGTCGGGCGATTCAATCCAGTATTCTCGACAACACACTTGCTCCGGACTGGGCTCCCACGCCCAGTTGCCGTGAATACAGTGAAGAAGGCGCAAGCCAATTTTGGCTTGGCGCCCACAAACCAGGGAGTCGACTTTGAAATGGATGAACTTGGCCCGCTTTACCGGGCACGCGGTAACGTTTGCGAGTCTCGTAGCTTTGCAGGCCTGTGGCGGTTCCGGAGGAGGAGACAACGTCAGCCCACCACCGGCAGTGGCTGGAAAAATCGCCCTCTTTGCGGGTGACGTGGGGGGCGTTGGAAACCTGGATGGAGCTCGCGGCAACGCAACCTTCTATGGCATCCAAAGTCTGACGGTGGACCCTGCGGGCAATCTCATGGTGGCCGAGGTTGGCAACCACGCGGTGCGCAAAATTTCTTCTGACGGCACCGTGAGTACCGCTGCCGGTGGCGATATGGTCGCGGCATTCGCTGACGGGCAAGGGGTAGCCGCCAAGTTTCTGAATCCGCAATTTATTGCGGCGGACACCAAGGGCAACTGGTACGTTTCTGACAACGGAGAATACATACGCAAGGTGACGCCTCAAGGCGCGGTTACCACGCTGGCAAACGTCTCGACCAATTGGAACTGCCAGAGTTCATCGATGGTTTTCTGCCATGTTGGCAAACCTTTGGCGGTGGACGTTGCGGGTACGGTGTATTTCACCGCCAATAACCAGCTGCGCAAGCTGGGGGCAAACGGCCAAATGGAGACTTTGGTCAATGCCATCAGTTCCCGGGGGCTACCCACTCCGGCGTTTTCGTTTGTCTACCTGGCCTCTGGCTTGGTGGTGGATGCACAGGGGACGATCTATATCGCTGACCGTAACCAGCCTGTGATTCGCAAAGTCTCGCCTGCGGGCGAGATGACGATACTGGCCGGCTCGGAAGAGTCAAGCCAGGCTGTGGACGGGCAGGGTAGCGCTGCGCGTTTTGTGGAACTTCAAGCCATCACGATGGATGCCGTGGGCAACTTGTACGTGTTGGAAGGCAACGGTGCTATCCGTAAAGTTACGCCTGCTGGTTTGGTCTCCACTGTTCGGCAGCCAACACAGACATGGAGTTCAGGCTGGTCGTACAGCTTTACCGGGTTTGCACGGGATGCAGCTGGAAACTTCTACCTGTCTGCGCTCGGAGCTGGCGGAAATGCACCTGTTTTTGGGAATACGGGGGTGCGGATAAAAACTTGGACTGGTTTTATGCCGCAAGTCCAAGACTCACCCGGTATTCGATCGGGCTGAGGGCCCCCAGGGAGATCTTGATCCGCTTCTCGTTGTACCAACGGATGTAGTCGTCGACCACCCCAATGAACTGTTCGATCGTGACGCTCTTCCAGTCCCGAGGATAGAACAGCTCATTCTTCAGCCTACCGAAGAAGCCCTCGCACGCCGCGTTGTCAGGCGAGCAGGCTTTGCGGGACATCGAACGAGTAAGGTTGGCCTCGCTCATTCTCGATAGCCAGCCCGGCCAGCGGTAGTGTCCTCCGCGGTCGGAGTGGACCACAGGTCGATCGTTGGTCTCTGCCACCGTCTCGATAGCAGCATCCAGCATCGTGTTGACCAGCTCAGCATCCGGGCTCGTGCCAATGGTCCAGCTGACCACCATCCCGTCGAAGCAATCGATGATCGGTGACAGGTAGACCTTGCCTGCAGGGATCTGGAACTCTGTGATGTCGGTCAGCCATTTCTCGTTGGGCGCCGCAGCCTGGAAGTCACGGTTGATGATGTTC
>NZ_JAMXAX010000052.1 GCF_023913775.1 Acidovorax facilis
CGCGCGGGGCGTGTGATCAATGCAATCTTGGGTTACCAATTTGTAGCACCGCCCCCGCGCCACGTCTGTAGGAAGGGGCCGTGCAGGGCCGCGCGAGGCCTGCCGCCGGTAAAGCAGTGCTACGAAATGTGGCTTTCTTCATGAAAATGCAACCGTGCGGTGTCTCGCAAGAGGCCGGTTGGGGCGGTGGGCTGGCCATAATTTCTGCTCGCCGGGCGCCAGGGAGGCTGCGCCAGGTGGTGCCCCTCCAGCCTTCCCCGAAAGCCCACGACATGTCCCACAAGAAGCATTGCCTGCCCGCGCTCACGGCGCTGGCCACGTTGACCGCCCTGGCCTGGCCGCTGCTGGCCCAGGCCGCTGTGCCCGCAGGTGCTGCCGCCGAGATCGTCAGCCTGCAGGGCACGGGCGACCAGCGTGCCGCCGCTGCAGCCGACTGGCAGCCCGCTCGCCCGGCCCAGGCCCTGGCCACGGGCGATTTCGTGCGCACCCGGCAAGCCGCGCGGATGGCCCTGCTGTTTGCCGACGACACCCAGCTGCGCCTGCACCAGAACACGGTGCTGCAGGTCAAGGGCGTGGCCACACCCGCCCAGCCGGTGACCACGCTGTTGCTCAACGCGGGCCGGGCCTGGACGCAGACGCGCCGCGCCGATGGCTCGCGGCTGAACCTGGAAACCCCGGCCGCCACGGCGGCGATCCGGGGCACCGACTGGGACATCAGCGTGGAGGACGACGGCCGTACCTTGCTGACCGTGCTGTCGGGCACGGTGGAGTTCTCCAATGCGCAGGGGCAGGTGTCGGTGGGCGCCAACGAGGCTGCCTATGCCGAGGTGGGCAAGGCCCCGGTCAAGCTGGTGCTGAGCCAGCCGCGCGACCGCATCCAGTGGGTGAACGCCCTGCGCGCCGACCCGCTGCCGCACCTTTCTGCTGAACCCGTGCCCGAAGCGCTTGCCCCGGTGCGCGCCGCGCTGGTGGCCCGCGATCTGCCCGCCGCGCGTGCCGCGCTGGCGCAGGCGAAAGCAAACGGCAGCGCACCCGCACCCTGGGTGGCCGTGATGGAGACTGCCATCGCACTGCAGGCGGGCGATGTCCTCGCTGCACGCGAACAGCTGGCCCGCCAGACGGCCACACCGGCTGCCCCGTTGCCGGTCTGGCTCATGCAGTCGGACGTGTTGCTCATGGAAGGCGACGCCGCCGCCGCGGCCACCACGCTGCGCACCGCCCTGCAGCGCTGGCCCGCGCACCCGGCCCTGGTGGCCCAGCTGGCCCGGGTGCAACTGCTGAGCGACCGCGTGGACGAGGCCACCGCCACGCTGGCCCCGGCACAGGGCACGGCGCATGCAGAGCTTGCGATGGTGCGGGCTGAATTGGCCCGCCGCCGGGGAGATGCCCCCGGCACGCTGAGTGCGTACACCGAGGCCACGCAGCTCGCGCCGCAAGACGCCCGGGGCTGGCAGGGCCTGGGCAGTGCCCACACCGAACGCGAAGACGCCCGCCCCGCCCGCGCCAATCTGCAGCAGGCGCTGGCGCTGTCGCCCCAAAGTCCCGGCGCCTGGGGCGAACTGGGCACGCTGGAAACCTTCACCAACCAGTTCACCGAGGCGGGCCAGGCCTTTGCCACCGCTTTGGGCGACAACCCGGCGGACTACGTGGCACTCACCGGCCAGGGGCTGCTGCACCTCAAGCAGGGCGACCCTCAGGCCGCGCTGGATGCCTTTTTGCGCGCGGGCGTTATGGAGCCCCGCTACGCCCGCGCCAAAACCTGGACGGCCGTGGCGTACTACCAGCTCGGCCGCCACCAGGACGCACTGGCCACGCTGCGCCAGGCCAGCAGCCTGGACGACAAGGACCCCGTGCCCTACATGCTGCTGGCACAGATCCACACCGACCTGTTCCAGCCCGGCGAAGCGGTGGAGGCTGCGCGCGCAGCGGTGCAACGCATGCCCTACCTCAAGTCGCTCAACCAGGTCGCCAACGACCAGAAAGGCAGCGCCAACCTGGGTGCCTCCATGGCCTTCTTTGGCATGGAAGACTGGGCGCTGGAACTGGCGCAGCAGAGCTTCTATCCGTACTGGGGCGGAAGCCACCTGTTCTTGGCAGACCGGTATGCGGGCGAGTTCAACAAGAACTCGGCGCTGTTCCAGGGTTTCCTCACAGACCCGATGGCGTTTGGGGCGAGCCAGCGGTATTCGTCGCTGCTGCAGCAACCCGGGGCGCATGGGGCGGTGGGGGTGACGCTGGACAAGGAGGATGCACGGTCGCGTGCACCCGCCATCACGCTCAATGGCATGAACAACAGCTATGTGCCCACTTCCTGGTTCTTCAAAGCGCAGTCGGTCAGCGTGAGCGAGTTGCCTTTTGATCTGCTGAACAATCAGGCCCCGGCGGTGCGGGGCGGCTATGGCGATCTGACCGGGCGCGCCGTGACTGCAGGTGTTGGCATGCAGCCCACGGAACGCATCAATCTGTTTGCCTATGGGAACCAGTTCGAGGCCCGCATGCGGAGCCAGAACCTGCCTGAGACGTCCATTGACAACACGAACAGCCAAGGCGCTTTGGGCCTAGCGTACCGCTGGGGGCCGACGGAGCAGACATGGATCAAGCTGGGCCGCAGTGTGGAAAACAACGAGTATCTGCGTTACCCCACGGTGTATATCGACCCGCCTTTGGTGACGGTGACAAGCTTCAGCACTGCACCACGCAAACAGTTGACCGATCTGCAGTTGCGCCACACCCTGGACACGGCACCGGGCAGTCGTTGGAGCCTTGCGCTGGAGCACGTGCGTGAGCGGCAGAACAATGTGTTGGCAGGCGAAAGCGTGGTGGCGGCCGACATCCCCGGTGTGGGGCTTTACACGGACTATTTGATTGCGTTGGGCTACAACCGGATTGACCGGCGGTATACCGGCCTCACCCTGGCGACCACCCAGCGGTTGGACGCCGCGTTGAACCTGGACGCCGCACTGGGGCTTCAGCAGATTCGCCACCGCGTGGACGGCTTTACTCGCTACTACCTCGCGAACCTTGATCTGGTTACCGACGAGGCAGCGCGTCGGGCAGACATGGAACGTGTGGTCACGCCGCGTATCGGCGTTGTCTGGCAACCCGCCGCAGGCACGATGGTGCGCATGGCCTACCAAGACTGGCTGCGGCCGCTCAGCGTGTCCACCCTGACCAGCGTGGAAACAGCGGGCATTCCCGTGGAAGACCGGCTCGTGGAAGCTGGTGGGCGCCACAAGCGCACCGTGGCGCAACTGGGCATGGAACTGGGCGCCAACACCTTCCTGAGCCTGCGCGCAGACCACCTGCGCGTGCGCAACCCCGGCATGGTGGGTGTCGACTTGCGCACGCCGAGCCTGCCTTTCCTGGAGGAGATGCGCAACACCCAGTTGGTCAACCTCTCCAATACCGACTTGCTGGAAGACTCCCCCAGCTTTGACAGCGGCACGCTCAAGACCCTCGGTGCCGGTGTCAACCACATGTTCAACCGGCGCTGGTCGGGCTACGCCAAGTACCTCTACCAGGGCAGCGAAAGCCATATCTACGACACGGAAGGGCCGGCAGGGCGCATCCCCTACATTCCGCGCCACACCGCAGTGCTGGGCGCCACCTGGGTCAGCCCGCAGCGGTTTTATGTCAGCGGCCGTGCGGTGTACCGGTCGGAGCGTTTTGAAGACAAGGAAAACCTCACGCGCATGGCACCCGGCTGGGGCCTGGACCTGATGGGTTTCTGGGAATCGCAGGACAAACACTGGGTGGTGGGGGTGGCCGCATTGAACCTGTGGGCGCCGAAGTCAGACCGCAGAAAGACCCGGTATGTTCTGGACGCGCGCTACCGTTTCTGATTCCGCATCGCCAGCGGTCCGGCGCCAGCAACAGGTCTACGCGCTGGCAGCCTGCGCGCTGGCGCTGCTGCTGGTGGGTGCGGCCACGTTCAGCCGCACCTGGCACGCGCTGGAGTTCAAGACCTTCGACGTGCTCACGGCCTGGACTGCGCCGCAGCGCACGGCGCTGCCCGTGGTGATCCTGGCGATTGACGAACCCACGTTTCAAGAGCTGCAACACACCTGGCCCTTCCCGCGCAGCGTGCATGCAGCGCTTTTGCAGCGTTTGCACGATGAGGGTGCCGCCGCCGTGGGCCTGGACATCGTGTTCGCCGACCCATCAACCGAAGCCGAAGATGCCGCGCTGGCGCAGGCCATCGCAGAGACCGGCCCCGTGGTGCTGGCCGCCACCCGTGAAAAGATCGACAGCAGCAACGCTGCGCTGTGGCTGGACGTGATGCCACTGCAGCGGTTTCTGGACGCCGGAGCCGATGCGGGCGATGCCGGGGTGGAGCCCGACGATGACTTTGTGGTGCGCCGTGTGCCCGTGGCGCGCGAGGGTTTTGCCCTGCGGCTGGCCCAGCGCGCGGCCGAGGCGAGCGGCAAGCTGCCGGTGCTGCGCCACTTCGACTGGATCGGCTACCGGGGCCCTCGCGGCACGTTTGACACGCGCTCGTACTACCAGGCGCTGGAGCCGGGCCTGCTGCCAGCGGGCTTCTTCAAGAACAAGATCGTGCTGGTGGGGCGCTCGGCGCGCACCGCGACCGAGTTGTCGCGGTCGCAGGCCGACCTGTTCAATTCACCGTTTGGCACCGCAGGGGGCGAGCGCCTGTTTCCCGGCGTGGAACTGCAGGCCACGCTGGTGGACAACTACCTCACCGGCGGCGGGCTGCGCAGCGTGCCCGAAGGCTGGACGCTGGCCCTCGTAGCGCTGCTGGTCCCCTTGCTGCTATGGGGCAACCGCAGGCTGCACCCGGCGGGCGCCGCAGCGCTGGCGGCGGCGCTGGTGGCGGCGATAGCGGGGGCCTCGTGGTGGCTGTTCGGGCGCTTTCAGCTGTGGTGGCCGCCCTTGCTGCCTGCGGCGGCGGCATTGGCGGTCTACGGCGCAGCGGCGCTGGCGGGTTATGCCTTTGTGCGCCGGCGCGCGCGCCAGACGCGGGCGATGTTTGCGCAGTATGTGCCGCCCGCCGTGGTCTCGCGCCTCATTGCGCAGCCCGAGCTGATGCGCCTGGGCGGCGAGGCGCGCGAGGTCACGCTCATGTTCACCGACCTTGCCAACTTCACCACGCTATCGGAGCAGCTGAGTGCCGAGCAGACGGTGGAAGTGCTCACCGCGTATTTCAACGCCATGACGCCCATCGTGCACGCCACGGGTGGCACGGTGGACAAGTTCATCGGCGACGCGGTGATGGCCTTTTGGGGGGCGCCGCTCGACGACCCGCAGCACGCCGAGCACGCGGTGACTGCGGCCATCTCCATGCAGCAGGCCATGCAGGTGCTGGTGGCCGACCTGCGTGCGCGGGGCCTGCCGCCCATCCACATGCGCATTGGCCTGCACACGGGGCGGGTGGTGGTGGGCAACGTGGGGTCGGAGCAGCGCTTTTCGTACACCGCGATTGGCGATGCGGTGAACCTGGCCGCACGGCTGGAGGGCGCCAACAAGGCCTTTGGCACTGGCATCCTGCTCTCTGCCGCCACCGCCGCGCAGTTGCCTTCCTCGGTGGCTCTGCGCGCGCTCGATGATGTGGTCGTGAAGGGAAAAACCGAGCCCGTGCGTGTGTTTACACCGTGTGACGATGCCGCTGTGCGGGATGCCAGCCTGGCCGCGCTCAATGCCTTCCACGCGCGCGATTGGGACGGTGCCAGCGGCTATCTGGCGCAGGTGCTGGCACGCGTGCCTGGGGATGCGGCGGCGCTGCGCCTGCAGCAGCGCGTGGCAGAGGCGCGCGCCTTGCCCGTTGGCAGCGACTGGTCGCCCGCCGTGGCGCTGGACAAGTTGTAGGAGCCTGTTCAAGGTCTTTTCGGGGTCGCACAAGGCACTTGCCCGAAGGGTTGGAGTGAAATCGGGCCGATGAACTCGGAGCTTTGGCGCCCCGGCTGCTTGCATGGGCACGAGCCCATGCGGCGCATCCGAAGCTTCCACTCATCCCGATGGCACTCCAATGCGATCCCCGAAAAGACCTTGAACAGGTTTTTAGGATGTTTTGACATGTGTTTACCGGGGTCAAGGCCTGCGGTGCCATCATGGACCCCTGAGCAACGTCATCTGAAAGGAACTCTGATGCAAGTACAAGTCAACACCGACGACCACATCCACGGCGGCGAGTCGCTCGCGCAATGGATCACGGACGAGTCCAAGAGCCGCCTCACGCGCTTTCAGGACCACATCACGCGGCTGGAGGTGTTTCTGTCAGATCTGGATGCGGGCAAGTCCGGCGCCAATGACAAACGCTGCCGCATCGAGGCCCGCGTGACCGGCCGCCAGCCGGTCACTGTGACCGACGAAGCCGACAAGATGGCCAACGCCTTCATCGGCGCTGTGGACAAACTGGCCCGCGCGCTCGACACCGACCTGGGCCGCGTCAAAGACCGGCACGGCCGCGACACGATCCGCACGGCCGTGGAAGAGTGAGTTTTGAGTGAAATTGGCTGCTAGCGCTTGATAGATAAGCGCTAGCAGCTATCAATTCAGGAGTTTTCAGCCAAACCCTCGCGAGCCCCACGCGGGGGACGCCTGGCAAGGGCCGCCCCGCAGCGAGGGCGTCGTCCCCCTTCAGGGGGAAGGCGCCGCAGGCGACTCAGGGGGTGTTCAACTTCACAAATCCAACACGAGCAGCTTGCTGCGCGCGCGCGAGCAGCAGGGCATGAACTGCTCGTTGGCTGCCTTTTCTTCGTCCGTCAGGTACATGTCGCGGTGGTCCACCTCGCCCTCCAGCACGCGCGTGAGGCAGGTGCCACACACGCCCTGCTCGCACGAGGTCAGGATGTCGATGCCCTCCTTGCGCAGGGCTTCCACCACCGACACGTCGGGCGCAATCGCGTAGACCTTGCCCGTGCTGGCAATGCGCACGTCAAAGCCCTGATCGCCCGAGGTGTCCTGCGCAGGGGCGCCAAAGTATTCGAGGTGGATGTGGTCTTGCGCCCAGCCCAGGGCCTTGGCACTGTTCACCACATGGTCGATGAAGCCTGCCGGTCCACATACATACAGGCGCTTGTCGGGCCCGGGCGCGGCCAGCACGGCGGCAATGTCCAGCTTCTGTTCGGCCGGGCCCGCATCGAAATGGAAATGCACACGCGGTGCCATGGCCGATGCGGCAATTTCGGCAGCAAACGCCGTGCGTTCGGCAGAGCGCGTGCAGTAGTGCAGCGCAAAGTCGGCGCCCGTGCGCGCCAGCCGGTCGGCCATGCACAGCAGCGGCGTGACGCCAATGCCACCGGCCAGCAGCACCGTGCGCTGCGCGGGGTGTAGCGCAAAGTGGTTGCGGGGTGTGCTGATGGTGATCACATCGCCCTGGTGCACGCTGTCGTGCATGGCGACCGAGCCGCCACGCGACGCCGGATCGCGCAGCACGGCAATGCGGTAGCGGTGCGATTCGTGCGAGGCGTTGCACAGCGAATACTGCCGCGTCAAACCTCCGGGCAGATGCACATCGATGTGCGAACCCGCGCTGAACGGGGGCAGCGCGGCGCCGTCCACGCGCGCCAGCTCGAAGCTGGCAATGCCTTCGGCCTCGGCCTGCTTTTTGACGACGCGGACCTGGATCGTTTCCTGCGCGGTCATGCGGCCACCGCCGGGGGTGCAGCGGCGGCCTGCTCGGCCGCGATGATGCGGTCCAGGATCTTGCGCGACTGCACGCCGCCTGCGTCGATGTTCAGCATGAGCAGCTTGCGGTCGGGGTAACGCAGCAGGTTCTGCTGCTGCTGTTCCAGCATGTCCTGGTCTTCGGCAAAGATGTTGCCCTGGCCCTCGCGGATCTGCGTGGTGAGCGAGGGGTCTTGCGGCTTGAAGTTGCGCGCCATGCCCCAGAAGTAGTGGATCGAAGTCTCGGTCTCGGGCGTGATGAAGTCCACCACGATGCTCGATGCCTTCTTGTCCGCCGGCGCGTCATAGCCGCCGTTGCCCGCCAGCGCCACGCCCACCTCGATCAGCACATGGCTGGGTGGTGTGAAGTGGCAGATCTGCCAGCGGTCCACCGGCTGGTCGTCGGGCAGGCCGTTCATGCGCAGCGCCATCTTCCAGAAGGGCGGCGCTTCGATGCCTTCCATGAAGCGGCTGGTGATCACCTCGTCGCCCTCCACGCGGGTCTTGCAGGGCACCTCGTCGATCTCCTTTTGGCCGATGCTGGTGGAGTGCACGTAGGTCTCGTGCGTCAGGTCCATCAGGTTGTCGATCATCAGGCGGTAGTCGCAGGCAATGTGGTACAGCCCGCCGCCGTAAGCCCATTCGGGGTTGTTGGCCCAGGGCAGGTGGTGGATGGTGGCGGGGTCGGCCTGCGCCGCGTCGCCGGGCCACACCCAGATGAAGCCGTAACGCTCCACCACCGGAAAGCTGCGCGCCTTGGGAAACCCTTGCACGCGCTGGCCGGGCATGGACACCGACTTGCCCGTGCATTCCACCCTGAGGCCGTGGTAGCCGCATTGCAGGTGGCCTTCGCACACCGTGCCCAGCGACAGTGGTGCGCCCCGGTGGGGGCAGAAGTCGTCCAGCGCGGCGACCTGGTCGGGCGCGGGGCGGTAGAAGACGATCTTCTCGCCGCAGATGGTGCGGCCCAGGGGCTTGTCGGCAATCTCGTCAGGGGTGCAGGCTACGTACCAGGCGTTTTTGGGAAACATGCTTGTCTCTCTCCGTGGGGTGGTGGGATGTTGTTGGCCTGGCCCGCAGGCCGCCTTCAGCGCTTTGGTGTTGTGAAGCGGATTGTGCAAAAAAGGCCATTCGATGTATACATTCAATCGTTGAAAATCAGCTATCGCGAATGGGTATATCGCATACGCCCTTGTTTTTGAAGCTATTTTTTGAATTTTCTAGTTGATTTGGTTTTTGTATGTATACATTAATGGGCCGCCGGGCTGCCCCAAGCCTTGGTTGTATGGTTTTTTTGATCATCTCTCCGCACACTCCACATGAACCTCTCTGAGCCCCTCCTGGCGGATTCCGCCCCGGGCGACGCTGCCGAAGGTGGCGCTTCGCAGTCGGTGAAGGCGCAGCTGCGCCTGCGTGAAATGATCCTGGCGGGCGAGTTGCCGGGCGGTGCGCGCATTGCCGAGCTGGCCATCGTCGAGAAGCTGGGGGTGTCGCGCACGCCCATCCGCGCCGCGCTCATGCGGCTGGAGCAAGAGGGCCTGCTGCAGCTGCTGCCAGGGGGTGGGTACGCCGTGCGCACCTTTTCCGAAACCGATGTGGCCGACGCCATTGCGCTGCGCGGCACGCTGGAAGGGCTGGCCGCGCGCCTGGCGGCCGAGCGCGGGGTGGATGCCGCCGTGCTGGCCGACGCCCATGCCTGCCTGGATGCCATCGACACCACCTTGGCCCCTTCCACGCTGGACGACGTGGGTTTCTCGCGCTATGTGGAGCTGAACGCACGTTTTCACCTGCTGCTGGGCCGCATGGTGGGCAGCGATGTGGTGGCGCGGGAGCTGGAGCGGGTCAAGGGCTTGCCGTTTGCGTCGCCCTCGGCCTTTGTGATGGTGCAGACCCATTCGCCGCAGGCGCGCGACTTGCTGGTGGTGGCCCAAGACCAGCATCGCCAGCTGCTGGACGCCATCGAGCACCATGAGGGCGCGCGGGCCGAGGCGATCATGCGCGAGCACTCGCGCCTCGCGCAGCGCAACCTGCGTGCAGCCTTGTCGGGCCAGGCCGGTGGGCAGGTGCATGCCGACATGCCCGCCCTCACGCTCATTCGGCGGGGGTGACGGGCAACCCACCAAGCGCGAGGGTTGCAGGGTCTGCGGGTTTCACCGGTTTCATAACGTTACGGCATAGCTGAAAGTCCGTCATAGAACTGGCATGTGGATGCGACTGCATGCACAGTGGGGGCGGGACAGTGTCCCGCTCCATGCCGCAGATTCTCTGCGGCCCTGGGGTGTGGCCTCGCAGATGTGCAGATAAATCGAGACCGGAGACAAAAAATGAACTTCTTCAAGCGACGCGCCGCATTGACGGCCCTGGGGGCGGCGGCCCTGGCAACGGTGGCTGGCAGTGCCATGGCGCAGACCGTGACCTTGCGGCTGCACCAGATGCTCCCACCCCAGGCCACCATCCCGGCCAAGGCCCTGGTGCCCTGGGCCCAGAAGGTCGAGGCCGACTCGGGCGGCAAGATCAAGGTGCAACTGTTCCACGCCATGCAACTGGGCGGCGCGCCGCCACAGCTGTTTGACCAGGCGCGCGATGGCGTGGTGGACTTCACCTGGACGGTGCTGGGCTACACCCCGGGCCGCTTCCCCAAGACGGAAGTGTTCGAGCTGCCCTTCATGAGCGGCAACGCTGAAGCGTCTTCGCGCGCCATCCAGGAATACGTCGAGAAGTTCGCGGCCGATGAGTTCAAGGACGTCAAGCTGATCGCCGTGCACACCCACGGCCCTGGCCTGTTCCATACCAAGACGCCCGTCACCGGCCTGGAAAGCCTGCGCGGCATGAAGGTGCGCGGTGGCTCGCGCATCATCAGCAACATGCTCACCAAGCTGGGCGCCACGCCGGTTGGCATGCCTGTCCCTGCCGTGACCGATGCGCTGAGCAAGGGCACCATCGACGGCACCACCATCCCGTGGGAGGTGACGCCTTCGCTGAAGGTGACCGAGCTGGTGCGCAACCACACGACCTTTGCTGGCAAGGAAGGCCTGTACACGCAGACTTTTGCGTTCTCGATGAACAAGGCCAGCTATGACAAGCTTCCGCCGGACCTCAAGGCCGTGATCGACAAGAACTCCGGCATCGAGACCGCCGCCATGTTTGGCCGCGCCATGGACGAGGGCGACAAGGTGGGCCGCCAGATTGCCGAGCGCGCCAAGAACAACATCGTTGCCCTGGACCTGGCCGAGACGCAGCGCTGGCGCCGCACGGCTGCCAGTGTGGAAACCGACTGGATCAACGAGGTGAAGGGCAAGGGCATCGACGGTGCCAAGCTTGCTGCTGAGGCGCGGGCCCTGATCGAAAAGCACAGCCGATAACCTCGGCGGTGTCGCCAGGCGCACCCGATTGCGCTGCTCCATGCCGATCCGCTCTGGTGGGTACCGGAATGGATCGGTTTGATTTTTTGACAGGACCCTGCCTTGAAGTTCCTATCGTTTCTCGCCCAGGCTTGCGCGGTGCTGGCCGGGGTCATTCTCACGGGGGTGACGCTGGTCACCTGTGCAAGCATTGTGGGCCGCAACACCACGGGCTGGACTGTCCTGGGCGACTACGAACTCACGGCCGTGGCCGCAGGGGCCGCGATCGCGCTGTTCATGCCCTGGTGCCAGTTGCGCAGCCAGAACATCATCGTGGACTTTTTCACCGCCCGGGCCTCCTCGGCCGTGAATGCCCGGCTGGACCGCTTCGGCGCACTGCTGCTATCGGCTATGTTCCTCGTGCTGGCCTGGCGCACGGCCACGGGTGGGCTCAGTGCCCGCAACTCCATGACCACCACCATGATGCTTGGGTTTCCTGAATGGATCACGTACGCTGCCATGGTGCCGCCCCTGTTGCTGACGGGGGTGATTGCCCTGGTGCAGGCCTTCGGCCCGGCGCACATTGAAATTGAAGAAGAGGATGCCGCATGAGCCCGCTGGCCCTCGCTCTTTCGATTTTTGGTGTGATGCTTGCGCTCATGGTGGTGCGTGTGCCCATTGCGGCGGCGATGTTTGGCGCTGGTGCCTTTGGCTACCTCTACCAGGTAGGGCTACCGCCGTTTCTCAACAACCTCAACGGCCTGGCCTTTGCGCGGTTTGCGAGTTATGACCTGTCGGTGATCCCCCTGTTCATCCTCATGGGCAACTTCGCCACGCAGGGAGGCATCTCCAAGGCGCTGTTCCAGTTTGCCAGCGTGCTCATGGCGCGCTTCAAGGGCGGGCTGGCCATGGCAGCGGTGGCGGCGAGTGCGGCCTTTGGCGCCATTTGCGGCTCGTCCATTGCCACCGCAGCCACCATCACGTCGGTGGCGCTGCCCGAGATGAAGCGGCACGGCTACTCCGGCCGCCTGGCCACCGGCACGCTGGCGGCGGGGGGCACGCTGGGCATTCTGATCCCGCCCTCGGTGCCTCTTGTGATCTACGCCATCCTGACCGAGCAGAATATCGCCAAGCTGTTTGCTGCGGCCACCATCCCCGGCATCATCGCCATGCTGGGCTACATGATCGCGATTGCGATCTACGTGCGCATCCGCCCCGGCCATGCGCCGGACCACACCGTCGATCTTCCCAAGATGTCCTTGCAGGCCCTGCTGGGAGTGCTGCCCATTGCCATCGTGTTCCTGGTGGTGTTTGGCGGCATCTATGGCGGCCTGTTCACACCCACCGAGGGCGCGGGGGTAGGCGTGGCCTGCACCTTCCTTGCGGCGCTGCTCAAGCGCGAACTGACACTGGAGAAAATCAAGCAGTGTTTCCTGTCCACCGCGTCTGCCAGCGCCATGATCTTCATGATCTTCATTGGCGCCGACATGATGAACACGGCGCTCGCATTGACGCAGGTGCCTGGTCAGCTGGCGGGCCTGATCCAGGGCTGGAACGTTTCGCCCTATATGGTGGTGGCCGGCATCCTGCTCTTTTACGTGGTGCTGGGTGCGGTGATGGACGAGTTGTCCATGATCTTGTTGACCATCCCCATTTTCTTCCCGGTGATCATGGGCCTGGACTTCGGCATGTCGCAGGAGCACACAGCCATCTGGTTTGGCATCATGGTGCTCATGACGGTGGGGTTTGGCTTGCTTGCGCCGCCCGTGGGCCTTAATGTGTACGTGGTCAATGGCCTTGCGAAAGACGTACCCATCGCTGAGAGCTACAAGGGCGTCATGCCTTTCCTCGCCAGCGATGTGGTGCGGACCACGCTGCTGCTGGTGTTTCCGCCCATCTCCTTGTGGCTGGTGCAGTTCGTCGGCTGATGGATCGCCGGGCAGCACTCCTCGCGCTGGGCCTCACCCCCTGCACCGTGCTGCGTGCGCAGCCCGCATTTCCAACCAAGGCGCTGCGCATCGTTGTGCCCTTTGCGGCGGGCGGCGTGGGTGACCTCACTGCACGCGCCGTGGCCACGGGGCTGGCCGCGCGGCTGGGGCAGCCCGTGGTCATCGACAACCGCCCCGGCGCCGGGGGTGTGGCGGCTGCCGATGCGGTCGCACGCGCGGAGCCTGACGGGCACACGCTGTTCCTGCTGTCCAACGGCACGGCGGTATCCGCAAGCCTTTTCAAGTCGCTGCCCTACGACACGCTGGCCGACTTCGCTCCGGTCAGCACGCTGGGTTTCTTCGATATCGCGGTGCTGGTACCTGCCGATTCGCCCCACCGCACGCTGGCCCAGCTGCTGGCGCATGCGCGGGCCCATCCAGGCCAACTCAATATCGGCAGCATCAACATCGGGAGCACCCAGCACCTGGCGGCCGAGCTGTTCAAAAGCAGCGCGGCCATTGATGCGCAGGTGGTGCCGTTCAACGGCACGCCCGCACTCATCACCGCGCTGCGGGGTCGGCAGGTGGATGTGGGCGTGGAGATTCTGGGCCCCACCTTGCCGCAGGTGCGCGCCGGGGCGTTGCGTGTGCTGGCGGTCACGGGCGAGCAGCGCTCTGTGGTGTTGCCCGATGCGCCCACGGCGGTGGAGCTGGGCGTGAAGGGTTTTGTGGCCGCTTCATGGAACGCGCTGGCCGTGCCCTCGCGCACACCGCGCGCGGTGGTGGACCGGCTGCAGCGCGAGGTGGTGGCCACTGTGGCGACACCCGCTGTGCAGCAGCAGCTGCGCGCGCTCAACGTCGAGCCCCGCACCTCCACACCGGAGCAGGCCGCTGCCCTGCTCAAAACCGACATCGACCGCTGGCGCGCCGTGATGGAGCGCGCGGGCATCCCCAAGCAATGAAACCTGATAGCACCATGCAGACCGAAGAGAACCCAGTCTTGCCCCCTGTGGACCGCGTGGACCGCCTGGGTATCGTCGGCTACGGCGAGGTGGGCCGCATCTTTGCAGCGGGCCTGCGCAACGCCGGTGTGAGCGATCTGGCGGTATGGGACCTGAAGTTCATCGACCCTGCGAAGGGCCCCGAGCCGCTCGCCCACGCACAGGTGGCGGGCGCGGTTGCGGCCGACAGCGTTGCGGCCCTGTGCGCCGGGCGCCAGCTCATCGTGTCGGCCGTGACGGCCAGCAACACGCTGGCGGTGGCCGAGGCGGTGGCGCTGCACATTGCGCCTGGCGCGTTCTTTCTGGACCTCAATTCCGCGTCCCCCGGCACCAAGCAGCAGGCCGCCGCGTTGATCCATGCGCGTGGCGCCCGGTACGTCGAGGCGGGGGTGATGACGTCGGTGCCGCCCTATGGCATCGCCGTCCCCATGCTGCTCGGAGGCCCCCACGCCGCCACGCTGGCGCCTGTGTTGCACGGGTGGGGCATGGACGCCAAGCCGGTCAGCGACCAGCTGGGCGTGGCCAGTGCCATCAAGATGTGCCGCAGCGTCATGATCAAGGGGCTGGAGGCGCTGGTGATGGAGAGCTATGCAACGGCCCGCCACTACGGTGTGGAAGACCATGTGCTGCCCACCTTGGCTGAGACCTTTCCGTCCATCGACTGGCAAAAGCAGGGAAGCTACTTCTTCAGCCGCGTGGTGCAGCACGGCCAGCGCCGCGCCGAAGAGATGCGCGAGTCGGCCCGCACCGTGGGTGAAGCAGGCATGGCGCCGCTGATGGCATCAGCCATTGCCGACAAGCAGCAGTGGGTGGCCGACCTGGCGCGCGAAGGCATCTTTCAAGGTCTGCCCCAGGACGCGCGCTGGCAGGACTATGCGGATCGCTTGTTAGAAAGTTTGTCATCACCTGGGGCCGCGGGCTGACGCCTCGGTCCCTTTGATGGGCCTCTGCTCCAAGCCTGCTTGTACAGGCTTGGACGTTCGCGAAGAGCTGCCACCTCGGGCGGCTGCACCGGGGCGCGCAGCGCCTCAGGGGGGGCTCCTGTACAACGCTTGCAAGGTGCTGCGAATCAGTTCCGCCATCGCCTGCTGCGTGAGCGTGGCCGGGCGCTGCGAACTCACTGCCAAGAAGAGCTTGCTGCGCAGCCTTGCACTGTCCTCGCCATCCATGCTCGCACCCAGAATCGGCCGCGTAATGAACACCTCGGGCTTGCCCGACGTGGTGACCGCATTCATGGGCAGCACCGCGCAGCCCGCGCCATCGGCCACCAGGTCCAGGATGGCGGCTACACCGTCGATCTCCAGGCTGATCTGGGGGCGTTTGCCGCGCGCGGCCAGTTCCGATTCCACGAGCATGCGGATCGAGTTGGGGCGCGTGGGGATCACCAGCGGAAAGCGGGGCAGCTCGTCCAGCGGCAGGGGCGTGCGGGCCAGGGTATCGGCCTCCGCCTCGCTCTGGCCCACGGCGCGGCGCTGCACCAGAAACAGGTCTTCCTCCAGCAGAGCAGTGATCTCGATGCCCGGCGCAGGGGGCGTGTTGTAGAGCAGCGCAATGTCGAGCAGCCCTGTGGTCAGCGACTCGCGCATGGCCACCGACAGCCCTTCGCTGATGGCCAGCGCCGCATCGGGCAGCTTCACGCGGAAGGCGCGGGTCAGCGGCACGGTCAGCACCTTGGCAATGCTGGGCGGCAGGCCGATGGCCACACGCCCGGCGAGGGCGCCGCGCACGCGGCCCAGCTCTTCGCGCGCACGCTCCACCTGGTGCAGGATGCCCCGCCCATGCTCCAGCAGCAGCTTGCCCGCCTCGGTGGGTGTGGCACCCCGGCCATTGCGCACCAGCAGGTTCTGGCGCAGCTCCACCTCCAGCAGGCGCACCTGGCGGCTCAGGGCGGGCTGGGCAATGTCCAGCACCACAGAAGCCCGGGTAAAGCTACCCAGCTCGGCCACGCGCACAAAGTATTCGATCTGCTTGAGGTCCATGGGGAATGCTCTCTGCTATTTGAATAGCTCCAAGTCAACGATCACGGAATGATATATCTGGTAGTGCCGGTGCCGCCTTCTTGTTTGGCCCTGCGCTGACCACAATCAGCGCCATGGAACCCCAGCGCACGCAACGCGCGGGCCACCCGCAGCCCGGCAGGAGACACAGCATGACCCCCCCAGAAATTCGCGGCATTTCGTCGATGGCCACGCGCCAGGTGCTGGCCGATCTGGGGGCCGGGTTTGCGCAGCAATCGGGCACGCAGGCCGCCATCGAATCGGTGGGCGGCGTGGACGCGGCCAAGCGTGTGGCGGCTGGTGAAACCTTCGACGTGGTCATCCTCGCCTCCGACGCCATCGACAAGCTCCTCGCTGGGGGCCACCTGCTGCCCGGCAGCAAGGTGGATTGGGTGCACTCTGGCGTGGCCGTGGCCGTGCCAGAGGGCGCACCGCTGCCCGACATCAGCACCGAAGACGCCGTGCGACAGGCCGTGCTGGCCGCGCGCAGCATCAGCCTGTCCACCGGCCCCAGCGGCGTGGCGCTGGCCAAGCTGTTCGAGCGCTGGGGCATTGCCGACCAGATCGCCCCGCGCATGGTGCAGGCGCCCCCCGGCGTGCCCGTGGGCTCGCTGGTTGCGAAGGGCGAGGTGGCGCTGGGCTTTCAACAGTTGAGCGAGCTGCTGCACGTGCCGGGCATCCAGATCGTGGGCCCGCTGCCACCCGCCATCCAGATCACCACCACGTTTTCAGCGGGCATTGGCGCGTTGTCGCAACAGCCGGAAGCTGCCCGCGCCTTGCTGGCCTACCTGGCTTCGCCCGCTGCGGCCGAAGCCAAGCAAAAACAAGGCATGACCCCTGCCTAACCAATCACAAGAACACCTTCCAGGAGCACCCAAAAAATGAGCCTCATCATCGACTGCCACGGCCACTACACCACGGCCCCCAAGGCGCTGGAGAACTGGCGCAATGCGCAGATCGCCGGCATCAAAGACCCCGCGGCCATGCCCAAAGTGTCAGACCTGCACATCAGCGACGACGAGCTGCGCGAGTCCATCGAGACCAACCAGCTCAAGCTGATGAAGGAGCGCGGCAGCGACATTACGCTGTTCAGCCCGCGCGCCAGCTTCATGGCCCACCACATTGGCGACTTCAACGTGTCCAGCACCTGGGCGGCCATCTGCAACGAGCTGTGCTTTCGCGTCTCCACGCTGTTCCCCGACCACTTCGTGCCCGTGGCCATGCTGCCGCAGTCGCCCGGTGTCGATCCCGCCACCTGCATCCCCGAGCTGGAAAAGTGCGTGCACGAATACGGCGCCGTGGGCATCAACCTGAACCCCGACCCCTCCGGCGGTCACTGGACCAGCCCGCCGCTGACCGACAAGCACTGGTACCCCATCTACGAAAAGATGGTGGAGTACGACCTGCCCGCCATGATCCACGTGAGCACCAGCTGCAACGCGTGCTTTCACACCACCGGCGCGCACTATCTGAACGCCGACACCACGGCCTTCATGCAGCTGATCCAGGGCGATCTGTTCAAGGACTTCCCCACGCTCAAGTTCCTGATCCCGCACGGCGGCGGCGCGGTGCCGTACCACTGGGGCCGGTTCCGTGGCCTGGCGCAGGAGATGAAGAAGCCCCTGCTCGACGAGCACCTGATGAACAACGTGTACTTCGACACCTGCGTGTACCACCAGCCCGGCATCGACCTGCTCAACACCGTGATCCCGGTGAAGAACGTGTTGTTCGCCAGCGAAATGATTGGCGCGGTGCGCGGCATCGACCCCACTACCGGCAACTACTACGACGACACCAAGCGCTATATCGAGGCGTCCACGATCCTGAGTGCCGAAGACAAGCACCAGATCTACGAAGCCAACACGCGCCGTGTTTTCTCCCGACTCGATTCACGCCTGAAGGCAAAGGGGCTCTGAAATGTTTGAACTTGGCGTTGTCTACCGCAACATCACCCGTGCCGACCGCGCAGCCGCTGACGGCCTGGCTGCCCTCGGCTCGGCTACCGTGCACGAGGCCATGGGCCGCGTGGGCCTGCTCAAGCCTTACATGCGCCCCATCTACGGCGGCCAGCAGGTCAGCGGCACAGCCGTCACCGTGCTGCTGCAGCCCGGCGACAACTGGATGATGCATGTGGCGGCCGAGCAGATCCAGCCCGGCGATATCGTGGTGGCAGCCGTCACCTCGGAGTGCACCGACGGCTATTTTGGCGACCTGCTGGCCACCAGCTTCCAGGCCCGTGGCGCCCGCTCGCTCATCATCGACGCCGGTGTGCGCGACGTGAAGACGCTGCAGGCAATGAACTTCCCCGTGTGGAGCAAGGCGATCAGCAGCAAGGGCACCATCAAGGCCACGCTGGGCTCGGTCAACATCCCCGTGGTGTGCGCTGGTGCGCTGGTCACGCCGGGCGACGTGATCGTGGCCGACGACGACGGCGTGGTGTGTGTGCCTGCCGCCCGCGCTGTGCAGACGCTCGAAGCCGCGCAAAAGCGCGAAAGCTTTGAAGGCGAAAAGCGCGCCAAGCTCGCCAGCGGCGTGCTGGGCCTGGACATGTACAACATGCGCCCCGGCCTGGAGAAGGCAGGCCTCAGGTACATCGACTGAACCCCGGTCTCAAGTCTTTTTGGCCTCTAGCGCTTATTCAATAAGCGCTAGCAGCTACTAATTTTATAGCTATCGTTTTTCTTCTGTTCTGTATTCCATGACGTTCTCTGTGTCTCCCTCTTTCCGTCTCCGCCGCACGTTGTCCCTGGCATTGGGCGTGGCCGCGGCCGCAGCTTTGGCGCCGCAATTCGCTGCCGCGCAGCAGTTCCCCACCAAGCAGGTGCGCATCATCAGCCCCTTCCCCGTGGGCGGTGGCCCCGACGGCGTGGCCCGCCTGGTGGCCGACAAGCTCTCGCGCACCTGGGGCACGGGCGTGATCGTGGAAAACCGCCCCGGTGGCAACGGCTTCATCGCCATCGACGCCTGGAAGCGCGGCGCCAAGGACGGCCACGACCTGCTCATCCTGGACAACGTGCACCTGGCCGCCTACCCCAGCCTGTTCAAGAAGCTGCCCTACGACGTGGCCAAGGACTTCGACACGCTGCTGCCGCTGTTCAAGACGCACTTCTTCTTCACTGTGGGCACGGGCAGCAAGTACAAAACCGTGGCCGACATCGTGGCCGATGCCAAGGCGCGCCCCGGCAAGCTCAACTACGGCAGCTGGTCGGTGGGCAACCCGGTGCACCTGGGCTCGGAGCTGTTCGAATCGGCCACCGGCACACAGATGGAGCACGTGATCTTCAAGGAGACCACGCAGCTCTACACCTCGGTCTCCACCGGCGAGATCGACTTTGCGCTGGGCAGCGCCGCCACAGCAGGCCCGCTGTACCGCGCGGGCAAGCTGCGCCTGCTGGCGTTTGCCGGGCCCCAGCGCTCGGCCGAGTTCCCCGACGTGCCCACCGTGGCCGAATCGGGTGGCCCCAAGGACTTTGCCGTCACGGGCTGGAACGCCATTGCCGTGCCGCCCGGCCTGCCCGCTGCCGTGGCCGACAAGATCCGCAAGGACATCGAACAGGCCCTGACCGGCCCCGAAGTGGCCGAGAAGTTCAAGACCTTTGGCTACGAGCAGTTCCCCACCACCCGCGCCCAGTTCAACCAGTTCGTCAAGGACGAGAGCCAGCGCTTTGGCGACGTGATCCGCAAGGCCAACGTGTCCCTCGACTGATCTGCGAGCCTGCAAAAAAACCAAGGAGTACGCGCATGAGCGAATTCACAAAAACCCCTGGCTGGCTCGACTGGTACGCGGGTCCGAGCAAACCCCGGTTCCAGGTGCCCGCAGGCGCCGTGGATGCCCACTGCCACGTGTTCGGCCCCGGCGCCGAGTTCCCCTACGCCCCCGAGCGCAAGTACACGCCCTGCGACGCGAGCAAACACCAGCTGTATGCGCTGCGCGACCACCTGGGTTTTGCGCGCAACGTGGTGGTGCAGGCCACCTGCCACGGCGCGGACAACCGCGCCATGGTTGATGCTCTGGTGCACTCGGGCGGCAAAGCGCGTGGCGTGGCCACCGTCAAGCGCTCGGTCAGCGATGAAGAACTGCAGGCCATGCACGACGCCGGTGTGCGCGGCGTGCGCTTCAACTTCGTCAAGCGCCTGGTGGACTTCACGCCCAAGGACGAGCTGATGGAGATTGCCGCGCGCATCCACCAACTGGGCTGGCATGTGGTGATCTACTTCGAGGCGGTGGACCTGCCCGAGCTGTGGGACTTCTTCACCGCCCTGCCCACCACCGTGGTGGTGGACCACATGGGCCGCCCCGATGTGAGCAAGCCCGTGGATGGACCGGAGTTCGAACTGTTCCTGAAATTCATGCGCCAGCACCCCAATGTGTGGAGCAAGGTGAGCTGCCCCGAGCGCCTCTCTGTGACCGGCCCCAAGGCCCTGAATGGCGAGCAGAACGCCTACACCGACGTGATCCCCTTCGCCCGCCGCGTGGTGGAAGAGTTCCCCGACCGTGTGCTCTGGGGCACCGACTGGCCCCACCCCAACCTCAAGGACCACATGCCCGATGATGGCCTGCTGGTGGACTTCATCCCGCACATCGCAACGACACCGGAGTTGCAAAAGAAGCTGCTGGTGGACAACCCCATGCGCCTGTACTGGCCCGAAGAAGTCACCGTGGAGGACTGACACCATGTCTCTCGATAAACCCTACCTCGACGTGCCCGGCACGACCATCTTCGACGCCGAGCAAAGCCGCAAGGGCTGCTGGCTCAACCAGTTCTGCATGAGCCTGATGAAGGCCGAGAACCGCGTCCGCTTCAAGGCCAACGAACGCGCCTACCTGGACGAATGGGCGATGACCGAAGAGCAGAAGCAGGCCGTGCTGGCGCGCGACCTGAACTGGTGCATTCGCCTGGGCGGCAACATCTACTTCCTGGCCAAGATCGGCTCGACCGACGGCAAGAGCTTTCAGCAGATGGCGGGCAGCATGACCGGCATGACCGAAGAGGAATACCGCAACATGATGATCAACGGCGGCCGCAGCGCCGAAGGCAACCGCTACGTGGGCGAAGATGGCGACGCCCAGGCGCACCGCCAGCCGCAAGGCAGCGCGGGCAAGAAAGGAATTTGACGATGGCCAAAATCACCGCCTCCGTGTTCACATCGCATGTGCCAGCCATTGGCGCGGCTATGGACCTGGGCAAGACCCACGAGGACTACTGGAAGCCCGTGTTCGCGGGCTATGACTTTGGCAAGCAGTGGATCAAGGACAACAAGCCCGACGTGATCTTCCTGGTCTACAACGACCACGCCACGGCCTTCAGCCTGGACCTGATCCCCACGTTCGCCATCGGCACCGCTGCCGAATATGAAGTGGCCGATGAGGGCTTTGGCCCGCGCCCCGTGCCCAAGGTCATTGGTCATCCTGACCTGGCCGCGCACATTGCGCAGTCGGTCATCCAGCAGGACTTTGACCTCACCATCGTCAACAAGATGGCCGTGGACCACGGCTTGACCGTGCCCCTGTCGCTGATGTTTGGCGAACAAGACCCCGTGAAGGGCGCCTGGCCCTGCCCGGTTATCCCGTTCGCCGTCAACGTGGTGCAGTACCCCGTGCCCAGCGGCCGCCGCTGCTACAACCTGGGCCAGGCCATCCGCAAGGCCGTGGAGAGCTATGACGAAGACCTGAACGTGCACATCTGGGGCACGGGTGGCATGAGCCACCAGCTGCAGGGCCCGCGCGCCGGCCTCATCAACAAAGAGTTTGACAACGCCTTCCTCGACAAGCTCATCAACGACCCCGAGGCCGCTGCCAGCATCCCGCACATCGACTATGTGCGCGAGGCGGGCAGCGAGGGCATCGAGCTGGTGATGTGGCTCATCGCGCGTGGCGCGATGGCCGATGTGGCCGGTGGCAAGCCACCCAAGCTGGCGCACCGCTTCTACCATGTGCCCGCGTCCAACACCGCCGTGGGCCACCTGATTCTTGAGAACACGTAAAAAACACGCCAAAGGACACACACCATGACCATCAAAGTCGCACTCGCAGGCGCTGGCGCCTTCGGCATCAAGCACCTGGACGGCATCAAGAACATTGACGGCGTTGAAGTCGTCTCCCTCATCAGCCGCGACCTGGCCAAGACCCAGGAAGTGGCCGACAAGTACGGCATCAAGCACGTCACCACCGACCTGGCCGACAGCCTGGCCATCAAGGAAGTGGACGCCGTGATCCTGTGCACGCCCACGCAGATGCACGCCAGCCAGACCATCGCCTGCCTGGAAGCGGGCAAGCACGTGCAGGTCGAGATCCCGCTGTGCGACGTGCTGGCCGATGGCGAGAAGGTCATCGCCCTGCAAAAGCAGACGGGCCTGGTGGCCATGTGTGGCCACACCCGCCGCTTCAACCCCAGCCACCAGTACGTGCACAAGAAGATCACGGCAGGCGAGTTCAACATCCAGCAGATGGATGTGCAGACCTACTTCTTCCGCCGCACCAACATGAACGCGCTGGGCCAGGCCCGCAGCTGGACGGACCACCTGCTGTGGCACCACGCTGCGCACACCGTGGACCTGTTCGCCTTCCAGGCGGGCAGCCCCATCGTGAAGGCTAATGCCATCCAGGGCCCTATCCACCCCACCCTGGGCATTGCGATGGACATGAGCATTCAGCTTAAGGCCGCCAACGGTGCCATCTGCACGCTGTCGCTCAGCTTCAACAACGATGGTCCGCTGGGCACCTTCTTCCGCTACATCGGCGACTCGGCCACGTACATCGCGCGCTACGATGACCTGGTGAACGGCAAGGAAGAGAAGATCGATGTGTCGAAGGTGGGCGTGTCGATGAACGGCATCGAGCTGCAAGACCGCGAGTTCTTCGCCGCCATCAAGGAAGGCCGCGAGCCCAACGCCAGCGTGGCGCAGGTGCTGCCGTGCTACCAGGTGCTGCACGACCTGGAGCTGCAGCTCAACGCAGGCTGATTTCAAGAAAAATAAGCTGCTAGCGCTTATCCATCAAGCGCTAGCAGCTATGTATTTAATAGCTTAAAGGGGCGTGCTGCTTCACCCCTTCAAAGCCGCTTTGTTCTCGATGATGCGCGAGACCAGGCCGTAGTCCACCGCCTCTTCGGCCGACAGCCAGTGATCGCGTTCGATGTCGGCCAGCACCACCTCCAGCGGCTTGCCCGTCTGCCGGGCGATGGTGCGCGCAATGCGCTCGCGGGCTTTCACCATCTCGCGCGCCTGGATGGCGATGTCACTGGCCGGGCCGCCGGCGCCACCGCTGGGCTGGTGGATCAGAAAGCGCGTGTTGGGCAGGCAGAACCGCCGCTCGCGGGGTGCCGCCAGGTACAGGTGCGTGGCCGCGCTGCCCACCCAGCCGGTGCCAATCATGTTCACCGGCGCAGTGATGAAGCGCACCAGGTCGTGGATCGTGTCGCCCGACTCCAGGTGCCCGCCGGGCGAGCTCACCAGCATGTCGATGGGCTCGGCACTCTCGGCATCCAGCGCAATCAGCCGCCGCGCCACATCGGCGGCCAGGGTGTCGGTGATGGTGCCAAAGACCAGCAGGGTGCGGGCCTTGAAGGCTTTTTCTTCCAGGTAAGACGTGCGCGGTTCGGCGCCTTGGGTAGGGGCTGAAGCGGGTGTGGTGGTATCTGGCGTGTCCATGGGGCAAGTCCTTGCGAGTGATAGGACTGCGTTGACGAACGAGACACGCCGGGCGTGACATTTCTCTGCGCTTGCATATCCAGGCCAGCGCTGCAGTGCGGACCCACTGGCCCGCACTGCGCCCCTCGGACTGTTCAGCCTGCGGCCACGCGTTGCCCCGGCGCAATGGTGGGCGGCGCCGCATTCAGCGTCTCGATCGCAAAGCCCGCCGCCGCCTTGTAGCGGGCCATGAAGCCCTCGCGCTCCTCACGCGGCAGCACGTCGTCGATGTGGTCGAACACCCCGCCGCAGCGCTCGTCCACCAGCCCCAGCAGACCAAACGGGCCGGAGCCCCGGTTGCGCAGCACCAGCGCAGAGATGTCCTTGCACAGCTTGTCGTCATAGGCACGCAGCGCCTGCGGGCCCACACCGTGCGCGATGAGCTGCGCCCCCAGCACGCGCGCATCCACGATGGCCTGGCTGGCACCGTTGGAGCCCACGGGGTACATCACATGCGCCGCGTCGCCCAGCAGCGCCACGCGGCCGTCTACCCAGGTGGGCACGGGGTCGCGGTCGATCATGGGGTACTCAAAAATGTCCTTGGCGCCGCGCAGCATGGCAGGCACGTCCAGCCAGCTGTAGTTCCAGCCCTCGAAGTGGTGGATGAACTCCTCCAGTGCCACGCGCCGGTTCCAGTCGCCCTGCTGCCAGCCGCCCTGGTTGTCTACCGTGATCTCGGCGATCCAGTTGATGGTGGCCAGACCTGTGGCCGGGTCGGGCGGGGTGATGGGGTAGAACACCACACGGTGCCGCAGCGAGCCCACGCCCACAAACGACGCGCCCGTGCGCACCGGCACCCCCGGCGTGGTGCCGCGCCACATGATGGCACCGCCCCACTGGATGGGCGGCTGCGTGGGGTGCATCTGCGCCCGCACGGCCGAGTGCAGGCCATCGGCGGCAATCAGCAGCGATCCGGCTACTTCACGCTTCTCACCGTCGCGTGTCTCGACAATGGCGATGACGCCGTTCGCATCCTGCCGGTAGCCCACCACCCGCTGCCCCAGCTGCACGGCGTCGGTTCCCAGGCGCTCTCGCACGGCGTTGAACAGCATCATCTGCAGCTGCCCCCGGTGCACCGAATACTGCGGCCAGTGGTAGCCCGCCTCCAGCCCGCGTGGCTCGGCGTACACCTCGTTGCCGTTGCGACCCACCAGCGCCCATTCGCGCGCCTGCAGGCCGATCGTGTCCAGCACCTCGTTGCCAAACCCCAGGTCATGCAGTTCTCGCACGGCGTTGGGCTGCAGGTTGATGCCCACGCCCAGCGGCTGCAGCTCGGGCACCGATTCAAAGACGATGCAGGGCACGCCGATCTGGTGCAGGATGAGGGCAGTGGCCATGCCACCGATACCGCCGCCGGCGATCAGCACGGGGCGGGGCGAGGAGGGGTGTGAAGTAGGAGTAGGTGCGCCAGACATGCCGAGATTGTCCATGCAACGGCGGGTGGAGCTTGTCGCGGACGCCGCAGGCGAATGCGGTGGATAGCGGGTGCCGACCTCGCCAACATGCCTCCGTAGGCTGACCTCTGCTTCAAGCTTGCATCAAATGCCAGCGCCTTCTTTGATGGTGTCGAGCCGCGCTATCATGCCGTTAGGCGGAGCGGCTCAACCCCGTACTGGTCAGGCGCAGACGCCGACGCTATCTCCTTGGGTGGGTGCCACTGGCCGATCTGCAGTGGACTGATGAGTAGGCGTCTTGTTAGACGCCGCAAAAGTATGCAAGCACTCCTCCAGATTCTCCAGCCCATGTCAGGCGCCTTGCCAACCTTGCTGCTGGCGCTGCCACTTGCTGCAGTCGCTTCTGCCGTTTTCTTTCTGCTGCGGCGCGACAGGAGTGCATTTCTCTGGGCGCTTGCGCTGGTAGCCTGCCTAGGCGTCTCGCTCCTGTGCGCAGTTGGATTCGCCTTCTTTGTTGGCGCCTCCGCACGGCATGGAGGTCCCCAAGGCATGTCCTTCGCGCTGGCGGCGAAGGCCCTCATGGAGACGGTGTTCGATGTAAAGAAAATTTCGCGCCCGGTTTCAAGCCCCATCGCGCAGGTGGCCTATCTCATTGCATTGCTTTCCCACGTCTTACTCGCCGTTGTTTGGCTGTTCCATGTTGTGCGACGCAGAGGTCGCCAATGACTTGGCAAATGACGCCTAACCCTTGGGCCTCACCCGCATGAAGATCGTCTTAGCCCTTGGAATGCAATTGCTGACGCTTCTGGCGGTCGCGTGGCCCATCGTGTGGGCGATACATCTGATCAAACTCGCAACCCGCCGCTTGTGGTCCAGCTTTGCACTGTCTAGCACCCTGATCGTGCCCTACCTGGCTGCCATGGGCGCATACGCCGCGCTCTTCGCCGGTGGTCACAACGGTCCGGCTGATTGGACACTTCACGTGGTACTTTTGGGTTCCGGCGTAACGGTGGTTGCGCTCTGGCTACTGCTTGTGGTGTCGATCTCGCGGAACCGATCGCAGGCCAAGTGAAGACCATGCCTCTCAAGCCGTATCGGAAAATGGGTGGTGGCGCTGCCGCGGCGGTGCTTCTGACGCCCACCCTTGCGAACGCCAATCTTTCGCATGTAAGCGGTGGTGGCGCCTTGCTGCTATCGGTTTTTGTGCTGGCCGCAGTTGCCGGTATTCCAACGTTTGCTGCCATCACTGCGGAGCGCGGGAAGAGGCTCGCCAACTTTGCGCTGGTACTGGGTGTCTGGATTTTTCTCATTTTTCTTGCGATCGGTATTCCCACCGGAAAGTACGGAGGCGACAGTGATTCGGCCATCACGAAGCGGATCCTGTTTGCGGCTGCTGCCCTGTTGGCTGCCATCGTGGCGCGATGCCTGTATCGCCGATTGGCGAAGAAGGTCCGCGCTTTGGGCGGGACCACTGGCAAGGAATCCTAAGGTCATGCGAATACAAGAACGCCTTTCTGCGAGCTTTGCATCCCAGGGTTTCGTCAAGCTCTGCTCCCTGCGATTGGGGTGACGCGCCCCAGCCCACCAAGGTCTGACCTGGTTTGCGCCTGACCTGCCTGTGGCACCATGCTCCGATGCGAAAAGACGAACACACCGTGGCGCTCGTGGGCGCCAGCCGCAGTGCCTTGGTGCGCGCCGCCACGCGCCTTCTAGGCCCGGCCGATGCTGAAGACGCGGTGCAGGACGCCTATGTGCGCGCGCTGGAGGTCAATGCCTCTGCGCTCAATGCTGCCCAGGCCTGGCTGCTGACAGTGGTGCGCAATCTGGCCATCGACCGTTTGCGGCGGCGCCAGTGGATGGCGCAATGGCTGACTGAAGCCGTGCAGAGCGCGCACGCCGATGTCGCTGGCGCGGTCGCACCCTCTGCGGAAGCCGATGCGGCTCTTGCGCAGCAGGCCACGATCGCGCTGCGGCGACTGGCTGAGTGTGTGACGCCCGCGGAGGGCGCTGCGGTGCTGTTGCATGCGGTGTTCGACGCCAGCCATACCGAGCTGGCGCAGGCCAGCGGTCGGTCTGAAGCAGCCAGCCGCCAGCAACTGCGCCGCGCCTTGCAGCGGCTGCGGCAAGCGCAGGAGGGCGACGGATCCAGCCATGAACCCACGGGCGCCAACGCCGCAGTGCTGCGCCTGTACCTGCAGTCGCTGCAATCGCGAGACCCACAGACACTGTGGGCGCTGCTACGCCAGCCGCCCGTCAGCGCGGGGGCGGCGCATGCCGCCGCCCAGGCGATGCAGCTTGTGCCACCGCGTGCCCAGCACGCAAGCACCACTGTGGGTGGGGTGGTGCAGGTAGGCGGGCAGTTGGGGCTGGTGCTCACGCTCGATGGTGTGACGCTGTGCGTGGTGCCGCTGGGGCCACACGCCGAGCAAGTGCATGACGCCGTGGTGGCCTGACCCGCGCACCTGCAGCTGCAACTGGTAGGAAGAAGGCAAGTCGGAAGGACGTTTGCAGCACCATGATCCAGCAGCCCGCACCCACCTTCTTTGCCACCCCGCAGGCGTTCCGCGATTGGCTGGAGAGCCACGCCGCCAGCGCGACGGAGCTGCTGGTGGGTTTTCACAAGGTGGGCTCGGGCCGCCCCAGCATGGGCTGGTCGGAGTCGGTGGACGAAGCCCTGTGCTTTGGCTGGATCGATGGCATCCGGCGGCGCATCGACGAGCACACGTATTCGATCCGCTTTACCCCGCGCAAGCCGTCGTCCATCTGGAGCGCGGTCAACATCGCCAAGGTGGAGCAGTTGCAGGCGGCAGGCCGCATGACGCCTGCGGGGCTCGCGGCCTTTGCCCACCGCAAGGCGCACAAGTCGGCCATCTATTCCCACGAGCAGGCGGCAGTGGTCGAGCTGCCGGCGTCGCTGCAGCGCGCCTTCCAGCGCAACAAGGCCGCGTGGCGGTTCTTTCAGGAGTCCACGCCACCCAGCTATCGCAAGAGCATGCTGCACTGGGTCGCATCCGCCAAGCGCGATGCGACCCGCGAGGCACGGTTTGCGGAGTTGGTGGCCGCCTGCGCTGCGGGTGAGCGCATTGAGCTGTGGGCCAAGCGGCCATCGGCCGCAAAATCTTAGGCCCTGCACCCAAGCCCAAGCCCGAGCTACCCGCTGGATTGCCGCGCTTGCCGTAAGCTCGCGGCATGCAACAAAGAAACCTTGGACCTTTCTCCGTCTCGGCCATCGGCCTGGGCTGCATGAACCTGTCGCACGCCTATGGCGCGCCGGTGTCTGCCGAGCAGGGCGAGCGCGTGCTGCTGGCTGCGCTTGATGCGGGCGTGACGCTGTTCGACACGGCCACGCTCTATGGCTTTGGAGCCAACGAAAACCTGGTGGGCCGTGTGTTGAAGCAGCACCGCAGCCGCTTCACGCTGGCCAGCAAATGCGGCATGCAGGGCGTGGATGTGGCGGGTGACGGCAAGCTGGTGCGCGTGATCGACGGGCGGCCCGATACGCTGCGAAAGACCTGCGAAGACAGCCTACGCCGCCTGCAGACCGATGTGATCGACCTGTATTACCTGCACCGCTGGGACAAGAGCGTGCCGATTGAGGAAAGCGTGGGCGCCCTGGGCGAGCTGGTGCGGCGCGGGCACATTCGCACTGTGGGTCTCTCCGAGGTGTCAGCTGCCACGCTGCGCCGCGCGCATGCCGAGTTCCGGATCACGGCGGTGCAGACCGAGTATTCGCTGTGGACGCGCAACCCCGAGATTGCCGTGCTGGACGCCTGCCGAGAATTGGGCGTGGCCTTTGTGGCGTTCAGCCCGGTGGCACGGGGTTTCTTGTGTGGCGGCTTGACCGATGTGAGCACGCTGGACGCCAAGGACATCCGCCGTGCCATGCCGCGTTTTGCACCCGAGGCGTATGCGGCCAACCTGAAGCTGCTCGATGGCTACCAGGCGATTGCACGCGATGTGGGCTGCACACCCGCCCAGCTGGCCCTGGCGTGGCTGCTGCACCAAGGCGAGCACATCATCCCCATCCCAGGAACCACGAACGTGGAGCATCTGCACGACGACCTGGGTGCCGTGAACGTGCGACTGGATGCGGCCACCATGGAGCGTCTGGGCGCGCTGATCAATGAGCGCACGGTGGTGGGCAATCGCTACAACGCCCAGAGCGCGAGCGAAGTGGATACCGAAACGTTTGAAGACCGCGCGGCGTAAGCGGCGCGGTCTTTGAAGCGTTTATTGATATAGGCCGCAGAAACCGGCGTGGCTCAAGCCAGTGGCCGCCGCGCCATGGCCGCCAAGCCGCACGGGCGGCGCTTCGTTAGCGTGCGATGGCGGCGTCCCCCTGCCCGCAACGCGCAGCGATGCGAGAGCGGAGGGAAGGCGCGTGGCGCCTCAGGGGGCGCTTTACCTGCCGCGCAGGTTGCCCTTGTCATCGGCGATCACGATCTCCACGCGGCGATTCATCGCACGGCCTTCGGGCGACGCGTTGTCGGCCACGGGGTGGGCCTTGCCGTAGCCGCGTGCGGTGATGCGGCTGGTGTCCACACCGCGCTGCACCAGCGCGTCGCGCACGGCTTGGGCGCGTCGGTCTGACAGGTCCTGGTTGTAGCTGTCGCTACCCACGCTGTCGGTGTAGCCCTCGATCAGCAGTTTGCGGTCCGGGAACTGTTTGAGGAAGTTGGCCAGCTTGTCCAGGCGCGGGCCAGCCTGGGCGGAGAGCTCGGCCTTGTTGAAGGCAAACAGCACATCGCCCAGAGTGACCAGCAGGCCGCGTTCGGTTTGTTGGGCTTCGAGTTCGCGCAGTTGTGCTTCGAGGGCGCGCACACGGTCTTGTGCGGCGTTGGCCTGGGCCATGGCGGCCGTGGCCTGGGCCTGCTGTTGGGCTGCACGTTGCTCTGCGCTCATCGCCTGTTGTTGGGCTTGCTGGGCGCGCAGGCGGGCTGCGTCAGCCTCTTGGGTGCGGGCCTGCAGGCGGATGCGGTCGGCTTCGCTGCCCGCTTGCTGGATGTTGGCATCGAGCTGGCGCGCGCGGGCCGCATTGGTGGCGATCTCGGCGCGTTGGCGGGCGATGTATGCCAAGTGGTTGGTCTCGGACGTGTCGCGGTCATCGGCCCACACGCGGTCGGCCTTGGCGAGTGCGTCGGTGGCTTGCTTCAGTTCGAGCTGCGCGTACTGGTTGACGGCCGGGTCTCCTGCAGCGGTGCTCACTGCGGTACGGGCCTCTTCCAGCGCGGGCGATGGGGTGGTGCTGGCGCAGGCGGCCAACAGGCCTACGGCAATCAGGCTGGTGCACAGGGCGGTGGTTCGGTGAAAAAAGCGATGCATGGTCAGGTGTTCCTTGAAATGGGGGGAGGTCAATCGCGGGGCCTCAACGGTGTTGGGCGTGAGTCGAAGCCAGGTTGGGCGCTAGGGCTTCAACGTCTGGCGCTGGCCTAGCGCGGCGATCGGCGGTTGATTTCTTCTTGCAGCGCTCGGATGCCGTCTTGCACTTGCGTCAGGTTGGCGGCATTGCTGGCGGCGTCGGCGCGGGTTTCGGCCACGCGGGCATCTACCTCGGCCTCAGCGGCCAGGCGGCGCGCGGCCACATAGTCCTTTTCAGCCATGGCTTTTTCGGCCTGCATGAGCTTCTCGCGCGCTTGTTGCAACTGCACGGGGGCGCTGGTGGCCACAGCCGGGGCAGCCGCAACGCGGTTCACGGTGGTGCGGCTCACGGCCATTTGCTCGGTGGGTGCGGGGGTGGAGGAACAGGCGGCCAGTGCGCCCAGTGCGAGTGCCGCTGTGGCGGTGCGGATCAGTGCGGATGAATGCATGGTGTGGTGGACTCCTGTGGAGGTTGTGGGATGTGCCGCACCGAGGTTTCGGGCGGGCAGCCAGCGGTGTTCTGGTGTTGATGCATTGTTGGGGCCCGCGCAGTACCGGGGCGTAGGCCCTGCCTCTGTATTGCTGTGGGGCATGTCTTACGAACACTTGCAAACGGGCGCAGACCAGCGGCGCTTTGGCCGTTGCCTGATCAACTGCGGAACTCTGACTTCCACGGGGTCTCGATCAAGGACGTTGCGCACCTCAGCGCTCCAATGCGGGGCTGAAGCGCCCTGCATGGCCGAGGTCACGGGTCGACCCCGTGTATCAGTCCCGCCCCCGCGCGCCCCATCCCGTCACTGCACCACGAAGAGGAGAGTCCCCGCATGCAGCCATCCACCTTTATGACCTGGGTCCAGGAGACCACCTTTGCCGGCGTGCCGCTGTGGAGCCTGTGCGTGGCCCTGGCAGCCACCACGGCCACCTATGCAGCCATCCTTGTGGTGCTTCACCTGCTGACCCGCCGCGCCAAGGTGTGGGCCACGCAGTCGCACAGCGGCATGGCGCTGACCATGGTGGATGTGCTGGAAGGCACCAGCCGCACGCTGATGCTGGTGGTGGCTCTGCTCGTGGGCGCGAGCCTGCTGGACCTGCCCGGCCGCTGGGAGAGCCGCCTGAGCCAGCTGTGGTTTGTGGCCGTGGCGCTGCAGATGGGCCTGTGGGGCATGCGTGCCATTGGCATTGGTGTGCGCCGCTATGTGGAGCGGCACTCGTCCAGTGGCATGACGCAGGTCAGTGCCTCGGCCACGCTGATGTCCTGGGGGCTGCGCACGCTGTTGTGGAGCGTGGTGCTGCTGGCCATCTTGTCGAATGTGGGCGTGAACATCACGGCCTTTATCGCCAGCCTGGGCGTGGGCGGCATTGCGGTGGCGCTGGCGGTGCAAAACATCTTGGGAGACCTGTTTGCCTCGCTCGCCATCGCGGTGGACAAGCCGTTTGAGGTGGGCGACTTCATCGTGGTGGGCAATGTGTCAGGCACGGTGCAGGTGATTGGTCTCAAGACCACACGCATCCGCAGCCTGCAGGGCGAGCAGATCGTGATGTCCAACACCGACCTGCTCAAGCAGACCATCAGCAACTTTCGCATGCTGGAGCGGCGGCGCATCGTGTTCACGTTTGGCGTGGCCTATGACACCACCCCCGAGCAGGCTGAGGCCATTCCGGGTGTGGTGCGCAAGCTCATCGAAGCCCAGCCGCAGCTGCGTTTTGACCGCGCGCATTTCAAGGCTTTTGGCGCCAGTTCGCTCGACTACGAGGTGGTCTATATCGTCGAAGACCCGGCCTTCAACGTGTACATGGACCTGCAGCAGTCCATCAACCTCGGGCTGCTGCGCGAGTTCAAGGCCATGGGGGTGGAGTTTGCTTTCCCCACCCGCACGGTGCACATCGCAAGTGCTCCAGGGCAGGTGCCGGGGCCTGCGCCGCTGGCTATGGCGGCCTCAGCAGCGGCAGCTCTTGGGGGTGGTGACCGTTGAATGCCAGGTGGTCCGTACCTGCTATGCGCGGAGGGCGGGCAAAAAAAAGCCGGTGGCCTTGGCAGGCGACCGGCTTGAACAGGGTAGTTGCTACTAGCGCTTCTTCATCTTCAAAGGGAAAACTTTTCAAGACACGCGCAAACAGGGAGGCGTCCGCCGTTGCGTTCTAAGACCAAGCATGGCGCCTGATCCCCTTTTGCGCAAGTCGTACTTACTTGGATACCACGCGCACCATTTCCAGGCACTTGTTCGAGTAGCCCCATTCGTTGTCGTACCAGCTCACGACCTTCACGAAGGTGCCGTCCAGGGCAATGCCAGCGTCGGCATCAAAGATCGAGGTGCGGGTGTCGCCACGGAAGTCGGTGGCCACCACCTTGTCTTCGGTGTAGCCCAGAACGCCCTTCAGGGCGCCTTCGGACTGGGCCTTCATCTCGGCCTTGATTTCTTCGTAGGTGGCAGCCTTGTCCAGTTCCACCGTCAGGTCCACCACCGACACGTCGGAGGTGGGCACGCGGAAGGACATGCCGGTCAGCTTCTTGTTCAGCGCAGGGATCACCACGCCCACCGCCTTGGCAGCACCGGTGCTGGAGGGGATGATGTTTTCCAGAATGCCGCGGCCGCCGCGCCAGTCCTTGTTCGAAGGGCCGTCCACGGTCTTTTGCGTGGCGGTGGCTGCGTGCACGGTGGTCATCAGGCCGCGCTTGATGCCCCACTTGTCGTTCAGCACCTTGGCCACGGGGGCCAGGCAGTTGGTGGTGCACGATGCGTTGGAGATGATGGCCTGGCCCGCGTAGGTGTCGTGGTTCACGCCGAACACGAACATGGGGGTGTCGTCCTTGGAGGGGGCCGACAGGATGACCTTCTTGGCACCAGCGTCCAGGTGCTTCTGCGCGGTGACCTTGTCCAGGAACAGGCCGGTGGATTCGATCACCACGTCGGCGCCGACTTCGTTCCACTTCAGGTTGGCGGGGTCGCGCTCTTGCGTCAGGCGGATCTTCTTGCCATTGACGACCAGGGTGTTGCCCTCGACCGAGACTTCGCCCTTGAAGCGGCCATGCACCGAGTCGTACTGCAGCATGTACGCGAGGTACTCGGGCTCCAGAAGGTCGTTGATGCCCACGACTTCGATGTCGCTGAAGTTCTGGATGGCCGAGCGCAGCACGTTGCGGCCGATGCGGCCGAAGCCGTTGATACCAATCTTGATCGTCATAGGGAGCCTCTTCAAAGTTGCAAAGTCGAAATCGGGAATCTGCCGCCGCGCGCCCGCTGGCAGCGGGGCACAGCGGGCAGGAGAAGTTTTAGCGGGCCTTCTTGGCGGGCTTCAGACGTGCCGCGCCGATGGCGACCAGCACCGCATCGGCCACGTTTTCTTCGGTGAAACCGAAGTGCTTGAACAGCACGGGCGCAGGGGCCGATTCACCGTAGGTGTCGATGCCCACCACGGCAGCGCAGCCGTATTTCCACCAGCCGTCGGTCACGCCCATTTCCACGGCCACGCGGGGCACGCCGGCGGGCAGCACGCTGCTCTTGTACTTGGCGTCTTCACGGTCGAAGGTGGTGGTGCTGGGCATGGAGACCACGCGCACGCCGATCTTCTTGTCGGCCAGCAGGCGCTGGGCCTTGAGGGCCAGTTGTACTTCAGACCCGGTGGCGATGATCACGGCCACGGGCTTCTTCTTGATGCCCACGTCGGCGGGCTCGCTCAGCACGTAGGCGCCGCGCGAGATGTCGCCCAGGTCGCGCTTGGGCGCATAGGGCAGGTTCTGGCGCGACAGGGCCAGCACGGTGGGCTTGTTGCGGTTGGACAGGGCCACGCTCCAGGCCACGGCGGTTTCGGCCGTGTCACCGGGGCGCCAGACGTCCAGGTTGGGGATCAGGCGCAGGCTGGCCACGTGCTCGATGGACTGGTGCGTGGGGCCGTCTTCACCGAGACCAATGGAGTCGTGCGTGAACACGTGGATCACGCGCTGCTTCATCAGCGCGGCCATGCGGATGGCGTTGCGGCTGTAGTCGCTGAACGTGAGGAAGGTGCCGCCGTAGGGGATGAAGCCACCGTGCAACGCCACGCCGTTCATGATGGCGGCCATGCCGAATTCGCGCACACCGTAGTTGATGTGGCGGCCACCGACCTTGTCGCCATTCGCGGCTTCGGTCTTGACCACGTTGCCCTGCATGTCAAAGCGCAGGTTGGGCGTGCTCTTGGTGTTGGTGAGGTTGGAGCCGGTCAGGTCGGCGCTGCCACCCAGCAGTTCGGGCAGGGCGGCGGTGAAGGCTTCCAGCGCCAGCTGGCTGGCCTTGCGGCTGGCCACGGTTTCGCCCTTGGTGTGGGCGGCCACCACGGTGTCCACGGCCACCTGGGCAAAGTTGGCGGGCAGGTCGCCGTTCATGCGGCGCGTCAGCTCGGCAGCCAGCTCGGGGAAGGCGGCGGTGTAGGCGGCAAAACGCTCGTTCCAGGCGGCCTCAAAAGCTTGGCCGTTGGCCTTGCAGTCCCAGCTGGCGTACACGTCTTCGGGGATCACGAAGGGTTCGCTGGCCCAGCCCAGGGCTTCGCGGGTCAGCGCGATTTCTTCGGCGCCGAGCGGTTCGCCGTGGGCCTTGGCGGTGTTGGCGCGGTTGGGGCTGCCCTTGCCGATGTGCGTCTTGCACACGATCAGGGTGGGGCGCTCGGTCTGCTTCTTGGCTTCTTCGATGGCGGCGGCCACCTTGTCAGCATCGTGGCCGTCGATGGGGCCGATCACGTTCCAGCCGCTGGCCACAAAACGCAGGGGGGTGTTGTCGGCAAACCAGGGAGCGACCTGGCCATCGATGCTGATGCCGTTGTCGTCGTACAGGGCGATCAGCTTGTTGAGCTTCCAGGCGCCTGCCAGAGACACGGCTTCGTGGCTGATACCTTCCATCAGGCAGCCGTCGCCCAGGAAGGCGTAGGTGTGGTGGTCCACCACGGCATGGCCTTCGCGGTTGAACTCGGCGGCCAGCAGCTTTTCGGCCAGCGCAAAGCCCACGGCATTGGTGATGCCCTGGCCCAGGGGGCCGGTGGTGGTCTCGACGCCCGCGGTGTAGCCCACTTCAGGGTGGCCGGGCGTCTTGCTGTGCAGCTGGCGGAAGTTCTTCAGCTCGCCAATCGGCAGGTCGTAGCCCGTGAGGTGTAGCAGCGCGTACAGCAGCATCGAGCCGTGGCCGTTGGACAGCACAAACCGGTCGCGGTCAAACCACTGGGGGTTGGTGGGGTTGTGCTTGAGGTGGCGGCTCCACAGCGCCACGGCCATGTCGGCCATGCCCATGGGGGCGCCGGGGTGGCCGGAGTTGGCTTGTTGAACGGCGTCCATGGCCAATGCGCGGATCGCATTTGCCATCTGTTGGGATT
>NZ_JAMXAX010000053.1 GCF_023913775.1 Acidovorax facilis
GGTGGGGATGCGGCTGCCTGCGGGGTAAATTGTTGGTTTTTTGGGGTCTGGCGCTTGACCTACAAGCGCGAGCAGCTACTTTTTTCATAGCACTTTGCATTTGCCATTCGGGCTGAGCCTCTCGAAGCAAGGGCACGCTCGTTCTCTGGTCTGTGCGGCGTGCTTAGTTTGAGGGTGGAGGCCGGGTTGTCGCCCCGGCGGGCGAGTCCCTTTCTTTCGCGTCGCAGAAAGAAAGGAACCAAAGAAAGGGCGACCCTACTGTCTGCGACCCCTTCGCTGCGCTACGGGGCAACCTGGGGTGCTCGGTCACGGGGTGCACCGCAGAACTCGCTGCGCGCCTTTGGCGCTCCGCTCGGACAACTGCGGTGAGTCAGTTCACGAAGCATGTGTGTCCTTCGGCACACATGCCACCCCGCGCCCTGCGCGCCCCAGGCGCATCCAGAAGGGAACCCAACGGACAGCCATCCGGGCCATCGCTTTGCTCGGCCCCATCTCGCGGGCGCAAGCGCCGCGCGCTGCGCAGGCGGGGCCGAGCGCAGCAATGGCCCGTGTGGCTATTCGGCTGTTGGATGTTCGGATGCCCAACCCCCTGCTGGCTGCGCCTGCGTCGGGGCGGTTGCGGGGTGAGCATGGGCGTCGGAGCGCCCATGCCTCGTTAACTGACTCGCCGTGGTTGTCCGAGCGGCGCGCGCCAGCGCAAAGCGAGTTCCACGGCGCACCCCGCAACCACCCCGACGCAGGTTGCCCCGTAGCGAAGCGCAGGGGTCGCAGACCGGGGGTCGCCTTTCTTTTGGGTACTTTTCTTTGGCGAAGCAAAGAACAAGTACCTCGCCCGCCGGGGCGACAACCCGGCCTCCGCCCTCAACCCCAGCATGCTTTTGAAACCAGCGCGCCAAGGCTTCGACAAGCTCAGCCCGAACGGTATGGGGCAAACTGCGTAGCTATAAAACAATAGCGGCTAGCGCTTGCTACACAAGCGCTAGCTGCCAAAACCACCAAAAACTCCGACCTCAAGCCGCCAGAATCAGCTTCTCCAGCTTCACAGCATCCACCGCAAACGCCCGGATCCCCTCAGCCAGCTTCTCGGTGGCCATCGCATCCTCATTCAGCGCAAACCGGAACCCCGCCTCGTCATAGTTCACCGCAGGCAAGTCCATGCCCTTGGCAGCCTCCGCATCCAGGGCCCGCTGCAACGGTGCATCACTCGCCGCCAGCTGCGCCAACAGCTCGGGCGCAATGGTCAGCAGGTCGCACCCAGCCAGCGCCGTGATCTGGCCCACGTTGCGGAAGCTTGCACCCATCACCTCGGTGGCAATGCCAAAACGCTTGTAGTGGTTGTAGATCTGCGTGACCGACTGAACGCCCGGGTCGTTGGCCCCGGCACGCGCAGCCTCGTCCCAGCTCGCGCCCGCCTGCTTCTTGTACCAGTCGTAAATGCGGCCCACAAACGGGGAAATCAGCTGCACCTTGGCCTGGCCGCAAGCCACGGCCTGGGCGAACGAGAACAGCAGCGTGAGGTTGGTATGGATGCCCTTGCGCTCCAGCTGCTCGGCGGCCTTGATGCCTTCCCACGTGGCGGCGATCTTGATGAGCACGCGGTCGATGTGAATGCCTTCGGCCTGGTACAGCTCGATGATGCGCTCGGCGCGCGTGACGGTGGCGCTGGTGTCAAAGCTCAGGCGTGCATCCACTTCGGTGGAGACGCGGCCGGGCACGTGGGTCAGGATTTCGCAACCAAAACGCACCAGCAGGCGGTCGATCACCTCGTCCATGGCGCGCCCTTGCCATTGGGCGACGGTGTCCTTGAGCAGCGGCGCGTATTCGGGCTTTTGCACCGCCTTGAGAATCAGCGAAGGGTTGGTCGTGGCGTCCTGCGGACGGAACTGGGCCAGTTGCAGAAAGTCGCCAGTGTCGGCAACCACGGTGGTGAACTGTTTGAGGGCGTCGAGTTGGTTCATGGCGCCATTATTCCGCATCACGTTGGGCACCTTCGGTACTACCAACCACCGATACGCCGTGGGCACCCAGGCTCAGCTGCACCACATCACCCACGGCCAGCACATCGTCCAGGTCGGACGACACCACGAAGATGTGGCCGAGCGTGGTGTCAAAGGTGTATTCGTGCACCGCGCCCAGATAGGCCCGCTTGTCCAGCCGGGCGGGCAGCAGGCCCGCGCCCTGGCGGTGAATGCGCCAGGCTTCCGGCCGCACCGCCACCTTCACCGGGCCGCTCTTCACCGCCATGCGGGGGCGCAGCACCAGCGGGCCGAGTGCCACCGTGCCGTCCGCGTCGGCCACGGCCGGGAACAGCATGGCCTCACCCATGAAGCCCGCGACGAACTCGCTGTGCGGGGTTTCGTACAGCGCGCGCGGCGAGCCCTTCTGCGCAATCAGGCCCTGGTTCATCACGATGATCTGGTCGCTCACGGCCATGGCCTCGGCTTGGTCGTGTGTGACGTAAGCCACGGTGAGCGACAGGCGCTGCTGCAGTGCGCGAATCTCTTCGCGCATCTCACGGCGCAGGCGGGCGTCGAGGTTGGACAAAGGCTCGTCGAACAGCAGCACCTCGGGCTCCAGCACCAGCGCGCGGGCCAGCGCCACACGCTGCTGCTGCCCGCCCGAGAGTTCACTGGGCAGGCGGTCGTCATAGCCCACCAGGCCCACGCCGCGCAGCGCCTCCACGGCCTTGGTGCGCGCCTGCTCCTTGGGCTGGCCTGACATGCGCAGGCCGTACATCACGTTCTCCACCACGTTCATGTGCGGGAACAGCGCGTAGCTCTGGAACATCATGCTCACGTTGCGCTGCGCGGGGCCCAGCGTGGTCACGTTCTTGCCGGCAATGAAGATCTCGCCCGAGGTGGGCGATTCGAGCCCCGCAATCATGCGCAGCGTGGTCGTCTTGCCGCAGCCCGACGGGCCGAGAATGGTGGTGAGCGTGCCACGCGGCACCTCAAAGCTGATACCCTTGACGGCGAGGGCCGCGCTGCTGTCGGCGCCGTAGCGCTTGGTGATGTTGCGGAACACGATGCCCGCGTCGTTGTGGTTCATGGCGTTTCTTCTTTTTCTGCAAGAGTGTTCAGTGCGCGGCGGGGGCTGCCCCACGGCGACCCAGCTTGCGGTCGCCAACGAGCAGCTGGATCAGACCGATGAAGGCCGACATGAGGATGATGAGCACCGTGCAGTACGCCAGCGCCACGCCATAGTCGCCATTGCCCACGCGGCCGATGATGTAAGTCGTCGCGAGTTCGTTTTCGGCCGTGACCAGAAAGATCACCGCACTCACGGTGGTGATGGCGCGCACAAAGCTGTAGACCAGCGCCGCCACCAGCGCAGGCTTGAGCAGCGGCAGCACCACATGGCGCAGCGTCTGCACACTGCCTGCGCGCAGCATGACGGACGCTTCATCCAGCGACCGGTCCAGCTGCTTGAACGCCGCCGTGCCCGCCCGCACGCCCACCGGCAGATTGCGGAACATGAAGCACAGCACGATGATGAGCGCCGTGCCTGTCAGCTCGAACGGTGGAACGTTGAAGGCCAGGATGTAGCTCACGCCCAGCACCGTGCCCGGGATGGCGAAGGCCAGCAGCGCTGCAAACTCGAACGCGCCCTGCCCCCGGAACTCGGTGCGCGCCAGCAGCCACGCAATGCCGATGCCCAGCGTGGCCGTGAGCGGCGCCGAGATGGCCGCGAGCTTGAGCGTGGTGAAGAACGAGTTCCACGCGGTGCCCGCCCACACCACACCAAATTCGCCCCACTCCACACTGAACGCCGTGCGAAAGTGCGCCAGCGTGATGGTGTAGTCGCGCCCCCAGGTCTGCACAAAACCGCCCGCCAGCGCAAACAGGTAGACGATGAGGGTGAAGGCCATCCAGGGCAGCGCGATGGAATGCACCACGCGGCGCACACCGGTGGGCAGCGGCATGGCAATGCCCGCATCGCCCTTGCCCGATACGGTGGTGAAGTTCTGCTTGCCCAGCAGCCCGCGCTGGATGGCAAATACGGTGAGCGCAAAGAACGTGAGGATCCAGGCCAGCGACGCGGCACGCCCCTGGTCATACTGCGCACCGACGATGGCAAAGAAGATTTCGGTCGAGAGCACCGAGAACTGCCCGCCCACCACGATGGGATTGCCGAAGTCCGCCATGCTTTCGATGAAGCCCACCAAAAACGCGTTGGCCAGGCCGGGCTTGAGCAGCGGCAGGGTCACGGTCATGAAAGTGCGGTGCGGGCTGGCGCGCAGGGTTTGTGCGGCCTCTTCCAGGCTGGGCGCCACGCCCTGCACCACGCCGCGCATGATCATGAAGGCGATGGGCGTGAACGCAAAGGTCTGCGCCACCCAGATGCCCAGCCAGCCGTAGAACCAGCGCGTGGGTGTGATGCCGAACGCGTACTCCAGAAACTGGTTGAACACCCCGGCACGGCCAAACAGCAGGATGAGCCCCAGGCCCACCACAAACGGTGGCGTGATGATGGGCAGCAGCGCCACGATGTTCAGCGGCCGCGCATAGCGGCGCGACGCGCGCTCGGCCATCAGCGCCATGAAAGTGCCCAGCAGCGTGGTGCTGGTGGCGGTCATCAGCCCCAGGAACAGCGTGTTCCAGGCCACGCCGCAGCGCTGGCCACCCGCCAGGCACGAGAGACCAAAGTTGCGCTCGTGCGCAATGCGCTCCCACACCACGGCGAGCGAGAACGGGCCATCCTCCAGAAAAAACGCAGCCGACAACGCCTTGAGCACCGGGAACACGATGAACAGCGCGAGCAGGCTTCCACAGCCCACCACCGCAGCCGCTACGAACAGATCGCCTTTGAAAAATCCTCGCCGTGCCACGCCGAACGACAGCAGCACCAGCAGTGCTGACAACACCACAAACCCGCCCCAGCCCATGCCGGGCTGGCGCGCACCCAGCTCGCCCAGGCTGGTGTTCATCCACTCAAAGGCCCAGCCTCGTGCGCCAATCGCAAAGCCACTGAGCAACAAGGCCACAAGCCCCAGCGCGCCCCCCGCCGCAAGCACGGCGCCCTGCTTGCGTCCCGCAGGCAGGCAGGCGCCCAGCCCCGCCACGGCCAGACCGGCCAGGCCTAGCCAGAGCCAGGGCCGACCAAACAATGCCGCCTGCATGAGCCCGTTGGCCGCCTGTTCGCCGCTGAAAACCTGGCCCACCTCGAGCAGGCCATTGGCATCCTGCTGCGCATACCAGGGGAACACGAGATAACCCAGCACGCCCACGACCAGCCAGACCCACAAGGGCCGGTTGACCGAGGCGCTGGGTGCTGTGGTTCGGAGGGTTGCGTGCGCCGCCGCTGCTGCTGCCGACACCACCACCCCTTAGCGCGCCGCGTTCTGCACGTCTTTTTCCCAGCGCGCAATCAGGCGGCGACGCTCGGCGCTGGCGCCGTATTTGGCGTAGTCGTAGTTGATGAGCTTCATCTTGGAAGGGTCGGTCATGCGCGGGTCCTTGGGCACCTGCGTGTTGCTGGGCAGCTGGAACTGCTTGGCCGCCAGGCCAAACTGCTGGCCGCCGGGCGTGAGTGCCCATTCGTAGAACTTCTTGGCGGCCTCGGTGTTGGGGCCGTTCTTGACGATGCTCATGGAGCCCACCTCGGCGCCCGTGCCTTCCGAAGGCGTGACCGAGCCCACGGGGAAGCCATTGACCGCCTCAGTGGTCACGTCGTGCACGAAGCTCACCGACACCGTGGTCTCGCCCCGGGCGGCCGCCTTGACGGGCGCCGTGCCCGAGCGGGTGTAGGTGCTGATGTTGGGGTGCAGGGCCTTGAGGTATTCAAACGCCTTTTCCTCGCCCATGATCTGCACCAGCGTAGCGATCATGGTGTAGGCCGTGCCACTCGATGCCGGGTTGGCCATCTGCACCTCGCCCTTGAACTCGGGCTTGAGCAGGTCGGCCCACGACTGCGGGGGGTTGAGCTTGCGCTTGGCCAGCAGCTCCTTGTTGTAGCCAAAGCCCAGCGGGCCCAGGTACACGCCCACCGTGCGGTACTTGGAATCCGCCGCCTGCTTTTGCGCCCAGGGGTACAGCTGCGGCAACTGGGGCGATTTGTATTCGAGCGTGAGGCCCTGCTCGGCCGCCTGCAGGTGCGGGTCGCCTGTGCCGCCAAACCAGATGTCGGTCTTGGGGTTGGCGCGCTCGGCGTTGAGCTGCGCCAGTGCCTCGCCTGAGCCCTTGGCCGTCATGTTGACCTTGGTGCCGGTGGTCTTGGCGTACACGGTGGACATCAGGTTGCACCACTCGGCCTGCACCGAGCAGATGATGTTGACCTGGCCCTGGGCCCAGCTGCCCGACGCAACAGCCACCAGGGCCGCACCGGCCAGAAGTTTTGTCAGCAAAGGTTTGCGCATGGGTGTCTCCTCAGTATCTGGATAACGTGATTAACGCGATGCAAGGATGCTAGTCCTGCAGGCAGACCAGGGTCAGGGGGGAAACTCCCAGACCGGGTGCAAGCAGGTTGAAAGGCAGGGATGGAGCCCTCCCCGCCGCCTTGGGAACCAAGTTACATTAAGAATGGTTCCCGCAAACCTGTTCGAAGGCCTCACCTGAGCAGCCCGCGCTGCACACCCTGACTGAGACATGCTCGACCGCATCACCGCCTCCCTGCCCTCCCTGGCCCCCGCCGAACAGCGCGTTGCCCGGCTGGTGCTGACCGACCCACGCACTTTTGCACGCCTGCCCGTGCGTGAACTGGCCGAACGCGCGCACGTGAGCAAGCCCACGGTGGTGCGCTTTTGCCGCAGCATGGGGTATGACGGACTGGCAGATTTCAAGCTCAAGCTGGCAGGCAGTGTGAGCGAAGGCGTGCCCTTCATCCACCGCAGCGTGGACGCCGACGACAAGACCGGCGACGTGCTCGTGAAGGTGGTGGACAACGCCGTGGCGGCCTTTTTGCAATACCGCAATGCCGCCAGCACCGTGGCGCTGGAGCGTGCGGCCGAGGCGATTGCAGCCACCTGGAAAACCGGCAAACGCATCGAGTTCTACGGCGTGGGCAACTCGGGCATCGTGGCACAGGACGCGCAGCACAAGTTCTTCCGTCTGGGCGTCACGTCCATTGCCACCAGCGACGGCCACATGCAGGTGATGAGCGCGACCCTGCTCGGCCCGGGCGATTGCGCGGTGATCATCTCCAACTCGGGCCGCACCCGCGATTTGATGGACGCCGCCGACATCGCCCGCAAGAACGGCGCCACCACCATCGCCATCACCGCCAGCGGCTCGCCCCTGGCCAGCACCTGCCAGATCCACCTGGCCGCCGACCACCCCGAGGGCTACGACCGCTACAGCCCCATGGTGTCGCGGCTGATGCACCTGCTCATCATCGACGTGCTGGCCACCTGCGTGGCGCTGCGCATTGGCAGTTCGCTGCAGCCGATCCTGCAGCAGATGAAAGAGAACCTGCGGGCCAAGCGCTACGCGTGATGGTGGGCCGTAGCGGTCAGGCCCCGAGTGTCGCGGAGATCAGTCCAGCGTCACGCCCGCGTTCTTGATCACCTTGCCCCATTTCACCGTTTCGGCCTCGATGAAGGCATCGCAGGCCTCAGGCGTGGTGCCTTCGGGGAAGGTGCCCATGGCTTCGAGCTTGGCCTTGATTTCCTCGCTCTGGATGATGGCGTTGACGGCGTCCGACATGCGCTTGACGATGTCGCGCGGCGTGCCGGCCGGGGCAATCATGCTCGCCCAGGTGCTGCCCACCAGGCCGGGAATACCTTGCTCGATGAATGTGGGCACATCGGGCACGGCGGGCAGTCGCTTTTCGCCCGAGACACCGATCAGCTGCACGCGGCCCGACTTGCCGGCCTGGATAAGGCCCGTGGGGGCATCAAAGAACAACTGGATCTGGCCGCCCAGGAGGTCGGTGAACGCCGGTGCCGCGCCCCGGTAGGGAATGTGCAGCATGTACGTCTGCGTCAGCGCCTTCATCAGCTCGCTGGTCAGGTGCGCGGCCGAGCCCGTGCCCGACGAACCGAAGCTGATCTTGCCGGGATTGGCCTTGGCGTAGGCCACCAGTTCCTTCGTGTTCTTGAACGGCGCGTTGTTGGGCACGGCCGCCAGCAGCGGCGAGACACCCATGAGCGACACACCAACGAGGTCCTTGCGCGGGTTGTACGGCAGCTTGGGGTACAGGCTGGTGTTGGCCGCATAGGCCGCAATCACCACGCCGAAGGTGTGCCCGTCCGGCGCCGCCTTGGCTACCGCATCCACGCCGATGATACTGTTGGCGCCCGCCCTGTTCTCAATGACGATGGGCTGGCCCAGCGCCTTTTGCAGGCCCACCTGCAGCAGGCGCGCCATTTGGTCGGTAAAGCCGCCCGCCGTGTAGGGCACGATGATCTTGATCGGCTTGCTCGGCCAGGCCGTTTGTGCCAGCGCGGGCAGGGCCGCACTGGCCAGCGCTGCGCCAGCGGCTTGCACGACACGGCGGCGGGAAAGGGAAGCGTTCATGGTCTTGTCTCCTTGGATTTTTTAGTAAAAACAGGCTGCAGCGCTTGCCAATCAAGCGAAAACAGCTATGTTTTCAATAGCACCCGAATCGCGGTGCCGGATGCCTTGCTCCGTATGCGCTGTTCTTACAGCGCCTTCACCAGCTCCGGCACGGCCGTGAACAGATCCGCCTCCAGCCCATAGTCGGCCACGCTGAAGATCGACGCCTCAGGGTCCTTGTTGATCGCCACGATCACCTTGGAGTCCTTCATGCCCGCCAAGTGCTGGATGGCGCCCGAGATACCCGCTGCGATGTACAGCTGCGGCGCCACGATCTTGCCGGTCTGGCCCACTTGCCAGTCGTTGGGCGCGTAGCCTGCGTCCACTGCGGCCCGGCTGGCACCCAAAGCGGCGCCCAGCTTGTCGGCCAGCGGCGTCATCACTTCGTCGAACTTTTCCTTGCTGCCGAGGGCTCGGCCACCGGAGACGATGATCTTGGCGGCCGTGAGTTCGGGGCGGTCGCTCTTGGCGATTTCGCTGCCCATGAAGCTGCTCTTGCCAGCGTCTGCGGTGGCTGCGGCGGTTTCAACGGCTGCGGAACCGCCCGTGGCGGCTGCGGCGTCAAAGCCCGTGGCGCGCACGGTGATGACCTTTACGCTGTCGGCGCTTTGCACGGTGGCAATGGCGTTGCCGGCGTAGATGGGGCGCTCGAAGGTGTCGGCAGAAATCACCTTGGTGATGTCGCTGACCTGCGCCACGTCCAGCTTGGCGGCCACGCGGGGGGCCACGTTGCGGCCGCTGGCGGTGGCCGGGAACAGGATGTGGCTGTAGTTGCCTGCGATGGCGAGCACTTGCGCGGCCACGTTCTCGGCCAGGCCGTGTTCCAGGCCAGGGGCGTCTGCGTGGATGACCTTGGCGACACCGGCGATCTGGGCGGCTGCGGCGGCGGCTGCACCGGCGTTGTGGCCGGCCACCAGCACGTGCACATCGCCGCCGCAGGCCACAGCGGCCGTCACGGTGTTCAGCGTGGCGCCCTTGATGGACGCGTTGTTGTGTTCAGCAATAACGAGTACCGACATTTAGATCACCTTCGCTTCGTTCTTGAGTTTTTCAACGAGTGCCGCTACGTCGGCCACCTTGATGCCAGCACCGCGCTTGGCGGGCTCGGTCACCTTCAGGGTCTTCAGGCGCGGAGCCACGTCCACGCCGAGGTCTTCGGGCTTGACGGTATCGAGCTGCTTTTTCTTGGCCTTCATGATGTTGGGCAAGGTGACGTAGCGGGGCTCGTTCAGGCGCAGGTCGGTGGTAATGACCGCTGGCAGCGACAGCTGCAGGGTTTCCAGGCCGCCGTCCACTTCACGCGTCACGCTGACCTTGTCGGCCGACAGTTCAACCTTGTTGGCGAACGTGGCCTGGGGCAGGTCGGCCAGGGCCGCGAGCATCTGGCCGGTCTGGTTGGCGTCGTCGTCGATGGCTTGTTTGCCCAGGATGATGAGACCGGGCTGCTCTTTGTCCACCAGGGCCTTGAGGATCTTGGCAACGGCCAGGGGCTGCAGCTCGACGTCGGTCTCGACCAGGATGGCGCGGTCGGCACCGATGGCCATGGCAGTGCGCAGGGTTTCCTGGCACTGGGCCACGCCGCAGGAGACTGCGATGACTTCGGTCACCAGGCCTTTTTCTTTCAGGCGCACGGCCTCTTCAACGGCGATTTCGTCAAAGGGGTTCATGCTCATCTTCACGTTGGCGATGTCCACACCCGTGTTGTCCGATTTGACGCGGACCTTCACGTTGTAGTCCACCACGCGTTTGACGGGAACGAGAACTTTCATGGTTGGGTCTTTCTGAAAAAACAGGGAATCGGTCACTGTGACAGTGTGCGGTGCAGGTCGCGCAATTCGCGCTTGAGCACCTTGCCAATCGCGCTGCGCGGCAGCTCGTCGATGAAATGCAGCGCGGCCAGCCGCTGCGTCTTGCCCGCGCGGGCGTTGTACCAGCCCATGATCTGGGCGGCATCGTCGGGGGCGCCGGGCCGGCGGCACACAAAGGCCACCGGTGTCTCGCCCCACTGTTCAGAGGGCACACCGGTCACGGCCACGTCCTCCACGGCCGGGTGCTTGCGCAACTCGGCTTCGAGGTCGCTGGGGTAGATGTTGAAGCCGCCGCTGATCACCATGTCCTTGCGGCGGTCCAGCAGGGTCAGAAAGCCCTGCGCGTCGAACCGCCCCACATCTCCGGTGCGGATGAAGCGCTTGCCGGTGGCGTCAAACCATTCGGCCTCGCGCGTCTTGTCGGGCTGGCGGTGGTAGCCGGTCATCATGCCGGGCGAATGGCCCACCACCTCGCCCGTGGCGCCGGGCGGCAGTTCGTTGCCGTCTTCGTCGATCAGGCGGATGTCGCTGGTGGACGCGGGCTGGCCCACCGTATGCAGCTTGTCGGGGTGATCGTGCGCGGCCAGGATGCAGGTGCCGCCGCCCTCGGTCATGCCGTAGAACTCGAACAGCGCGCCCGGCCAGCGGGCCAGGATGTCGGCCTTGAGCTCTGCCAGAAAGGGTGCACTGGTGCAGAACTTGGCACGAAACGACGACAGGTCGAACGCGCCAAACTGCGGCAGCGCCATGATGCGCTGGTACTGCACGGGAACCAGCATGGAGTGCGTTGCGCGAATGTCCTGCGCGACCTGCAGGTAGCGCAGCGCATCGAACTTCGGCATCAGGCGTACGCTGCCGCCCCAGCACAGGCCGGGGAAGAACGACACCAGTGTGGTGTTGGAGTACAGCGGCGTGGCCAGCAGCGTGGCGCTATCAGGCCCGTAGCCCTGCGCAAGGCCGCGCACCAGGTGCGCCCAGCGCATGCCGTGTGACTGCACGATGCCCTTGGGGTTGCCGGTGGTGCCTGATGAATAAATGATGTTGAACGGGTGCTCTGGCCCCACCTCCACCGACTGCGGCACCGCGCCTTCGGGTGCGATCCATTCGCCCCACGGCGTGCCCCCGCCGGTGCCGTCCAGCGCCACCAAGGGCAGCGCATTGGGGCCTGCGGTCAGCGCGGGCGGCATGGCCGCCCTGCCCTGCGCGTCGGCAAACAGCAAGCGTGCCTGGGCATCATTGAGCATCGATGCCATGGCGTCTGGCGTGACCGATGGCGCGAGCGGCGCCACCACCACACCAGCGCGCAGCGCGCCCAGGTACACAGCGGCGTAGCGCACGGACGATGCGGCACACACGGCCACCACGTCGCCCGCCTGCAGGCCGCCCTGCTGCAACGATGCCGCCACGCGGTCTACCAGCGCGTCCAGCGCCGCCCAGTGCAGCGCGGTGTCGTCGTCGGTCAGCGCGCTGGCATGGGGGCGCAGCTGCGCGTTTTCGCGCAGCAGGTCAGAGACCAGCCGGAACGGCGGGAAAGGAGCGACAGCGACGGAAGCGGCGGAAGGAGCGGGAATGGCGGTGCTGGTCATGGCACAACTTACTCGAAGATGATGCCCTTGTCGCTGATCACTTTGCCCCACTTGGTGTAGTCGCCCATCACGCGCTTGGCCATCTGGTCGGGGGACTGGTAGTTGGCAATGGCACCGGCGTTGAGCAGTTTGTCCTGCACCTCCTTGTCGGCAAGGATGGCCTTGACCTCCTTGCTGATGCGATCAACCACCTCTTTGGGCGTGTCGGGCGGGGCCATCAGGCCGCCCCACGACACGGCATCAAAGCCCTTGAAGCCTTGCTCGGCAATGGTGGGCACATTGGGGATCACGCTCACGCGCTGCGGCGAGCCCACGGCAATGGCGCGCAGCTTGCCGGTCTGGATGTGAGGCAACGCCGCCACCAGGTCGGCATACATCATGGGCACCTGGCCACCCAGCGTGTCGGTGATGGCGGGCACGCCGCCCCTGTAGGGGATGTGCTCCATCTCGAACTGGCCCAGCTGCTTGAGCAGTTCCATGCTCAGGTGACCAAAGCTGCCCACGCCCGAGGAGGTGTAGTTGAGCCGGCCTGGCTGCGCCTTGGCGTGGGTGATGAGCTTCTGGAGGTCGGTCACCGAGGGCATCTGCGCCGGGTTGACCACTACCACGATGGGCAAGTCGTACACGGTGGCCACCGACATCAAGTCCTTGGTGGTGTCGTAGCCGGCCTTCTTGTACAGGTGCGGCGCCAGCAGCGTGGGCGTGGCCAGCATCATCAGCGTGTAGCCGTCGCCGGGGGTCTTGGCGATCTGCTGCGCGGCAATCGAGCCCGAGGCACCCGCGCGGTTTTCCACCACCACGGGTTGCTTCAGGCGCTCCGCCAGCTTCTGGCCCACGATGCGCGAAGCGGTGTCGGTCGGGCCGCCCGGCGGGAAGGGCACAACCAGCTTGATGGGTTTGTTGGGCCAGGCCTGGGCGTGCGCCGGGGCCGTGCTCAGCAGGCCCATGGCCGACACTGCAGCAGCCGCGGACAGCACCGCGCGACGGGAGAAATCAGCAGGGAAAAGGGATGGTTTGTTCATAACGAAAACGTCTTGTCTTTCAGTGATCTGGAGCGCTCCGTAGGCCCACGCCGTCCGAAACTGGCACGGCCGAAGCGAGAGCAGCCGCGCAAGGGCCGCCCCGCCGCGCCGGCTGCGTCCCCCTGCCCGCAACGCGCAGCGTTGCGAGAGCGGGGGTGAAGCCGCAAAGCGGCTCAGGGGGGGTGCTAGTCAAGCCGTGCGCCAGAAACCTTGACCACACGCTCCCACACAGGCGCGTCCTTCTTGAACTGGGCGCTGAACTGCTCTGGGCTGCTGCCGACGGGGATGAAGCCCATCTGCTGGATGCGCTCGCGCACCTCGGGCAGCGCAATCACTGCCTGCAGCTCGCGGCCCAGGCGGGCCACGACCTCCGGCGGGGTGTTGGCCGGGGCGCTCATGCCCAACCAGCCTGTCACCTGGAACACCTCGTCCTTGATGCCCTGCTCGGCCATGGTGGCCAGCTTGGGAAGCGCATCCATGCGCTGGGTGCCCGTCACGGCCAGCGGCTTGAGGCGGCCGGAATCAATGTACGGCCGGGCCGACTGCAGGCTGGCAAATGCCATTTGCAACTGCCCGCCCACCAGGTCCTGCAGCATGGGCGCCTCGCCCCTGTAGGCCACATGATTCATGTCGGCCTTGTGCTTGTCGGACAGCCAGGCGCCAGCCAGGTGGGCATACGAGCCCATGCCCCACGAGCCGTAGGCGACCTTGCCCTTGTTGCGGTCGATATAGCTCATCAGCTCGGCCGCGGTGGACACCGGCAGCTGCGGATGCACCAGCAGCACCACCGGAGCCAGGGCGATCTGCGTGATGAGGGCCTGGTCCTTTTGCGGCTGGTACGGCAGGCGCTCGTACAGGTATTGGTTGATCAGCATGGTGGTACCCAGCGACACCAGCAGCGTGTAGCCGTCGGCCGGTGACTTGAGCGCCTGGTCGGTGCCGGTCACACCGCCAGCGCCGCCACGGTTGTCTACCAACACGGGCTGGCCCAGGCGGGCCGATAGCTTCTCGCCCAGCGTGCGGGCGGTGATGTCGGTGGCGCCACCGGCCTGGTAGGGCACGATCAGCTTGATGGGCTTGCTGGGCCAGGCATCTTTGCCCGACTGGGCCAGTGCGGAACCCAGCAGGCCGGTGCTGGCCAAGGCGGCCAAGCCCTGCAGGACGCGGCGGCGGTGAATGCGGGTGATGTTCATGTTTGTCTCCTGGTTGAGGTTGAAATTTGCTCTAGCGCTTACCTAACAAGCGATTGAAGCTATTATTTTTATAGTATTTAGAGCGATGGAAGCGTGAGCACGCCCTTGTCGCGCAGGGCTTCAAGCTCTGCCTCGGGCAGCTGCAGCAGTTGCTGCAGCACCTCCCGCGTGGCGGCGCCCAGCGTGGGCGGGGCGTTGCGGATGGGCAGGCGCTGCCCATCGAGTCGATAAGGCGGCGCGAACACATGCGTAGTGCCCGCCACGGGGTGGGGCATTTCCTGCAGCAGGGCGCCGCGGCGCGTACGCTCGCTGGTCAGCGCCTCGTGCAGGCCGGCCACCCTGCCGCAAGGGATGCCAGCAGCGGTCAGGCGTTCGAGCAGCACATCACGCGGGAAGCTGGCAATCAACGCCTTCATCTCGGGCAGCAGGATCAGTCGATTGCGGGCACGCTCGACATTGGTGGCAAAACGGGGGTCTTCCACGATATCCGGGCGCATCACCACCTGACGGCAGAACTTGTCGAACTGGCTGTTGTTGCCCACGGCGATGATGAGCGGACCATCCTGCGCCTCGAACATGCCATAGGGCACGATGGACGGGTGGGCGTTGCCGTAGCGCTGCGGGTCGTGGCCCAGCAGCATGGCGTCCAGGCCGTAGTAGCCGGTGATCATCAGGCCGCAGTCGTACAGCGCCATTTCGATGTGGCGGCCCTTGCCCGTAGTGCTGCGGCGAAACAGCGCGGCCAGCACGGCCTGCGCCGCGTACATACCGGTCATCATGTCCACGGCAGCCACGCCGAACTTCAGCGGTGGCTGGCTGGCCTCGCCGTTCAGCGCCATCAGCCCGGCCTCGCCTTGAATCACCAGGTCGTAGCCGGGTCGCTTGGCCTCGGGGCCGGAGCTGTCGTAGCCCGCCACCGAGCAGTAGATGAGGTCGGGCTTGATGGCCTTGAGCTGCTCGTAGCCCAGGCCCAGCTTCTCGGCACCACCGGTCTTGAAGTTCTGGACTACCACGTCGCACTGCGGCAGCAGGTCGCGGATGATCTTCACGCCTTCGGGCGTCTGCAAATCCACCGTGATGGACCGCTTGTTGCGGTTCATGCTGTTGTAGTAGGTGGTCTCGGTCTTGCCGATGCGCATGCCCCAGTCGCGGGTGTCGTCGCCCCGGCCGGGGTGCTCCACCTTGATGACGTCAGCGCCAAAGTCGGCCAGCACCTGGCCGCACAGCGGCCCGGCAAACACGCGCGAGAGGTCGAGCACGCGCACGCCGTCGAGCGGGAAGTCCATGCCCTCGGGCAGCGGGGGTGTCGGTGTTGTAGTGGTCATTTCGTAGTGTCGGGTTGGGTAGCGGCAGTGGCAGGAGCCTGGCGCAAGCGTGCGAAATCGGCCGGGCGCTTTTCCAGAAACGCAGCGATGCCTTCGCGGGATTCTTCGGTGGCCTGTGACAGCACCATCAGCTGTGCCTCCAGCTCCAGCTGGTCAGCCAGCGGCTGCACATAGGCGCTGCGGCACAGGGCCTTGATGTTCGCCATCGCGGTGTCAGGCCCGGTGGCAACTTGCGCAGCCAGGGCCACGGCCTGGGCGAGTGTCTCGCCCGGCTCGGCCAGGCGGTTGACGGGGCCGAGCGCATGCAGCCGCTCACCCGAGATGCGTTCGCCCGTGAGGCACAGCTCGGTCAACACCTGGCGCGAGACGAACTCGGCCAGGAAGGCGGTAGCACCGCCGTCGGGCGTGAGACCCACCTTCACATACGCGACCGAAAACACGGCGTTACGCGCAGCCACCAGCATGTCGCAGGCCAGCGCCAACGACAGGCCGGCGCCCGCCGCAGCGCCCTCCACCGCGGCAATGACCGGCTTGCGGCAATCGCGCACGGTGCGGATCAGGTCGTGCAGGCCTTCGAGCTTGGCACGGCGCTCTTCCAAGGGCAGCTCGCGCCGCTTGGCCAACTGGCGCAGGTCGCCGCCCGCGCAAAAGTGCCCGCCTTCACCCGTGAGCACGATGGCGCCCACGGTGGGGTCGGCCTCGGCCTGTGCCAGTGCCTCGGTCAGCGCCGCATAGAAGGCGGGCGACAGCGCATTGCGCGCGGCAGGGTTGTTGTTGGAGAGCACGAGCACCGCGCCCTCACAGCGTTGCAGCAGAGGCTGTGGCTGCTCCATGGCTTCAGCTCCGGCCCAGCGCAATGAAGCGCGCCAGGTGGTGGTCTTCATCGCCAAACTGGTGATCAACCATGACCAGGCGCTTGGCGTAGTGCGACAGCGGCAGCTCCCACGTCATGCCAATGCCGCCGTGCAGCTGGATGCTTTCCTCCGCCACCAACGCTCCGATGCGGCCCATCGTGACCTTGGCGGCGGACAGCGCACGCTCGCGCTCGGTGCGGTCGGTGCTATCCATCGCGGCCGCTGCGTTGATGACGGCAGAGCGCGCCTGCTCCACTTCCAGCAGCAGGTCGGCCATGCGGTGCTGCAGGGCCTGAAAGCTGCCAATGGGCACACCAAACTGCTTGCGCGTTTGCAGGTATTCCAGCGTGTGCTTCTTGGCCACATCCATGGCACCTAGCGCTTCGGCACACACGGCCAGAATGCCCCAGCCCACGGCCTGCTCCAACGTGGCAAGGCCCTGCCCCTCCGTGCCCAGTAGCGCGCCTGCGCCCACCTGCACGTTTTGCAAGGTGACTTCGGCCACACGGCCACCGTCGATGCGGCCCATGCCACGACGGCTCAAGCCTGCCGCATCAGCGGGCACCAGGAACAGCGAGATGCCGTCTTCATCGACCACAGCGCCCGCTGTGCGGGCACTGACCAGCAGCATCTGCGCCTGGTCGCCATGCAGCACCACGGCCTTGTGGCCGGTGAGTTGCCAGCCATCGCCACTGCGCACGGCGCGGGTGGTCACGCGGTTCAATGCGTAATGTGCGCCAGGCTCCTCATGCGCCAGCGCGGCCACGGTGCTGCCGTCGATGATGCTGGCGATGTGTTCCTTTTGCGCTGCGCTGCCCGCCAGGCCCAATGCCCGGCCCACCATGAGTGCACCCACAAACGGCTCGGCCACCAAGCCTGCGCCCAGGGCTTCAAACACCACGGCCACGTCGAAGCCTGCGCCGCCAAAGCCGCCGTCGGCTTCGGGGAAGAGCGCGCCAACCGCGCCCAGTTCGGCAAAGCGGCTCCACAGCGCCGCGTCCATGCCGCTGTCGCCGTAGGCGATGTGGTTGCGCGTCTCGACCCCGTACTGCTCGGCCACAAAACGGTTCAGGGTGTCCGCCAGCATGCGGCGGTCTTCGGTATGTTCAAAGTTCATCGCGGCAACCTCACAGGCCAAGGATCATCTTGGAGATGATGTTCTTCTGGATTTCATTGGAGCCGCCAAAGATCGACAGCTTGCGGTAGTTGAAGTAGTTGGCGGCTGCCGTCGCGGCCTCCTTCGGGCCCACGGGTTCTTCGGCATAGCCTTCGTACTGCGCTTCTTCGATGAACGGCAGCGCGTACGGGCCCACAGCGCGGCGGATGAGCGACAGGATTTCCTGGCGGATCTCGGTGCCACGGATCTTGAGCATGGAGCTTTCCGCCCCCGGCACGCCGCCACCGGCCACGGCGGCAATCACACGCAGGTTGGTGGTCTTCATGTTCTCCAGGTCAATCTCGACCTGGGCCATGCGGGCGGCGAACAGCGGGTCCTGGTCCAGCGGCTGGCCGTTCTTCATCACCTTGGCGGCCACCACCTTGAGCTTGGCCAGTGCGGCGATGCAAAAGCCCACGCCTGCAATGCCGGTGCGCTCGTAGGTCAGCAGGTACTTGGCATACGTCCAGCCCTTGTTTTCCTCGCCCACCAGGTTTTCCACGGGCACCTTCACGTCGGTGAAGAAGACTTCGTTGACTTCCTTGTCGCCGTCCAGCGTGCGGATGGGGCGCAGCTCCACGCCGGGCGATTTCATGTCCACCAGCAAGAAGCTGATGCCCGATTGGGCCTTGGCTTCGCGGTCGGTGCGCACCAGGCAGAAGATCATGTTGGCGTGCTGGCCCTGGGTGGTCCAGGTCTTCTGACCGTTGACGATGTAGTGGTCGCCCTGGCGCACCGCCGTGGTCTTCACGGAAGCCAGGTCCGAGCCCGCGCCGGGTTCGGAGTAGCCCTGGCACCACCAGTCCTCGCCGCTCAGGATGCGCGGCAGCCAGTATTTCTTCTGCGCCTCGTTGCCAAACTTGATGAGCACTGGGCCCAGCATGTTCACACCAAAGGGCACGATGCGCGGGCCACCGGCCAGAGCGCATTCGGTGTCGAAAATGAACTTCTCGACCGCACCCCAGCCGGGGCCACCGTATTCCTGGGGCCAGTGGTTGGCCAGCCAGCCGCGCTCGTTCAGGATGGCGTGCCACTCGTCCTGGTCAGCCTTGGTCAGGCGCTGCCCGGCCTTGACCTTGGTGGCGATGCGTTCGGGCAGCTTGGCTTTCAAGAAAGCCTGCACCTCGGCGCGGAAGGCTTCCTCTTGGGGGGTGAAATTCAGGTCCATATCGGGTCGCTTGCAGTTCAGAGTTCGGTGGTGTGGCGCACGGTCAGAAGATTTCGAAGAGGCCTGCAGCGCCCATGCCACCGGCAATGCACATCGTCACCACGCCGTACTTGGCCTTGCGGCGGCGGCCTTCGAGCAGCAGGTGGCCCACCAGGCGCGCGCCGGTCATGCCGAAGGGGTGCCCAATGGCGATGGCCCCGCCGTTCACGTTCAGCCGCTCGGACGGAATGCCCAGGCGGCGCTGGCAGTACAGGGCCTGCGAGGCAAAGGCTTCGTTCATCTCCCACAGGTCAATGTCCTGCACCGTGAGGCCGTGGCGCGCCAGCAGCTTGGGCACGGCAAACACGGGGCCAATGCCCATTTCGTCGGGCTCGCAACCGGCCACCGCAAAGCCACGGAACGCGCCCAGGGGCTGCAGGCCCCGGCGCTCAGCCTCCTTGGCTTCCATCAGCACGCAGGCGCTGGAGCCGTCGGAGAGCTGCGAGGCATTGCCTGCGGTGATGAACTGGCCCGGGCCCTTCACCGGCTCCAGCTTGGCCAGGCCTTCGAGCGTGGTGCTCGCACGGTTGCAGTTGTCGTGCGTGGCCGTCACTTCGCGGTACGTGACCTCACCGGTCTCCTTGTTCTTTTCCATCATGCGCGTGGTGCAGGGCACGATCTCGTCGGCGAACACGCCGCCTTGCTGTGCGGCGGCGGTGCGTTGCTGGCTTTGCAGCGAGAACAGGTCCTGGTCTTCGCGGCTGATGCCGTAGCGGTGGGCCACGATGTCGGCGGTATCGATCATGGCCATGTAGAGGTCGGGCTTGTGCTCTTGCAGCCAGGGGTCGATGTCTGCCGGGTTGCCTGCGCGGATGGCCGAGATGCTTTCCACCCCACCGGCCACCATGGCGGGTACGCCCTCGGCCACGATGCGGCCTGCGGCAATCGCCACCGACTGCAGACCCGATGCGCAAAACCGGCTGGCCACCATGCCCGCCACCGACAGCGGCAAGCCGGCGCGCAGTGCCGTCTGACGACCAATGTTCTTACCCGTGATGCCCTCGGGGTAGCCGCAGCCCATCACCAGGTCTTCGATCAGCTCGGGGTCGATGCCCGAGCGCTCGACCGCCGCCTTGACGGAAAAGGCCGCCAGCTGCGGGCCGGGCGTGGCGTTGAACTCGCCCCGGTGCGACTTGGTCAGCGGGGTGCGGGCGGTGGAAACGATGACGGCTTCACGCATGATTTGCTCCTGATTTAATAGCTGCTTGCGCTTATTAATCAAGCGCTAGAGGCCAAAATGATTTGAATTTGATGAATCTGAAAAATCGAATCGCGAGGCGGGCTCAGCTCTTTTCAGCCTGGTTCAGGCTGTCAAAGTTGCGCCCTGCCCGCACCAGTTGCACCAGCAAAGGCGAGAGCTTCCAAAACAGCGGGTCTTCCTTGGCAAAGGCCTCGATGTCGGCCAGCACCTTGTCCAGCCCCGTCATGTCGGCCCACTTCATGGGGCCGCCACGGTGGCGCGGAAAGCCGTAGCCTGCGACAAAGGTCACATCCACATCCAGCGGGCGCAGGGCAATGCCCTCGTGCACCACATTGGCCCCTTCGTTGACCATGGCGGCCATGTAGCGGCGCATGATCTCGTCGGCGCTGAAGCTGCGGGGCGTGACGCCTTTCTTGGCGCGCTCGGCATCCACTATGGCCAGCACTTCCGGGTCGGGCTGGCCCGTGCGGGCACCGTCGGGGTACAGGTAGAACCCGCGCCCGGTCTTCTGACCAAACCAGCCGCGTTCGCAGATGCGGTCGGCAATCTCCACGTACCGGGCCTTGGGGTCGCGTGTGGCAGCGCGGCGCTTGCGGGTGGCCCAGCCAATGTCTCCACCGGCCAGGTCCGTCACCTGGAACGGGCCCATGGCAAAACCAAAGCCGCGCACGGCAGCGTCGATCTCGTAGGGGCTTGCGCCGTCTTCCAGCAGGTAGTCAGCGGCCTGCTTGTACACGGCCAGGATGCGGTTGCCGATGAAGCCGTCGCACACACCGGCGCGCACAGGCACCTTTTTGAGCTTCTTGGCCAGCTCAAACGCCGTGGCCACCACATCGGGCGCCACCTTGGCGGGCACCACGATCTCCAGCAGCTTCATGATGTTGGCGGGGCTGAAGAAGTGCAGGCCGATCACATCCTGCGGGCGGCCGGTGGCAGCGGCAATGGCGTCGATGTCGAGGTAGGAGGTGTTGGTGGCCAGCACGGCACCGGGCTTGCACACGCGGTCCAGCTCGCGGAACACGGCCTTCTTGACTTCGATGTCTTCAAACACGGCCTCGATCACCAGGTCCACCTGGGCGATGTCGGCGTAGTCGGTGCTGCCGGTGTAGCGCGCCATCACGGCGGCCTGGGCAGCTTCAGTCATGCGGCCCTTGGCCACCAGGGCGTTGTAAACCTTCTCGACATTGGCGCGGCCACGGGCGATGGACTCGGCGTCGCGCTCGATCATGGTCACCGGCAAGCCGGCATCGAGGGCTGCCACTGCAATGCCCGCGCCCATGGTGCCGCCGCCGATGACGGCAATGCTGGCCACGGGGCGCGGCTGTGCGGCCTGTGCTTCGGGCACCTTGACGACCTCGCGTTCGGCAAAAAAGGCGTGGATGAGACCGGCGCGCTGCGGGCTGTCCAGGCACTCCATGAACAGCGCACGCTCGCGGGCCATGCCTTCGTCAAACGGCAGTTGCAGCGCAGCATGCACGCATTCGATGATCTTGAGGGGCGAGAACAGGCCGCGCGACTTTTTGGCGGTCTCGGCCTTCTGTTCGTCCAGCCAGGCCAGCGCAGCCTGCGGCTCGGCAATGGCCAGGTCACGCGTGCGGCGCACGGGGGCGTTGGCAGCCAGCAGTTCGCGCAAGTAGGCCAGGCCTGCGGCCAGCGGGTCGGTGCCTTCCACCAGCTTGTCCACCAGCCCGGCCTGCAGTGCGGCCTGTGCCTTGAGGGGCTGGCCGCTGAGCATGAGGGTGGTGGCGGCCTGCACGCCCATCAAGCGCGGGGCGCGCTGGGTGCCTCCCGAGCCGGGCAGCAGGCCCAGGTTCACCTCGGGCAGGCCCAGCGTAGCGGCAGGCAATGCCAGGCGGTAATGGGCTGACAGAGCCACTTCGAGACCGCCGCCCAGCGCCGCACCGTGCAGCACGGCCACCACGGGCTTGTTCAGGTTTTCGATGGCGCGGCAGACCTCGGGCAGGATGGGGGCAACCGGTGGCTTGCCGAATTCGCGGATATCCGCCCCGGCAATGAAGGCCTTGCCAGCGCCCACCAGCAGCACGGCCGCCACTGCGGCGTCGGCCTGCGCCTGCTGCATGGCGGCCAACAGGCCCTGGCGCACGGCGGCGCCCAGGGCGTTGACGGGTGGGTTGTCGATGGTGACGACAAGCACATCGCCCTGCAGCGCGGTGGTGACAACGGAAGATGCGGGAATGGCGGCGCCCATGCTGGAAAGTCTCCTGGTCGATGGCTATTGACTGCCTGTGAATGACTCGGTGATTGTTGATGCGTGAAGTTATCTTGACAATTACATAGCCTGTTGACAGACTGTCAAACGCCTTTTGACAAATACCCCCGCAACGGCATCACATGCCGCCTCCCTGTTCAATGGAACTCACCTCCCTCACCGTGCTGGTCGACATCCTCGATGCCGGCAACCTCAGCCAGGCCGCCCGCAACCTGAAGATGTCCCGTGCCAACGTCAGCTACCACCTGCACCAGCTCGAAAAGTCAGTGGGTGTGCAGTTGGTGCGCCGCACCACGCGCCGGGTGGAGCCCACCGAGGTGGGCCTGCGCCTGTATGCCCATGGCCGCGCCATTCAGAACGAGATGCTGGCTGCGCGCGAGACCATTGCCACGCTGGGCCAGGGCCTGCAGGGCCGCGTGGGCCTGAGCGTGCCCAGTGGCTACGGGCAGATGGTGATGTCAGACTGGCTGATCGACTTCAAGCGGCTGTACCCTGGCATCGTGCTGGATGTGCGCTTTGAAAATCGGGTGGACGACCTCATCCGCGATGAGGTGGACATCGCCATCCGCGTGATGCCCGAGCCCCCACCCACGCTGGTGGCGCGCGACCTGGGCAGCGTGCGCTACATCGCCTGCGCATCGCGGGGGTACGCCGAGGCGCATGGGCTGCCCCAGGACTTCGAAGCTCTGCAGGCCGCGCCGGTGATCACCGCAGGGGTGGTAGGCAAGCAGCTGCGCCTGCGCGGATACCGGGGTGACCAGCGCCAGGAAGCCATGCTGGAGCCCACCCTCATTTCGGAGCACTTTCCGTTTCTGCGCCAGGGCATCCTGGCAGGGCTGGGCGTAGGGCTGGTACCGGATTACGTGGTGCAGGACGCCGTGTCCAGCGGGGAAGTGCTGACCACGCTGGACGACTGGCGGCTGAGCATTTTTGGCACCCAGATGTTCATGCTCTACATGCCCAACCGCCACCAGACGCGTGCGGTGCGCACGTGCATTGACTACCTGCTGGGGCGGGCCCTGCCCGCAGCCGAGCCAGGCGCAACAGCGAAGGCCGAATCAGCGCCTTGATCGATTCCCGATACAAGAGCGGGCGCAGGTGCTGAATGGATAGTCGTCAAATGCTATATTTTTTATAGCAAAACATCCATCTGCACCTTTGTCCTCAAACCGGGTGGCTTCGCCGCACGTCGGTGCGGCGCCGGGCGTCAGATCCGCCCTTCCTCCACCGCATGGCACGCAATGCGAATGCCACCAATGCTATTGAGCTGGGGGCGCTCGGTGCGGCAGCGGTCGTTCACATGCGGGCAGCGGGGGTTGAAAGCGCAACCGGGTGGTGGGTTCAGCGGGTTGGGCACCTCGCCCTGCACGGGGGTGCGGGCCTTGCCGGTGTCGTGCATCTTGGGGATGGCATCGAGCAGCATGCGGGTGTACGGGTGGCGGGGCGTGTCAAACAGCGTGTGTTTGTCGGCCAGTTCCACCAGGCGGCCCAGGTACATCACGCCGACCTGATCGCTCACGTGGCGCACCACGGCCAGGTTGTGGCTGATGAACAGGTAGGTGAGGTGCCGCTCGCGCTGCAGGTCCTTCATGATGTTGAGCACCTGGGCCTGCACCGACACGTCAAGCGCACTCGTCGGCTCGTCGCACACCAGGAACTCGGGCTCGGTGGCCAGGGCGCGCGCGATGGAGATGCGCTGGCGCTGGCCGCCGGAGAACTGGTGCGGGTATTTCACCATGTCCAGCGGCGACAGGCCCACGGACTTGAGCAGCTCACCCACGCGCTGCTTGAGCTCGGCCTTGTCGGTGATGAGGCCATGCTCCTTGAGCGGCTCGCCAATGATGTCTTCGACCAGCCAGCGAGGGTTCAGGCTGGCATACGGGTCCTGGAAGATCATCTGGATACGGCGGCGCATGGCCTTGGCATCGTTGCCCTTGAAGGCGGCGTGTGCATCCTGGTTGTCAAACGTGAGGCCGCCGCGTGTGGGCTCGTACAAACCCACCAGCAGGCGCGCCACGGTGCTTTTGCCGCAGCCGGACTCACCCACCAGGGCCAGGGTTTTGCCTTTTTCGATCTCGAAACTCACGCCGTCTACCGCATGCAGCAGCGTGCGGGGCTTGCGTTCGATCACGCGGTTGAGCCAGGGGGCCGAGACGTCAAAGGTCTTGGCCAGGTCGTGCGCCTGTACCAGGGCTTTGCTTTTGACGGCGCCGGTCTGAGCGGCGTGAGGGGTCGTGGAAGCGGCGGCGCTCATGCGGTCACCTCTGCGTTTGCTTTGGTGGCGCCAGCGTGCAGCCAGCAGGCGGCGCGGGTGGAGCCTGCGTCCATCAGGTCGGGGCGGTCGGTCATGCAGCGGTCAAAGGTCTTGGGGCAGCGGGGGTTGTAGGCGCAGCCCTGGGGGATGGCGTTCAGGCGGGGCATGGCGCCGTCGATCTGGTTCAGGCGCTCGCGGTCCACCGACATGTCGGGGATGGAGGCCATGAGGCCGCTGGTGTAGGGGTGCGAGGGCTTGTTGATGACGTCGTGCACGGGGCCGATCTCGGCCACGCGGCCGGCATACAGCACGGCCACGCGGTCGCAGGTTTCGGCAATCACGCCCATGTCGTGGGTGGTCAACATGACGGCAGCGCCGCGCGATTTGCAGATGTTTTTCAGGAGCGTGATGATCTGCGCCTGGATGGATACGTCCAGCGCCGTGGTGGGCTCGTCGGCCACGATGAGCTTGGGCTCGGCCGCCAAGGCCAGGGCAATCACCACGCGCTGGCGCATGCCGCCGGAGAACTGGTGCGGGTAGTGGTCGATGCGCTCTGCAGCGGCCGGAATGCCGGTGTCCTGCAGCAGCGCAATGGCGCGCTGGCGGGCCTCGGCGGGCGTCACCGGCAGGTGGGCCAAGATGGTTTCCGTCAACTGGCGGCCCACGGTGTATAGCGGGTTGAGCGAGGTCAGCGGGTCTTGGAAGATCGCACCAATGCGGCGGCCCCGGATGTGGCGCATTTCCTCATTGCTGAGGTTGTCGATGCGCTGGCCTTCCAGCAGGATCTGGCCCGAAGCGACGCGGCCCGGAGGTTCGAGCAGGCCGATGATGGCGGCGCCGGTGAGCGACTTGCCCGCGCCAGACTCCCCCACCACACCCAGGATCTCGCCGGGTGCAATGGAGAAGGAAATGTCGTCCAGGGCGCGCAGGGTACCGCGGCGGCCCGGGAATTCGACAACGAGGTTTTTGACTTCTAGGAGAGACATGGAATGTGTGCCTGCTTCAAAAATACTGCGAATGCCAGTCAACGCAGGCGAGGGTTCAGCGCGTCACGCAGCCAGTCACCCAGCAGGTTCACGGACAGGGCGATCAGCACCAGCATGGCGCCAGGGAACACGGTGATCCACCATTCGCCGGAGAACAGGTAGTCGTTGCCGATGCGGATCAGCGTGCCCAGCGAGGGCGATGTGGGCGGTGCGCCCACGCCCAGGAAGGACAGTGTGGCCTCGGTGATGATGGCCGTGGCCACCTGGATGGTGGCGAGCACCATCACGGGGCCCATCACGTTGGGCAGCACGTGCTTGCGCATGATGCGAAGGGGCGAGACGCCCGTCACGCGGGCGGCCTGCACGTATTCCTTGTTGCGCTCGACCAGGGTGGAGCCGCGCACAGTGCGCGCGTACTGCACCCAGCCCGTGAGCGAGATGGAGATGATCAGCACACCAAACGCCAGCGACTCGTGCGCGTTGGGGAACAGTGCACGGCCCACACCCGCAATCAGCAGCGCCACCAGGATGGCGGGGAACGACAGCATCACGTCGCACAGGCGCATGAGCACGGCATCGATCCAGCCGCCGCGAAAGCCGGCCAGCAGTCCAAACGCCACGCCCACCACCACGGAGAGCACCACCGAGGCGAGGCCCACCACAAGGGAAATGCGCGCGCCATAGATGAGGGCGGAAAGAATGTCCCGGCCCTGGTCGTCGGTGCCCAGGGGGTACTTCATGGAGCCTTCGGCGCTCCAGGCCGGGGGCAGCCGCGCGTCGCTGAGTTCGAGCGTGGCCAGGTCAAAGGGGTTATGGGGCGCGACCCATCCGGCAAATACCGAACAGAACACACAGATCAGCGCGATGGCAGCGGCCACCATCGCCATGGGCGATGTGCGGAAGCTGTAGCCAACATCGCTGTCAAACCAGCGGGCAAGGGTTGTTTTCATTGTGGGAAACCAGTAAACAAGCACCAACGCAGAGCCCGGGTAGCGGCCATGCGTTGGTGTGGACTTTCAAAGAACCGGTCGTTCTCTCTTTTCTCTGCGATCGACTAACGTAGGGACTTCTGCACCCCTTCTTACTTGGTGATGCTCATCCACTTGAAGTGCATGAAGTTGTCGGCCAGCTGCACGAGCTTGACGTTCTTGCCCACGCCCCAAGCCAGCGCTTGCTGGTGCAGGGGAATGTGGCCTACATCGGCAGCGTGCAGATCGAAGACTTCCTTGATCATCGCGTTGCGCTTGACCTTGTCGGTCTCGGCCTGGATCTTGAGTGTCAGCTCATCCACCTTGGGGTTGCAGTAGGCGCCCAGGTTGAACTGGCCGGACCCCTTGTCATCCACGCAGCGCATGAGGGCGTTGAGCGCGTTGTGCGAGTCGTAGGTGGCCGGTGTCCAGCCCAGCATGTAAAAGCTGGTGTCGCGGCGCAGCACCTTGGGGAAGTAGGTGCCCTTGGTTTCGGCCTGCAGGTTGATCTTGACGTTGATGCGAGAGAGGTTGGCGGCCACTGTCTGGCAGATGCGGCCATCATTCACGTAGCGATCGTTCGGGCAGTTCATGGCCACTTCGAAGCCGTTGGGATAGCCGGCTTCGGCCATCAGCTTCTTGGCAGCTTCGACGTCGTAGGGAAGGCGCTTCGCGTCAGGCTGGAAGCCATTGATGCCGGGACCCACGAGCAGGGCCGAGGGGTTGGATGCACCACGCATCACGGTCTTCTTGATCCCTTCGATGTCGATGGCCTGGTAGAAGGCCTGGCGCACACGCTTGTCCTTGAAGGGGTTCTTGCCCTTGACGTTGGAGTACAGCAGTTCGTCACGCTTTTGGTCCATGCCCAGGAAGATGGTGCGCAGTTCGGGGCCGGTGATGGCACGGGTGTTGGCGCTGCCGTTCACGCGTTCGATGTCCTGCACGGGTACGGGTTCCATCACGTCCACCTCGCCCGAAAGCAGGGCGGCCACACGGGTCGCATCGTTGCCGATGGGGGTGAAAACGACTTCGCTGACGTTGCCTTCGATCTTGCCCCAGTAGCTGCCGTTGCGTGTAAACACCGAGCGCACGTTGGGCTGGCGCTCACGCAGGCGGAAGGGGCCCGTGCCGTTGGCACGGAACGAGGCAGCGTTCTCGATGCCCTTGCGGCGGTCCACTGGGCCCAGGGCCTGGTTGGTCTCGCACCACTTCTTGCTCATCATGTACACGAGCGAGATCACATCCGGCAGGATCGGGAAGGGGGTCTTGGTTTCGATTTCGACCGTGTGGTCGTCGATCTTGCGCACTTCCTTGAAGTCGTTGGTGTAGCTCTTCATGTCCGAGCCTTCCACCTGGGTGCGCCCGAAGCTGAACACCACGTCATCGGCCGTGAAAGGGGTGCCGTCGTGGAATTGCACGCCCTTGCGCAACTCGAAACGCCACACGGTGGGCGACGTCTGCTTCCAGCTCGTCGCCAGGGCAGGCGCCAGGCTTAGGTCCTTGTTGCGGCCGACCAGCGGCTCATAGACGTTGCCGGTGACGCTCAGCTGCAGCGACTCATTGAGCGAGTGGGGGTCCATCGACAGGGAATCGCCCTGGTTGGCGATGCGGATGGTCTGAGCTTGGGCCACCAGGCTCGCCGCCGCCAACGCGGTAAAGAGAGCGGTCAGAGCGATTTTTTTATGGAATTTCATGGAAACCTCCAGGTTGGGGAAAGCGGGGGGAAAGGGTTGGGCTGTGGCGCGGTAGTGCAAATGGGCAGGCAGGCTGGACGGTGCTTCAAGCTGCCGCCAAAGGCATGGCCTGCTCGATAAAGCTTGCGTGCAGCGCTGAGCCCAGGGGCAGGATGTCGTCGTTGAAGTCGTAGCGGCTGTTGTGCAAGGCGCTGCCACTGGCCCCTGTGCCCTGGCCGATGCGCAGATAGGCACCGGGGCGGGTCTGGAGCATGAAGGCAAAGTCCTCGGCGCCCATACTGGGCTCCAGGTCACGCACCACATGGTCGGCACCCAGCAGGGATTCGGCCACGTCGCCGGCAAAGATGGCTTCGCTTTCGCTGTTGATCGTGGCCGGGCAGATGCGCTCGTAGTGCACCGTGGCCGTGGCGCCAAAGCCCAGGGCGATGGCGTTGCACAGCTCCTTGAGGCGCTTTTCCACCATCTCCTGGACGACCGGATCGAATGTCCGCACGGTGCCCACCAGCGTGGCAGAGCCCGGCAGCACACTGAAGGCCCCCAGGTCGCCAGCCTGTGCGGCGCAGATGCTGACCACGGCGCTTTCAATGGGGCGCACATTGCGCGAGACGATGCTTTGCGCGGCCGTAATGATGTGCGCGGCCACAACCAGCACGTCCACCGTCTGGTAGGCATGGGCACCGTGGCCGCCACGTCCCGTGATCTCGATGGTGAAGCGATCCGCCGCAGCCATCATGGGGCCGGAGTTGATGCCCACGGTGCCGGGCTTCATCGCGGGCCAGTTGTGCATGGCGTAGATGGACTGCACCGGGAAGCGGTCAAACAGCCCGTCTTCCATCATGACGCGGGCGCCAGCAAAACCTTCTTCGCCCGGCTGAAACACGAGCACGGCTGTGCCGTCGAAGTTGCGGGTCTCGGCCAGGTAGCGCGCAGCCCCCACCAGCATGGCGGTGTGGCCGTCGTGGCCGCAGCCATGCATGAGGCCCGGCTTGCACGACTTCCAGGAGAAATCGTTGTGCTCGGCCAGCGGCAGCGCATCCATGTCGGCACGCAGGCCGACCATGCTGCCACTGGAGGTGCTGCGGCCGCGGATCACGCCCACGACTCCCGTGCGGCCAATGCCGTCGTGGATCTCGTCCACGCCGCAGAGCTTCAGGGCCTCTTTGACGCGCGTGCTGGTGTAGATCTCCTCGAAACCCAGCTCAGGGTGGGCGTGCAGGTCCCGGCGCAGCGCGGTCAGCTCGGGGTGGTACTGCGCAATGTGCGCAAACGCCCGGCCTCCGGCTTTGTATCGAAGCGACTGCATGTCAGGCGTCCCGAAAGCTCGTGCAGCGCCAGCAGCCGGCAAAACCGGCGCGGCACAGGCCAGCGCTCCCGCGCAAGGGCCGCCCCGCCGCGCTGGGAGCGTCCCCCCTTTGGGGGGATGGCGCGAAGCGACTCAGGGGGGAGTTCATTCAATGCCCTCCTGCCTTGCCTACGCGCAGGCGTGGGTCGACCGCAAAATACAACAGGTCCACCACCAGATTGATCACCACAAAGATCAAGGCGATCAGGTACAGGTAGGCGGCCATCACCGGAATGTCGGCAAAGGTCACGGCCTGGATGAACAGCAGGCCCATGCCGGGCCACTGGAACACGGTCTCGGTGATGATGGCGAAGGCAATCAGACCACCCAGTTGCAGTCCGGTGATGGTCATCACGGGCACCAGCGTGTTCTTGAGCGCATGGCCGAAGTGAATGGCGCGATTGGACAAGCCCCGAGCGCGTGCGAACTTGATGTAGTCTGTGCGCAGCACCTCCAGCATTTCTGCGCGCACCAGCCGCATGATCAGCGTGAGCTGGAAAATCGCCAGCGTGATGGCAGGCAGCGTGATGTGGTGCCAGCCCTTGGCCTTGAGCAGGCCCGTGCTCCACCATCCCATCTGTACCACTTCACCGCGCCCGAAGCTGGGGAACCAGCCCAGGGTGACAGCGAACACCAGGATCAGCAGGATGCCGATCAGGAACGTTGGCAGCGACACGCCCAGCAGTGAGATGGTCATGAACAGCTGGCTTGTGAAGGTGCCGCGCTTGAGGGCTGCATACACGCCCATGGGCACGCCAATGACCAGGGCCAGGAAAGCAGCCACCAAGGCCAGCTCCAGTGTGGCAGGAAAACGCTCTGCAATCAGCCGCGAAACCTTGGCACCCTGGCGCAGGCTCAGGCCGAATTCGCCCTGGGCTGCGTTGACCAAGAAATGCCAGAACTGTATGAAAAAGGGCTTGTCCAGACCGAGCGAGGCGCGCAGTTCGCGGATCTGCTCGGGAGTGGCGTCCTGGCCCAGCAGGAACACCACAGGGTCTCCCACGTACTGGAACAGCATGAAGGAGATGAAGGCCACCGTGACCATGACAATCACAGCCTGTATCAGGCGGCGCAATATAAAGGCGAGCATCGGAGAGTCGATTGAGTGTTCGATGGGAACGCCACAGCCACTTTTGATGGCAGGGCGCTGGCAGGCAATATGCGGTCGTCAAACCGGACCAGAAAGCAAAACAAAGAAAGCAAGGGCCTCGGGGCCCTTGCTCTCAGTGTGTCACGCACCGGTCAATTCACCTTGACGGTGCGCATGTCCACGCGGTTATCCGCGCGGTGAACCAGTTCAATGTTCTTCTTCACGGCCCATGGGATCACCTGGTCATGCAGAGGAATGTGGGACACGGTGTCGTTGGACAGTTGCAGCGCTTCCGTCAGCATGCGGGCGCGCACGGGTGCATCGGTTTCTGCCTTGATGCGGTCCACCAGATAGTCCATGCGCTGGTTGCTGTAGCGACCCACGTTGTAGTTGCCGTCACCACCTTGGCCCACAGTGCGGACCAGCGATTGCAGGCTGTACAGCGCATCGAAGGTCGGCACGCCCCAGCCCAGCATGTAGATGCTGGCTTCGTAGCGCTGGATCATCGGGAAGTAGTTGACCAGCGGCAGCGTGCGCAGCTTGGCCTTCACCCCCACGCGCGCCCACATGGCCGTCACAGCCTGGCAGATGGCTTCGTCGTTGATGTAGCGGTTGTTAGGGCAGGCGAAATCCACTTCAAAGCCATCGGGGTAACCCGCCTCGGCAAGCAGCTTCTTGGATGCATCAACGCTGTATGGGAAACGCTTGCCAACAGCCTCTGTGTAGCCAGCCACTTGCGGCGCAACGATGGTGCCCGTGGGCTTGCCCAGACCGCGCATGATGTTGCGCGAGATGGTTTCTGCATCAATCGCCTGGTAGAGCGCCTTGCGCACCCGCACATCCTTGAGCGGGTTCTTGCCCTTGATGTTCGAGCCCGGGAGCTCTTCCCGGAACTGGTCCATGCCCAGGAAGATCGTGCGGTTCTCCACACCATCAATCACCTTCAAGTCAGGGCTGGCGCGCAAGCGACCCAGATCCTGGGGTGAAGGGTCGAGCACCAGATCCACTTCACCCGACAACAGTGCAGCAATGCGTGTGGCTGCGGACTTGATGGGTGTGTAGACGATCTCGGTCACATTGCCGTCCATCTTGCCCCACCAGTTGGGGTTGCGCTTGAACACCATCTTCACATCAGGCTGCCACGACTCCAGGGTGTAAGGGCCTGTGCCCATGGCGTTGCGGTGGGCAAAGTTTTCGTCGGTGCCCTTGATGTCTTTGGGCTCTACCGACTTGTTCTTTTCGGCCCATGCCTTGCTCATGATGCGCAACTCGGTCATCTGACGCAGCAGCACCGGGTTGGGCGAAGACAGGATCACATCAAAGTTCTGGGCATCCACCTTCACCACTTTGCTGATGCCCTGCACGTAGGGGGTGAAGTTGGACGTTTTGGCCATGGCCCGCTGGATGGAGTACACCGCATCGTCAGTGGTCAGCGGCGAACCATCATGGAACTTGACGCCCTGGCGCAGCGTAAAACGCACCTGCGTGGGGCTGATCTCCTTCCAGGCCGTTGCCAGCACGGGCTCCACATCAAACGTCTTGCTGTTGTAGTACACCAGGCTTTCATACACATTGGCATGAAGGCCGTTTTGCAGCGCATTATTCTGGGAGTGAATGTCCCAGGTCGAAATTTCCCCCTGACTGGCCCATTTGAAGGGCTTGGCTTGCAGTGATGGCGCAAACAGCAGCGCGGCAGCTGCAGCCACCGCCAAAAGACTGTGGTTGAGTTTCATGGAACCCTCTTGATTAAAAATTTTACTATACAGTAAAGGTTGCTCTATAGCCAACGGGAAATCCCTGAATCCCCGGTGCTATGAAGGGCCTATATCTGCGCTGACAGCGCGTCCTTTATGCAAGGTTGGTGCCAGCTAAAACTTTCTTTTTATCTTGTCCGCGCGGGCTCACGCCTCTGGGCACGGCTGCGACATCGCTTCGCCGCTCAGCAACCCGGGGTAAGAGACACTGCACCGTGGCCTTGCCACCCACCGGGCCTTCTGGCCGCCTCAACGGAAGCACTCAACAGAGGGGAATCGGTCGCCCCACAAAACGTATAGGTCTGCATGAGCAGTCATGGTTCAGCACGCAAACCACGAGACAGCTTTGGACCACCCGAGCCGATACACAGGGAGTCGCAGGCGACGAACCGACTCACGAAAACAAATCGAGAAATGAAAAAAGCCGCCCGAAGGCGGCTTTTAAGCTTTTGTATCAAAAACTGGCCAAAGCCAGCTGACGATATTAGAAGCTGTGACTGATACCGAAGTCGTAACCGTTGGAGTTGCTGTTCACACCAGTCACAGCGCCGTTCAGAGCTTGTGCAGCGCCGTTCTTGTTGGACAGGCGAGCGTACGTTGCGTACAGAGCAGTGCGCTTGGACAGGTTGTGCACGTAGCCCAGAGCCAGCTTGTTCGTACGTGGATCAGCACCAACGGTGTCTATCTTGTAGGTGGAGTAAGCCAGACGAACTTCGCCAGCGCCCACGGGCACCAGACCACCGATCAGGAAGCCCTTGCCGTCGTTGCCGCCGCTGATCTTGTCTTGGTTGTAGTGAGCCATGATCTTAGCCATGCCCAGGTCGTAGGAACCGCCCAGGTTCACAGCCTTGATGTTGCCGGCCAGGAACTTGGTTTCGGAGAAAGCGATAGCGGCGTTGATGGGGCCGTTAGCGTAACCAGCGCGCAGTGCCAGGCCGTTGCCGTCCTTCTTGTTGGCAGCGTTGCTGTTGTTCTCACCCATGTAGTACTGGGCTTGGCCGTAGAAACCACCCAGGTTGCCGGGCAGGAAGTAGCCGATGGAGTTGGAAGCGCGCACGGTGGTTGGGCCACCCAGGCTGGAGTTCAGAGTTTGGCTGGTGCCAACGCCGGCCGTGCCGAGCGGATCGAACACAGCCAGGTTCCAGATTTGGGGAGTGTAGTCACGGCCCAGACGCACTTCACCGAAGCCGCCATTCAGGCTGACCGTCGAACGACGGTTGAAAGTCAGGCCGCCGCCAGTGCTGGTAGCTGCTTGGTTGTTGGTGTTGGTAACGCTGCCGGTGCCGTTGTCGTTGTTCAGACCAGCTTCGAGCCAGAACGAAGCGGCCATGCCACCACCCAGGTCTTCAACGCCGCGGAAACCCAGACGGCTGGCGTTGTAGCCGGAGTTCGTCAGTTGGGACTTGTTGGCGACGCTGCCGGAACCGTATGCGTAGGTAGCGTCAACGATACCGAACAGGGTTACGGACGATTGAGCCATTGCAGCGCCGGAAGCAGCCAGCACAGCCAGGGCAATCAGGGATTTTTTCATTGCGAGTTACTCCAAGGTTAAACATCGGGCTCCGGTACGGGGGGTCTATGGTGAAAGCACCTGCACAGTCCCGCCGGTTCCCCGGGCCAACCTCCTGGTGGGGAAGTTGCTCTTATTGCACCAGACCCGGCCAGGTTTCGCAAAGGAATTCACCCACAATCGACCCGAAAGGGAAAAATCGTTGCAGTGTTGCAACATTTCCATGAACCCCGGCAAAATCGATCTGCTGCGCCTTGTAACAGCTCCTGCCAGCGCCTGAGATTTGTATCCAAGTGAAAATTGTGTTTCTGCGCTCTTGCCAACCTGAAAGCCTCCATGGACTCTTTGCTAATTGCGGCTGACACCGCACTGCGCACACTTTTTGCGACACCCCGTGCATCCGAGCCCACGCCGGCGCGCGGCATGGACGAAGGAGCACTCGACCCCACCCAGAAGAAGCTGGCGGGGGCGCTGATGCGTGTCAACCACGTGGGCGAAGTCTGCGCACAAGCCCTGTACACCGCGCAGGCAGCCATCACGCGCGACCCCGCGCTCCAAGCCCACCTGCTGGAGGCCGCCCGCGAAGAAACAGACCATCTCGCCTGGACCCAGCAGCGCCTGGACGCGCTGGGCGCCCGGCCCAGCCTGCTGAACCCCCTGTGGTTTGCGGGCGCCTTCGCGCTGGGGCTGGTCGCCGCCAAGGTCAGCGACCGGGCAAGTCTGGGTTTTGTGGCGGAAACGGAAAACCAGGTGGCGGCGCACCTTCAAAGCCACCTCGCACGGCTTCCCACACAAGACCTGCCCTCGCGGGCCGTGGTGGCCCGTATGAAGGACGACGAGGAGCGCCATGCCGCCCAGGCCCGGGCATCGGGCGCACTGGAACTGCCGCCCCCCGCCCGGGCGGCGATGAAGGTAGCCGCCAAGGTGATGACCACCACCGCGCACTACCTCTGAGCACTGGCCGCACTGCGCACGCACTGACCGCGTGCGCCAGGGTGCATCGCGCGCGACGACCTCAAAAACTGGCGCAGCCCAAGCCAGCAGACGCCGTGGAACTGGCCTTCCCAGGCCACCGGGTGCGTCCCCCTCCCGCACAGCGAGAGAGGGGGAAGGCGCCGCAGGCGACTCAGGGGGAGGTCTACCTCATGCCTCGACCACTTCAAACCCGGTGGTGATCTCCGCCGTCTTGCCCAGCATGATGCTGGCCGAGCAGTATTTGTCATGGCTCATGGCGATCGCGCGCTCTACCGCAGCGGGCGGGATACCCTTGCCGGTCACGGTGAAATGCATATGGATCTTGGTGAACACCTTGGGGTCCGTCTGGGCGCGTTCGGTGGTCAGCTTGACACTGCAGCCGCGCACATCGTGACGGCCCCGCTTGAGGATGAGCACCACGTCGTAGGCCGTGCAGCCGCCTGTGCCGGCCAGCACTGTCTCCATGGGCCGGGGCGCCAGGTTCAGCCCGCCGTTGGCCGGATTGGCGGCATCGGGCGCGCCATCCATCGTTAAAACATGGCCGCTGCCGGTCTCGGCCACAAAGCCCATGCCAGAACGGGTTCCTGTGCCTCCGGTCCAGCTGACTGTGCATTCCATGGTGTATCTCCTTTTTGGTGCGTGGTTTTTTTCGCACGGAATGGCCCGGCGAAATAAAAATTTGGTGTTGATTTTGCTGCAATGCAACAAGACTCGCGCTAAACTTCCACCAAGCGCTGCTTTTTCTGGATGGAAAAGGCAGATGGCAAGAAGCCCGGTTTTCGGCACTTGTCCCGCACCGATTGTCTCCTCCATCTCCTCAAAGGATGGATTAGCCCCAGGCCTCACGGCTTGGGGCTTTTTTTTGGCTGAACTGGCCTCGATAGCTTCCCTCAGCGGCGCATCGCCCCCAAAAAACCGACCCCCTATGATGTGGACCCCCGCCGCCGC